>CAKPIS010000004.1 GCA_934162425.1 uncultured Bacilli bacterium
GGCACTATATACTAATTTAATTTTTAATGCAAATGATATTTTCTGCACGTTTTTATTTACAAATTTTTAATTTTTGCTATAGCAGATTTATTAATTTTTGTACAACAAAAAAATGCAGAATTTTATTTTCTGCATGTTATTTTACCTTTTTCACAAATTTTAAAAATCGTACGACATAGTTCGACAAATAAAAAATAAAGCAGTTTCTTTTGCCTTATTTAGTTTTCGCTTTAGTTATTAAATCCATTTCTAATGAATTTTTCATTTCTTCAAAAAAATTATCATCTATACTATCAAAATTTAATTCTTTAAGACAATCTTCAAATGAAAGATCATTCATTTTTTTACCAAAATTATTTACATTACAAATAAAAGAATAATCATTTATTACCCTATACTTCATATAATTTGCAAGCATATACCCAAATACATATCTTAAAGAAATGTCCATATCAAATCCCTTTTTATCTATACTATTTAAAAACTTATCATAATCTTTATCTTTAAATAACTTATGATAATTTTCTTCTGTTATTTTTCCAAAAGTTAAGTATACCATTTTAGCTTCTAATGGATACATAGAATCTTTTATATCTTTTTTTACTTCTTCTAACCTTTTTTCACACATAAATTCATTTTCGAATTTATAACCCATTCTTTCTAAATAAATGCCTGCCATTAATTCAATATATATTGCAAAACTTTCCGATAATACAGATGACTCATCATCATTTTTAGGATCATTATAAAGATGAGCCAACTCATGCGCTGCAACTAGAAAGTCTAATGCCAAATTAGAATTAGGAATACTAACATTTTTATTTTTTTTTGAATTAAAGAACGCAGAAAAATATTTTTTAACTTTATAATTTTTAGCATGCAAATAATATGGTTCTATCGTACCATTCATTACTGCTTTATTTATATCAATATCCAATCTCATTTTCTTAAAAAAATCTTCTAATAATTCTAATACTTTAAGAAAATCCATATTAGCAAAATATGAAGTTTTAATAACTTCTATATTATTAAGGTCAAAATTATCAATATAATCATTCATTATTTCTAAAGATTTATGAAATAAAGATAAGTTATGATGAATAAAATATCCTGATTCCTTTTTTTCTTTATCATAATAATATTTCATATGTTCTTCTGTATATTTGTTTAATTCTTGCTCTGTCATTTTTAACCTTTACTTTCATCTATACCAGTTAAAATATAATCTTCACCCTTAAAAGGTTCTTTTTCTAATAAATCATTATAATTTTGCTGTCTTAATACTTCATATACCATAATAGCAGCACAATTAGATAAGTTAAGTGCTCTAACCTTATTAGTCATCGGAATTCTAAGACAATGTTCTAAATCATCTTTTAATATATTAAGTGGTATTCCACTTGATTCTTTTCCAAATACTAAGTATATGTTTTCATCTTTATTACTATAATCAAACGAAGTATGAGGCTTCTTACCATATCTAGTTAAATAATAATATGTACCACTATTTCTAACTTTAAAATCATCCCATGATTCATAAACCGTGTAATTACAATCATTTATGTAATTAGCACCACTTCTTTTAATATAGCTTTCATCTAAAGAAAATCCAAGGGGTTTAATTAGATGAAGTTTAGTATTAGTAGCAGCACATGTACGCATAATATTACCAGTATTACCTGGTATTTCTGGCTGATATAATACTACGTTAATCATTAATTATATTCCTTTCTTTAAGAGCTTTTATAATAGCTTTATTACCATGAAGTGTATTACAATCTATCATATCAAATACTTCTTTATTATTATAAAAAATTAATACTGGTGCATTTTGAAAATTTATATCCACTAAATTCGTATCATTAATATTAATATAAACTATTTCATTTTCTAAATTATATTTTTTTATAACTTTACTAAAATTCCTTTCAAATTCTCTTGCATCTTCATCTCTACTATTAGAAACATATATAATAGCATTAGGTTGTTCTGCTATATAATTTTCTATTTCCTTATATTTAATTTCTGTTAAATAATCTTTTATATAAGATACTGATAACATATTATCTATTCTATTTTTATTTAATCTAATAGCTCCAAATAAAATACCAAGTGTTACAACACATAATAAAACATACAATATTATTTTTTTTGTTTTTTCGTTCATAAATATCCTCCTTTTATATAA
The DNA here is from genome assembly GCA_934162425.1 of uncultured Bacilli bacterium. Classification (GTDB taxonomy): domain Bacteria; phylum Bacillota_I; class Bacilli_A; order RF39; family UBA660; genus Aphodocola. The sequence goes on from CAKPIS010000004.1 coordinate 2,189, forward strand.
CTATATTTTATCACATTTAAAAAAATGAATAAAGAAAAAAGCAAAAGATTTTTTAATCTTTTGCTTAAGAATTATTTTTTAGATTTGTATGCGTAAGCATTTTCACCCACAGAAACATCTTTTATTAATTTATTACTTTTTTTATCAGAAAAATCCTCGTTCACAATATCTAACTTATTTTGAAAATCTTCTGATTTTTTTATTTCATCATCATCATTAGAAGAAGAAAGAAAATTCTTTAACATTTTAATTTTAGAATCTAATATATCTTTTTTGTTCATATTACACCTCACTCATCTTTTCTTTTGCCAGTTTTATTAATGTATCTATATCAAATGATTCTTTTGTGTTTGTAATTGCGCTTGTTCCATTATTATTTACTATTTCATATTTAGATTTAACATTTTCCAAAATATTTATTACTTGATTTATTTCATTTTTATCATTCATCTCATCAATTGTATTTAGAAGTAAATTTTCCATGTCGGAGGATTTAAATAAATCTGAAACTATACTGTTATCGATAGATGAAGTAAAATCCTCGTTGCCATTTTGAACACTAGCATTTAGTTTATAACCACTAACATTTGATTCATATTTATCTATTGCTTTTTGTAATGATTCAATATTACCATTAATCCTAAAATCCCCAACTAATTTTTTAACTTGCTGCAATTGATTATTTGCAAGCTGAACCTTATTAATTCTCACAATAGGTATATCCCACTCGGATGCTGCTTTAATAGCTGCATTTACGTTCTCGCTTGACATATCTGTATATATTATTACACAACTAGGTTTGACACTTTGTCTATCTAGAACTATTTCATTATACACTCTATATGTATTATTCGAAATTTCATCTGCTGATATAAATATTTGTTTATTTCCAGAACTAAAACCATAATCTGCAATATTACTATTCAAATCATATGGAGATATAATTCCTATATCACTGGCATTAATATTAGTAAAACCATATAAAACTCCTTTATTTTTTACAGGAGCACTACCAATGTTGCTTTCTGTTATATATGAAGTTGATAGTGCATGAGTTTCTGGTGAAATACTCTTCCATGTATCAACATAACTACCATTTATTAATTCCTTATCCATCGTAAATCCTGTATCACTACTATGAACCAAGAAATTAAATTTATCATTGCAATCCACAATACTGATCTTTTTTCCATTATAATCAATTATTTTATGCATATCAGAAGAACTTATCATAGCATTTATGTTTTTCTGTGTTGATGATAACGCTTCTACATAACTCTTAGAATATACCTCTTTTATCTTACTATCAATACAAATCATTTCCTCTGAATTAAAATTAAATTTTTGATTATCATAAATTTTCTTAATATAATCAATATCGGAACTTTCATCAATTTTTTTCAACATACCAATTACAGTCGTTACAGTCCCATCCGTATCATATTTAATAATTTCATCTAAATGATCACCATATTTAGAAATAAAATATTTTACTTCATCTGAAGAAATTGAATAATACTTTTGAAAATAAGCTTCTTTAATTTGCTTTAAATTACTACTTTCGACACCTTTATGAAACATATTATCACATAATAATGAAAATTCCTTGTTATAGTTTTTAGTATAATCTAAACTTATTTTTTTTGATTTAGGATTATATAACGAATAAGAATTTTGGTTATATAATATATAATTAATAAAGTTATCATCCGTTAAAATAGATTTATCAACATTTGACAATATTTCTGGATTTTCAGATAAATAATTTAAACAACTCTTACTCTTAATATAAAATGTATTAAGAGAATTATCTTTTGATGATTTGTTCATTATTTCTACAAAACTGTCAAATAATTTTTTATCATTTTGGTATAAATCAACTAGTTTTTTACTCATATTAACATCATTACCAATTTGATTTAATGTGTTATAATCAAAATTTTTAACAATATCTTTGTCTAATAATTGAATATTAAATTTTGTCATTCCATTTCTGTTATTTTCTAATATTTTGTTTATCATCTTAATTGAATTTTCATCTAATCTTCCGTTTTCATATAATTCTACAATTCCAACTCTCTTAAAAAGTCCCATTTCACCATAATTTATATCTTTCAGCTCTTTAGGTAGTTTTTCAGCTGTTTGTTTCATATTGTTAAGTAAAATATTACGAGTATCATCGTCTATAGCATTAATCATCATTTCATATGAACTAAACTTCATTCCAAACCCAGGTGAAGTTATAATATCTCTATTATTGAAAGAAAAATCCCCAACCTTAATTCTGATTTCTAACTCGTTCACAATATTTTTTAGATTAATTTTTTTGTTTTGAGATAATTTACCTCTTGAAAAAAGAATAATTAAATTTTCATCAGAAATTTTTTTTAAAACACTAGGATCTTCTGATATATATTCGATAACTTTCAAATGATTTTTATCTAATAAATATTCAAAATAACTTTTATTAATCAATGACCCTTGATTTTTAATAATTTTTTCATCAATTAATGTTTTATATTTTTTTACGCTTGATGTATCATTAAAAATATACTTAAGTTTATTTGAATTACTATTTTGTATAAAATCTATTTTTTGTGAATCACTTAATTTATCAAAATTTTTTAATAGCCATTTATTTTCACTTTTTAAATAAGATGAACTAGAAGAATGTTTTACAATTATATTATTATTTATATCTGTTTTTTTTATAGTACCATCCAAATCAGAAACATTTTTAATAAATTTTGATACCCCGTCACTATTTTCTATATCATTAGTTAAAATTTTATTTACCTTGTACCTTTTCGTATTAAAATCATTCGTATATGTTTTTAAACCTTTAATAACATTGTCAGTTTCGGATGACATTCCAACAGTAAACTGATATATCTTCTTTCTAGCTTTTTGTATTGTTTTATCAATAACATTTTCACTAAAATGTGGGTTATAATTGTCAAATTCTATTTTGGGAACTTCGACATATTTAAGCACTCCATCTTGTTGCTTTAAAACTAAATATACAATTTCTGGCGAACTTTTATTAATGTAATAATTCCCTAGAGACGATATTGCGGCATCACTATATTTTCTATATTGTAATTTTCCAATTTCCATATCAGAAGGGTGTAACTTTACCGCTACTTTTTTATAATCAAAAACTCCATTTATGCAAGTATCTTCTATAGATGGTATACCGGCAAATAAAAAGGTCCTTTTTTTACCATAGGATGTAAACATACTTGATTCTTTTATATAGCCACTATCTAAAATTTTTTTAGCACTAACATCATCCGTAAAATGATATAATCCTTCCAGTTGAATTTTTTTAAATATTCTAGAATCCTCTGGAATATCAACATTCTTCATTTTTGAAAAAGTAGCTGGTATACTTGCAAATAATCCGGTTATGGTTTTTGAAAGCTTTGACATTTTTGATAAATCATCATTTATTTGTTTTGAAGTTATATTTTTATCAACATTATTAATAATCTTTGAAACATTTTCTGTTTGATTTATCTTTTTCAAATCAACAGCATCAGATATACCAGACAATATCATTGCAGTTGAAGCTGATATTAATAATTGTTTTGATCCACCAGCCTGATCATAATAATATTTTAAATTATCTCCTAAATTGCCTTCTTTAAAATAAGCATTGATAAAAATGTTTGAACAATCCTGTACTAATGAACAGCCAACTTCAAAGCCCATCTTTCCAGTTAGTATTCCAGCTTTTTTAAGAGCAGTTTTACCACCTTGTTCAACAGCATTTTTAGCTACATTTTTCATCACTTGGTCTCCCTTAGCACCAAGTGCAAAGAAGGCCCCATCTGCAGCTCCTTGCAGGCCTCCCTTTACAAGACCAGCAAAAGTAGATGTTTCAGAATCTTGCCAATTTTCTTCAGTGTGTTCAACTCCTTTTGCAGCTCCATACATTACAGCAGCACTTCCACCTGTCACTGCAGAAAGTGCAACAACACCTACCACTTCACCTACTTCACACCCTATTTCTCTTACTGTATCAAATCCATATGCATTATTTTTCAACCAACGCCCAGCACCTGTATTATCATAAAATAAATCAAACGCCGTCTTTGTATAATCTTTAGAAACATGTGCTCGTGTTTTATCCCATAATTCTTTTGTATAATTACTTTCTCTTCCAATGATATGATTGTATACATCTGCATACAATGCATATTTTGTTATTGCTATAGTTCCAAGGATTACTACTCCATCTGCAGCCATCTCTACTAATTTAATTATACCTTCAGCACAAGAAGCTGTAAAAACAGTTACAGTTGCCGATGTTCTAGTAAAAATAGCACCTGTTTCTACTTCGTTTTTAAATGAATCAAGTATACTTTCAATATCATAACTATATTTATTAAAGAAATTATTAGTTTTCATAACTATAGTATAAGATCCATCATTATATTCCTTTAATCTTGGCATACTATTTAATTTACTAGCTAAAGAAGCAGCATTTATTCCTCCTCCTTTTCCAGCTAGTCTATTATCTGTATTTTTTACATCATTTAAATATTCTCTCCAATATTTATTAATTCCATCATATAATTTTTTTATTTTCTCATAATGTGCATTTAATTTATTTCTCATTTTTGCAACATTACTATCATTACATCTTTTTATATAACTATTATTATAGTTTTTATAATAATTATTTATATAATTGTTTCTTAGAGAAGAAAACTCATTATACCATGATTCTATTTTATTTATATTATATACTCCCATAATAATATTCTCCCTTGGTATTTTATCTACTAATATAATATCACAGAATAAAAAATAATAAAAGAAAAAGCAAAATAAATTTTTGCTTTTTACACTTTTTATTCTATGCTTTCTACCATTTCATCATCATTTTGAATATTAAAATCACTTACGTATTTAACTAAAACAGGTTTACCTCTATTTAATACAAAACAGAAATCATCTGATACTTGTTCTTTTAATTCTTCCGTTCTAACAGAAATTTTAAATGTAAATTGGTCATCAAACTGGTCACCAATCCAAATTCCATTGCTAGAATCAAAATTATCTTTAAACCATGAATCATATTCTATCTTTTTAATTTTATCAATACTATCTATTATTATAAAATTAATAATGTCCAACCCTTTAGTTTTATTAAAAAACTCTTCTAATCTATTTTGATTTTCAATTTTTAATTTGTTTTTAAATGATTCAATACCATTTATGACTAGAAGTATTCTTTTTTGATTTTGTAATACTGATGCATTATAATTATTATTTTCATATATTACATAACAATCATTTTGATATTTAAGCAACTTTTCAAATATATCATTAAAATTATTATTTTCATATAATATATTTTTCTTACAGGCTTCATTAATAGTCATGTCGCTAGCATCTAAAACCATGGTTTGAAAATTTAGATTATTTTTAAGTTGCATAATAAGTGAATTAACAAAATCTTGCATTATTATACTATCATTTGCAGAAATTGCATTTATTGTATTTTTAGTAAAATCATATGATGAGATATTTAATGATTTCTTTTCTATACCAATTATAACATTCTTATTTGTATTATCATAAACATCTGATATTTCATTATATGAAACTTTTGATGGTAAACTTGGAATTTTTTTAGCTTTCACTTTATATTTTTGCTTGTCACGTTTTATTATATCCTCAACAACGCCATTTAAATTATCTTGGTTATCTATAGAAGCAGTTTGAAATTCATAAACTTTTTCTCTTTTTATTATACCTCTACCATATAAATGTGCTGGATATGTTTTATTAACACTACCTAAAATTGTTGAATAATCATCCTCATTATTTTGTTGTAAACAGAAAATTTGTGAAAAATTCTGTTTAAGTTTAATTCTAAGTCCATTAGGACTATTACAAGTTATTATAAAATAAATACCATACCTAGAACATTCACGAAGTATCATACCTAATGTATCTTCATATTTTTCATATAAATCTTGATAAGATTCAAAATTATTTAATATAACTGTAATTACAGGTAACTTATTTAAATTCTTAGCATTGTAATTATAGAAATTACCACCATATGGTTGTAATAATTCTTTTCTTTCTTCTATAATTTTATTTATTAATTTATACAAATTAATTATCTTTTCTTCATCATCCATATTAACTATATCACCAACAAAAGGTGAATTAGAAAATATACTTAAGACCTCACTTCCAAAATCTAATATATAAAAATTAATATCACTTGGAGTATATAAATTAATAGCACTATAAATGAGAGTCATAATAAAATTCTCTTTACCACTACCAGGTGAACCATATACTAAAGTATTACCATATTTACTAAGAGGTACTGTTAATATATTTTGTTTTTGTTCTTCTGGCATATCATATTCACCAACTGGTAAATCAATTATTCCAGGAGTTACACTATAATTATATTTACTTATAAGACTATCTATTTTAATAAAATTAGGAATTTTATCAAGCCATAATGGCATTATTTTCAATTTCTGATCATTTGCAATATCAGATAAATAATTAACAACATTAGTTAATTCTTGTCCATATTTCTTTTCTTTTGTGTTATCCTTTTTCTCTTTAGTTTCTACTTTTTTTATTGTTTGACCAACATTATTAATAAAATTAATAGATGTATCAATTGGTTTTTTAGTCTTTTCTTTAGGAATATAATTTCCACCAGTCCAAGATGCTTGTCCTAAAGTAAATACCTCATTATATCCTACTTGAAAATAATATCTACCAGTTTTTGTTAAATATGCAGCATCAGGGCACTTTATTACTTCATTAGAATCTTCAGTATCTTGAACCCTTAAACATACTCTAAATCTAGTATTAGACCATATTTGTGGATCTACTACACCACTAGGCTTTTGAGTTGCAAGTATAAGGTGTACACCTAAAGAACGTCCAATACGAGCCGTTGATATAAGTTGATCCATAAATTCTGGTTCTTGATTTTTAAGTTCAGCAAATTCATCACTTATAATAAACAAGTGAGAAACTGCTTCATCAACTTTTCCTTCTCTAAAAAGTCTTTGATACTTATATATATCAACAGTTGACTCCCCATTTTTATCTCTTGCTGTATTAAACAATCTTTGTCTTCTTTTAAGTTCACTTTCTATTGATGAAATACTTCTTTTTATTTCACTTGCATCAAGATTGGTTATAGTACCAACTAAATGAGGTAATTTCTTTCCAGAACTTGCATTTTCAAAAGCACCAGCAAGACCTCCACCTTTATAATCAATAAGAATAAATTGAACTTCTAGTGGACTGTAATTAACTGCTAAAGATAATATGTAACTAATTATAAACTCTGATTTACCAGAACCAGTCATACCAGCTATTAATCCATGTGGTCCATGATATTTTTCATGTAAATCAATATATTGTAATTCATTATTTTTACCATATCCTACTGGTGTTTTTAAACTTTCCATAGGATTACTTTTTTTCCATCTATTAACAGAATTTAGTTGCTCAATTTTACCAACATCATACATTTCCAAAAATCCTAATTTTTCAGGTAGTTTTGCATCTGCATTATTTGATATTTCAACTGGTGTATTTGATAGAATTTTGTAGCATTCATTATAATTAATTCCACTTATTGAATCTATCATAAACGTTTGATTTTTTTCATTTATAACATTTTTTGCGACTTCACCCGAAGTAGAATTTACTTTAATAAAATTTTTACATTGATCAGGAAGTGTTGCTATATTTCCATTTGATATTATAAAACTAAATCCATAATTTTCTTTTGTTTTAAGTAAATTTTGAATAAAGTCTTGATTTCTTATCATTTTAAAAGAATCTGTTATTATTAGATATATTTTATCAAAAGAGTTGGGAGTAACTTCCCTATCAGTCAAATTTTTTCTATCATTTAATATTTTTTCTAAATATGATGATACCATTTGATATTCTTCACTTTTTGATGCAAATAGTCTAATTTGTTTATCATCATTAAAACAATATGGTAAATTTTTTATATTTTTCCAAGTGTTTTTTTTATCATCATCAGTAAATATAACTATTTTTAAATCAGCATAACTATGAAATGTAACTATCTGAAAAATAAGTTTTTTTAAATAATCACTTCTATCATTATAATTACCTATTATGGAAGTTATGTTATTATATAAAAATGAATAAGGAACCGGAACATCTTTAAGTATTTTAGGCTCTCTACTTAATTTATCTGAAATATCCTTAAGTTTATCCTCTTGCATAGTAAACTGTTCTTCTGGATAAACTATTTTTAATTTCATTTCATAACTTCCAAATCCTAAACTAACCTTGAGAAAATCTTCATCTTCTATTCTTTTTTGCCATAATAAAGGATCTCTTTTTAAAATTATATTACTACATGTATAAAGATTAGGATAGTTATTTTTTAAAATATTTGTTTGATTAACTAACTCTTCTTGAATAACTTTTCTTTTTCCTTCAATATAAGTAGAATATTTTGAAATTCTTTCTTTTTCTTTCTTTTTTCTTTTTTTATCTTCATATTTTCTTGTAAATGTTGGCCATAAGAGTGTTGATAAAACCATTGCAACAGCCATAACAATAGACGGAAGAGAGCTCATTAAAGAAGCCCTACCACTTGATATATTTGCTATTGATGAAAAGGCCATTACCATAGATGACATACTCATGGTAAGCATTGGTCCAATTGTTAAAATAACAGGCATATCATTTTCAGCTTCTTTTGTAGGTGGAACATCTATTTTTATTTCTTTTTCTTTTATTTCAGAAACAAATCTTGGTGTCTTATGAAAATAGTCGTTATCTTTATACCAACGCATATCAATATCTTCTTCTAATTCATCATATTGTTCTTCAAAATTATCATATGTTATCTGATTTAACCCACTTACTGCTAAACTATTATTGAAATAATATATACTTATTTTAAAACCATTTCCATATTTCATAAAAACGATTTTAAGCCCATTTAAGAAAATTATATCTCCATACTCCAAAGCTTTTTTATCAAATACTCTTAAGCTATTAACATAAATTTTTGCATTATTACCTGTCTTACAAATATAAAACTTATTATTTTCATAAATAATTTTCGCATGATCTATTTCTAGTGCATCATATCTTATATTATTATTAATTCCACTACCGATAGAAATTGCATTACTTAAGTTAATATAATAATCACTATAATTTTTATCATACGAAGAAGATGTATAAATAGTCATTTTTTCATTAGTAACTACTTTTAATATTGGGTAAAATGAGTATTCTTTTAAAAATACAAATGAATTATACGTATCATTTAAATTATAATATACTTCTTGGTTACTAGTTAATTTCCAAGAACCATTTTCTTCTTTTATATTAAGTAAATTTTCTTCTTTACCACTATCATCATAGTCAGTAATCCAAAAATTTCCAGATGGAACATCTGGAATATCAATACTCCTAATTCTATCTTCTTTTATTAAAGAAACCCTCATTTTTACCCTCTCCTAATATTAATTAATTTTGTGCGTTTTTTTGTTGTTCTATCATTTTATTCAATTCTTCTACCATTGCTTTTTTAAATGATTTATCTTCATCATCTGAATATCCTAAATAAAATATTTTTTCTATTTGAGAATGATCAAATAAAGCCATTTGCTTACTTGATATAATTCCCTCTGGATATAAACATCCAGTATAATCAAAAGCTTTATCCTTTTTTGACTCATCATATGAACAAAAACCAGTTATCATTAACCTTTTTTTTGCTCCTTTTAATAATACTACAGTTCCTATCGGTAAAAATTTACCATAATTATTTTCCATTTTTCCTCCTATTTAATCAATGAATTTATTTGATTTTGTAATTTTCTTATATTTGTTTCAGATTCTCTAACTTTTCTTCTATAATTATTAAGTGCATTTGTGTAATTATTTCTTGCCACTTGATTATTAGCTGGACAGTTTCTTAAGTAATATTCATATTCTGATACCTTACCTCTATATTTTCTTAAGTTTTGCTGTTCATTTTTACATTTTTCTATGTAACTTGAAGCATTTTTATAATTACTAGCATCACTTTTTAATTTATTTATTTCACTTGCTATTTCTTTTAATGCATTACTAACTCTTATTTGTCCAATACTTCTCCACTCACTTCTAGATAATTTATTAATTAAATTATTTACTTTATTAGGACTTATATCAGTTACTTGACTTAAGCTTTTCTTTAGAGATGCAGAATTTATATTTTCATATGCCATATTATTTTCTTGTCACCTCTTTATCTACTTTTCTATAATTAGAAGCGGACCTTTTAATAACAGCATTAAGTTTATAAAGTTCAGACATATAAGTACCAAAACTTCTATACATTTTGTTAAACTTATCATTATAACTGTCATATCCACTTCCAGTCCAAAAATCTCCATTTTTAAGCTTACCAATCAAATTTTTAGCCTGCTTCATATTTTCTAACATATCGTCTGTAATTGAATTTAATTCATCTGATATAGAATCCATCATTTCATAGTTTGCTCTCATAAATATCACCTTTTCTATGTTATTGGTTTTTGATAGCTTTCTTCTAATAAATTAAAACAATTTTGCACCTCTGACAAAAACTTCTGATAATCATTCAAAGAAGCCTTATATCCTAATAAGTTATTAATAACATTATAATATTCTCTTTTAAAACTTGTAGCATCTTCACCTTGCCATGCCACTTGAACTTCTGAGTCTATTATATTTCTAATTTTATCAATATCTTTTGAAATATTATTTATGTAATTTTTAAGTTCATTAACACTACCATATAAATTATTTACAATAACTTTCATATAAATCTCCCTCACAAAAAAATGCTAATGTCATTAACAATAACATCTTTTTGTCAAAGAGCTTTTGCTCTTTAATTTCTATCTACCAGACACTGCACTGTCAACAGCTTCATATCTAGTAACTACAGCTTCTAGATATTTTGCACAGTCATCAATAGCTTTTTTAAATTCTGGGAATTTTGCTCTAAGAGCATCAAATTCTTCTTTAGCTTTGCTTGCAGCTGTACCACTCCATGTACCATCGTTTCCAACTTTATTAAATTGCGTAGATACGGCATTTAAAATTTGTTCCATACGACTCGCTTTAGAACTTAACTGTCCAGATATATTTCTTATTTCACCATAAGATAATCCTGAAAACATATTTTCATCTCCTTAATTTAATTTATTTTCATTCATTGCTTTTTCATAAGCATTTCCAACTTGTACTAAATATTCACCTATTTCTTGTATAGTTGTTTGTAGTTTATTCATAACTTGAGCCTGTTCAGCTATCTTACCTGTATAGCTATCAGCATCAGCACCTTTCCAACAATTTTTTAAATTATCATTAATGCTTTGGATGTTACTTAATAATGTTTTAAATTCTCCTGCTTGATTTTGAACGCTTCTTCCAGTAGTTCTTGTAGCTTCATAATCAATATTTAAACTTGTCATGGCCATAAATATTCACCTCCTTATATCATTATTATACGAGCCCCATTTTTTATTCCACTATCTCTTACATATATATTATTCCCATATTTTACCCCAGTATCAATATCAAAAAACGAATATTTCTTCTCTTCTAATATACCACCTGATAAATCATGAATACTTTTAATTAAATATTTTTTAATGGTACCCATTTTTTTATTTATTGGAATAAACAAATCAAAGTTTTTTTCAATTGATGGAATTTCAATTGATATTAACAGTTTGTTCATTATATATGCCTCCTTAAGAGATATGATTGTAAAAGATGCTCCTATTTTTTATCTTTTACTATAAATATAATAACATGTTTATGATTTTATGGTCAATTATTTTTTATATAATTACTATGAATAATGTAACATTTTGTAAAATAAAAAGAGTATTTTAATAATTAATGTATTTTATTATTTATATATAAAAAGAGGTCAAGAATAAATCTTGACAATCTCTGTATTTTTATTAATACCACAATCTAGATACATCTACGTTTTGTGAAAGTGGAGATGGATTTGGCATTTCAAGTTTTACTATAACAGGCAATTTAAATGCTGAACCAAATGCAATACAAGTACCTGGTTGCAATCCCTTCATCTTCTCTACTATTTCATCAGTTATATTAGGAACCATTTGTCTTATAAAAGATACATCATGTGGGTGTTGCATTTTAAATATTAAAAAGTCCGAACACTGTGATAATGCAGTTTCTGATAATTCAGAAGGTCTTTGAGAAATAAGTCCTAAAATAACACCATATTTTCTACCTTCCTTAGCTATTCTATCAAAGATATTATATCCTAATATTTTTATATCAGAGTCATTTTGTACATATCTATGAGCTTCTTCTAGTATTAAATGAACTGGGAATGATCCTCTATTACTAAGTTTAGAAGTAAAATCAAACAACAGCTTAGAATATATCTTACAAATAGTTTTAGCAAATCTATCATCTAGATAACTAATATTTATATTTACTATTTGTGCTCTTCCACCATTTGGAGCAGTAATTAATTGCTTGATAAATGAGTTCTTATCTATGTAACTATCTACCCTAAAGTACTCTGAATATTCCCCTTTAATTAGTGAATCAAGCCTTACTTTAAGCACATTAGCCTTATCATATATTTTATCACTCTTCAAAATTCCTTCTGATATAAGTGCAAAGTCAAAAGCTTCTTGTAAGTTTTCCAAAGTAAATGGAATAGTACCATCTGGAAGTTCTAATTTTAAATCTTTATTAATATATCTTTTTATAAATTCAGATACCAAGCTTATTTCAGCTATCTTACCTTCTTTATCTATTATTAAACATTGTCTTAAGGATCTAACATAACCTGGCTGAGCTATTTCTGTTTCTAGATTTAAGTCTGGTGTATTAAATGATGTTAATATTGCAAATATTTGGTCATGTATTTGAGATGCAGCTCCACCTGAATATAAAACTTCAAGTATAGCTTTTGCAATTATATCATTTTTATATACCCTAGTTTCAGCTTCATTACCAGAAAATACAGTAACTAACCTTAAAGCTTTTTCTATTATAGGTAATTGTGCTGGATCATCTACATCTAGTAAAAGCGCATAATCATCTATATCTAAAAGCCATAAAGGAAGTTTAATTAAATTTTCTCTATTAGTTCTTACGTTTGTTGAATATCTTTTAAAGAACACTTGACTATTAGGAATAGATAATGCACTTTCATATTCACCATAAGCATCAAATATAAATACACAAGCTCCTCTAGGAGGTCTTACTTGGTTAAAGAACACGTTTTGAAATAGTCTAGATACACCGCAAGACTTACCAGAACCAGTATTTCCAAATATAGCGAAATGATTTGAGAAAAATGTATTAGTAGATACATACGCAGGTTCATTATTATAAAGTGGCATACTTCCTAATAAAAACTTATCTACACTACCAGCATTTGTATCATCAACTACTATTAATTTGGTTTCTTCAGGACTAGCTACAAAACAAACACTATCAATACTTGGTTTACTAAGTACACCAGGCACAAATCTATTATTAGTTATTTCACCAATTAATTTAACACTAGCGACCTCTTTATTTATTGATGCTATCATACCAACTATTCTAACTACTTCATTATAATTAAAATATACATAATGATCAATTAAATTAACATTATTAAAATAATTACTTGTAACATAAATAGTAACTGTATCACTAGTTACATCTTTTACTCTACCTATTTCATTTGGTAAAACTTCCCTTGCAATATTTTCACTAATGCTATCTACCTTTTTAATATTTGGCATCATTGTATTCATATACTCATTCATAGCATCAAAAACACCATTTTTTAAATCTGTATTATTAACTGCACTATTATTAGAAACAGAATTATCGCTTTCTTTTGAAACGTTAATAGACGTGTTTTCATCATCTTTTATACTAGTGTCTGTATCAAAACCTAATACATCATTTTCCATATTTTCTTCCATGTTATCACCCTTCTTATCTACTTTATAAGATAATTATAACATTTGTTTTAGAAAAAATAAATATTTATTTTAAAACAATTGACATTTAAGCAAATAAAACATAATATAATAATTAACGAAAGAAGGTTTATATATGGCTTATTTAGAAGTAAAATGTGATAACATAAATTTATGTGTTAATAAAAAAGAATTAATATTTATAAATAAGGATAAAAAAAGCAACGAAACAGAGTTACTTAACATATTATCTTGTAATACAAAAAGCAAGTCTTTTATGCTATATATAGATCAAATCCTTTGTAATGATTTAACTAATAATAAATTAGCTAAATTTAAAAGACAAAATATTAGTACTTTATTTAAAGATGATATTTTAGTAAATAATTTAAACGTATTAGAAAATATAGAACTTGGTAAATTACATTTTAAAGATACTATAAGTTTAGATGAAATTGTTAAAAGTTTTTCGCTTAGTAAAAAAATAATTTGTTATCCAGATGAATTATCTAAAGCTTATAAAGTAAAGGTTTTATTAGCTAGATCCTTAATTAAAAAACCAAAGATATTAGTATGTGATAATATTTTAGATGATTTAGATAATAGAACCATCAAAAAAATTATAAATGCTCTTTTAAATTATATAAAAAAGTATAATGGTATTGTTATACTATCTACATCAAATAATAAATTATGTTCTATAGCAAATAAAGTTATAACTTATAAAAATTCTAATATAGTTAAAATTAAGAATAATAAAAAAACTACTAAAGTAGGTGACCTATTATGATAGTAAATAAGAGTATGTTAAAGAATGCAGTATATAGTATATTTAAAAATAAAAAGTTAATTTTACTAATTTCTTTAATTAATATAATTAGCTTTGGAATGCTTTTATGTAATAATTCTTATCCTAAAGATATGAAAAATACTATTATTAAATATTATGAAAAAACTAACCAATTTGATGTTTATCTTTCAGCTAATACAGGTTTTAATGAAGGTGATGTTAAAACCATTAAAGACTTAGATTTTGTAAAAGGTGTTAGTCTATCCAAAGAATTAAAAGTTAAAGCTAGTATTAAAAATAAAGATTATAATATTAAAGCTATTAGTATAGATCCTAAAAGAAACTTAAAAAGTAATGACTATATAAATAGACTTACATTAACAACTGGTAAATACCCTTCTACTATTAATGAGGGATTAATTGATGAAAATTTATTTAATCGTAACAATTTATCACTTGGTGATTTAGTTACATTAACAGTCAGTGATAATAATTTGCTAAGAGCTAAAAAAATAAAGATAGTTGGTACTGTTAAAAATAATTTGCATGTAGATAAAGAAGAAAAAGATGATAAAGAAAATAAAAATGATATAAATAATCATTATATTTATTTAGAAGAAAATAACTTTACTAGTGAATATAATGAAATGTATATTACTATTAAAGATGATAATAAATATGATATATATAGCACAGGATATGAAAAAATGATAAGTGATAAAAAAGATGAAATATCAAAAGTTATGAACTCTATAATAGAAGATAGAAAAAAAAGTTCACTTACCTATTTAAATAATGAACTAGAAAATCAAAAAAATACTTTAAATAGTTTATATGAACTAGAACTTCCAGATGAATCTTTAAGTAGTGATATTGAAAAAATAAATAATGAAATAAACAAAATAAATAATAAAATAAATACTTTAAATGAAGATAAGTTATATAGTACGGTTAAAGTATCTTCTACTAATTTTAGAGAATATAAAAATGATGTTAATAATACTAATAAAATACTTTATATAGTATCAGTTATTATATTCATATTATTTTTAATGTTAAATGTATTTTTAATATGCAAATTAATCTTAAAAGAAAAAACTGAGATTAAAGCGTTAAAAGCTTTAGGATATAGTAATTTTAATATAAACATAAAGTATTTCTTGGTTATATTAATTTCTCATTTAATTTCATTTATAGTATTAATATTATTACTAAAGAAAATAATACCTCTTATTTTATGGATGTATTATAAGAAAGTATACAGCATTCCATTTATACAACCAAGTATTGAAATTTGGCCTGTTGTTACCCTACTTTTAGTAAATATAGCATTTATAGTCTTATTTACTAATCTATATTTTGTATATAGAAAAAGAAATGTGTAAAATAAGTGTAAATATATATAAATGTTGCAAATGCAACATTTATATTTTTTTTATTTAGTGTATAATCTATATTAGTTTTATTATAGGAGGTATTTTATGAACGAATGGAATGGTTTCAAAGGAAAAAAGTGGAAAAATGAGATAAACGTTAAACAGTTTATTTTAGATAATTATAAAGAATATAAAGGTGATGAATCTTTTTTGGAAGGTCCTACTTCTAAAACAAAGAGACTAAATGATAAATATAATGAAATGTCAAAAATAGAAATAGAAAAAGGAATATATGATGTTGATACTAAAACAGTATCTGGTATAAACGCATATAAACCAGGATATTTAATTAAAAAAGATGAAGTAATAGTTGGATTTCAAACAGATACGCCACTTAAAAGAATAGTTAATCCTTTTGGTGGTATGCGTATGGTAAAGCAAGCATTAGATGCTTATGGATATAAATTAGATCCTAGTGTAGAAGAATACTTTAAGTATAGAAAAACTCATAATGATGGTGTATTTTCTGCATATACAACAGATATTAGAAAAGCAAGACATGCAGGTCTTTTAACTGGGCTTCCTGATGCTTACGGAAGAGGAAGAATAATTGGTGATTATAGAAGAATTGCACTATATGGTATTGATATACTTATTAAAGAAAAACAAAACGACTTATTAAAACTTGAAAAATATGAATTAACTGAAAGTATGATTCGTTTAAGAGAAGAAGTATCAGAGCAGATAAAAGCTTTAAATGAAATAAGTGATATGGCTAAAAGCTATGGTTTTGATATATTAAAACCTGCTAAAAATGCTAAAGAAGCTGTACAGTGGTTATATTTTGGTTATTTAGCTGCTATTAAAGAAAATAATGGTGCCGCTATGAGTTTAGGTAGAACATCTACATTCTTAGATATTTACTTTGAAAGAGATTTAAAAAATGGTACATTAACAGAAAAAGAAGCTCAAGAAATTATAGACCAATTCATTATGAAACTTAGAATGGCAAGACATTTAAGAACACCAGAATATAATGAATTATTCGCTGGAGATCCAACTTGGGTTACTGAAAGTATTGCAGGTATGGGTGAAGATGGAAGAAGTCTTGTTACTAAAACTTCATATAGATATTTACATACATTATATAATCTAGGATCTGCACCAGAACCTAACCTTACTGTTTTATGGAGTCAAAACTTACCAGAAAACTTTAAGAAATACTGTTGCAAAGTATCTATTAAAACAGATGCCATACAATATGAATCAGATGAGCTTATGAGACCAATACATGGTTCAGATTATGCTATAGCATGCTGCGTTTCTGCTATGACAGTTGGAAAGCAAATGCAATTTTTTGGAGCTAGATGTAACCTTGCAAAAACACTTTTATATGCTATTAATGGGGGTGTAGATGAAATAAAAAAAGAACTTGTTGTATCAGGTTTAGATAAAATAACAGATGAATATCTAGATTATAAAACAGTTAGAAAAGCCTACTCTATTGCTATGAAAAAAGTTGCTAAAACATATGTTGATGCAATGAATATAATACACTTTATGCATGATAAATATGCTTATGAAAGTGGTCAAATGGCACTTCATGATACAATGTTAGATAGATTAATGGCTTTTGGTGTTGCAGGATTTTCTGTAGCTGTTGATTCTCTATCAGCAATTAAGTATGCTAAAGTAAAACCTATAAGAGATGAAGACGGAATTGCTGTCCACTTTGAAATAGAAGGAGACTTCCCTAAATATGGTAATGATGATGATAAAGTAGATAATTTAGGTAAAGAATTGCTTGAAGAGTTTTATGCTGATTTATGTTCTTATAAGTTATATAAAAATGCCAAACATACCCTATCAGTACTTACAATAACTTCAAATGTTATGTATGGTAAAAAGACAGGTTCTACTCCAGATGGAAGAAAAAAAGGACAAGCATTTGCCCCAGGCGCTAATCCAATGCATGGTAGAGATTCATCAGGTGCACTTGCATCTTTAAACTCAGTTGCAAAAATGCCTTATACTAATTGCTGTGAAGATGGTATTTCAAATACATTTTCTATAGTACCTAGTGCACTTGGTCATACTAAAGAAGAACAAGTAGAAAACTTAGTTAATGTGCTTGATGGATATTTTGAAAAAGGAGCACATCATTTAAATGTTAACGTACTTAACCGTGAAATGTTAATTGATGCTATGAATAATCCTGGTAAATACCCTACTTTAACTATTAGAGTATCAGGTTATGCAGTACTTTTTGATAAATTATCAAGAGCCCATCAAGAAGAAGTTATATCTCGAACATTCCACGAAAGATTAGGATGCTAAAATAAAATTTTATTAAGTAAAGGGTGATTTAAAGTGATTGGAAAAATAAATAGTATAGAAACAATGGGATTAGTAGATGGACCTGGTGTTAGATTTGTTGTATTTATGCAAGGTTGCCCTTTAAGATGTAAGTTTTGTCATAATCCAGAAACTTGGGATTTTAACAGAGAATCGGATAGTTACACACCAGAAGAATTAATAAAAAAGATACTTAATTATAAACCTTATTTTAAACATAATGGTGGAGTTACATTTTCTGGTGGCGAACCTTTAATGCAAAAAGAATTTTTACTTGAGTGTTTAAAATTATGCAAAGAAAATGATATTAATACATGCTTAGATACTGCAGGAAGTATTATAGACTGTGAAGAAATACTTAAGTATACAGATCTTGTAATATTTGATATAAAGGGTACTAATACCAATAATTATAAATATATGACAGGTGGTAATTTTAATAATTCAGTTAAATTTTTAAAGCTATGCGAAAAATTAAATAAAAAATTATGGCTTAGAGTGGTTATAGTGCCAGGTATAAATGATAATGATAATTATATAAATGAACTAATAGAATTTATTAAGCCTTTAAAAAACGTAGAAAAAGTAGAATTTTTACCATATCATACATATGGGGTTCATAAATATGAAGAACTTGGAATTTCATATCCTTTAAAGGAAATTTGTGATATGGATATAGATAAATGTAAAATGTTAGAAAACAAGCTAAAAGAAGGACTAAAACTAATTTAATTTAATCCTTCTTTTTTAAATACTCTATTAAATTACAAAGCTTCATACCATTAGAACCTTTTATTAATAAAATATCTCCATCTTTTAATATACTTTTAATAAACTCTCTAGATGATTTTTCATCTTTAAAATGCTTGATAAACTTTTTATTCATTTTATTTTTCTTAGCTACTTTACTTATATATTTAGAATATTTACCTATGGTTATTAAGTAATTAGTATTATTCTTATTTATTAACTCTCCTACTTTTTTATGAATGGTTTTAGAGTTTTTACCTAGTTCTAATATATCAGCTAAAACAGCTATCTTTCTTCCATAAAATTTACTTAAGTAAGACAAAGCTAAATATGTGGATTCATAATTAGCATTATAAGAATCATCTATTATAGTAATGTTATTATCTATTTTAACTTCTTCTAGTCTTTTTTCTACACCAAGAGCTTTATTAATACCTTCTTTTATTAACTCATCTTCTACGTTCATTAATTTTCCTATGGTAAGTGCTATAAGTGCATTATAAACGTAAGGCACTCCTCCTTTTATACTTAAATCATTAATACCACAAGCATTAAATTTAGTTATAATATCATCACTTATAATATTTGCCATATAATCAGATATTTCTTTTATACCACAAGTTATTATATTAATATTTTTATTATTAAGTTTTAAGTTGTTTAATAAATCATTATCGTTATTAATAATAAGTTTTCCACTATCCATACCATCTATTATTTCTAATTTAGCTTTTAATATATTTTCTCTTGTACCTAAAAATTCAATATGAGAATCATATATATTAGTTATAACAGATATATCAGGTTTTGCTATAAGAGAAAGATTATGTATATGACCTAAATTACTCATTCCCATTTCTAATACCATTACATCTTCATCAGTTAATCTTAATATACTAAGAGGAAGTCCTATTTGACTATTTTGATTTTTAATAGTTTTTAATACCTTATATTTAGAAGATAATACGTTAAAAATCATTTCTTTAGTACTTGTTTTTCCAACACTACCTGTTACTCCTATTACTACCCCTTTAAATAAACTTCTTTTATAAATTGCTAACTGTTTTAATACTTTTTTTGTATCATTTGCTATTAAAACGGTTTTATCATCATAGTTTTGTAAATCTAAATCATAAATTTTATTTAATATACATATGCTAGCTCCATTATCAAAAGCTTCTTTATAAAATAATGAACCATCTGTTTTTTCCCCTTTTATTCCAATAAAGCAACCACAATTAGTCTTCTTTTTACTATATATATAGCACTCATTTATCTTTTCATCTTCTCTTCCTATTAATAATTTAACATCACAATTTTTAAGTACATCAGAAACAGTTATTTCTATCAAATAATATCACCAATAAAATAATATGCAAAAAAAGCCAATAGTTAACGAATAACTTTGGCTTTTGTATAATTATAAACATCATAAATCATCTTTTTTAACTCTTTTTCTAAACTTTCTATATTAACATTTATAACCATATGATGTACTTTCATTTCTTTTAATTTACTTAATATAATATCATCTATATAGCATCCATCAAATGTAATTACATTAACTTTTGCATTAGTTAAAGATAGTTTTTCTACTTGTTTAAGAAGCTTTTTTCCAATGTTTTTATATTTTATTATAATTAAATCTTTATCTGTATAACTACCCTTTTTATCTTCTTCATCGAAATCAGAATAATTTCTTATATTATCTAGTATTTGATAAGCCATTTTAACTTCACATAAATTAAGCATATTATCTTTATCATAAAAAGCTATATCAGCTTTAGTTAAAAGTTTACCATCACTATTAACTACAGGAAACTCATTTACCGTTTTATAACCTAGTGAATTTAAGTATTTGCTAGAAATATAATTACCGTATATACCTAGCATACTTTTACTTACAATATCAATATTTTCATCTATATTATTTTCATTAGAACAAATTACTTTATCATAAAACAATCTTACTATATCAATATCCATCTTACTTGCTATTTTTATTATTTCATCATTAATACCAACTTTATTTATAATAAATAGTAATTCTTCTCTTGTAATTTTCATATTTTTACACCTTCTATTATAATTTTACCATACTAAGTTTGATATTTTTTGTATTTTATTATTAATTGTCATAAATTTACATAATTTTTTTCTAAAATAAACGTAAAGTATATTATAATAATTACAATAATATTAATTAATATGATATAATATTATGCATGTAGAGGTGATTTTATGGCTGAGAGCTTAGTACATACTATTTTAGGATTATTTGATGGTCTTACAAGTTTAAAATATGGTAAAGAATTAATTGTATTTATTATTTCTTTAATGCCTATATTGGAACTTAGAGGTGGTTTAATTGCTGCTGCACTATTAGGTCTTAATGTAGTCCCGGCTTTTATTATATGTTTAATTGGTAATTTACTTCCAATACCATTTATCTTATGGCTTATAACCCCTATATTTAACTGGCTTAAGAAGACAAAACATTTAAGTAAGCTTGTTAATAAAATAGAAAAAAAAGCATTAAAAAAGAAAGATAAAATAGAAAAAGCTGAGTTTTTTGGACTTTTATTCTTTGTTGGTATTCCCCTTCCAGGTACTGGAGGATGGACTGGAAGTTTAATTGCTGCTTTAATAGATATGGATAAAAAGAAAGCTCTTTGTGCTATAACACTTGGCGTTATTTTAGCAGGGTTAATAGTAGGAAGCTTATCGTTTGGGTTATTAAAAGGAATTTTAGGATAAGGATGTGTTAAAAATGAGTGAAAAACAGGTTAAAGAAATAACAAGTAGAAATGAAGACTTTGCACAGTGGTATACTGATGTTTGCAAAAAAGCAGATTTAGTGGATTATTCCTCTGTAAAAGGAAGCATGATAATAAGACCATATGGATATGCAATATGGGAAAATATACAAAGTATAATGGATAAAAAATTTAAGGAAACTGGTCATGAAAATCTTCAAATGCCTATGTTTATACCAGAAAGTCTTCTTCAAGTGGAAAAAGATCATGTTAAAGGATTTGCACCAGAAGTTGCTTGGGTAACACATGGTGGATCTAATAAATTAGAAGAAAGAATGTGTGTTAGGCCTACTTCTGAAACATTATTTTGCGAACATTTTAAAAAGATAATTAATTCATATAGAGACTTACCTTTATTATATAATCAGTGGTGTACAATAGTTAGATGGGAAAAGACAACAAGACCATTTTTAAGAACAAGAGAGATTCTATGGCAAGAAGGTCATACTATGCATGCAAGCAAGGAAGATGCTATTAATGAAACTCTTAGAATGCTTAAAGTATATGAAGATTTTCAAAGAAATGTACTTGCAGTTCCAGTATTTACTGGTAAGAAAACAGATAAAGAAAAGTTTGCAGGAGCTGATGCAACTTATGCTATAGAAGCTATGATGTATGATGGTGTAGCTCTTCAAAGTGCTACTTCTCACTACTTTGGACAAGATTTTGCTAAAGCATTTGATATTAAATTCTTAAATAAGGAAAACAAGTTAGAAACTCCATATCAAACATCTTGGGGTTCAACTACTAGAATGATTGGTGAAATAGTTATGGTTCATGGTGATGATAGAGGTCTTGTACTACCTCCTAGAATAGCACCATATAAAGTTATTATTATACCTATTGGTAATGATGAAAACGTAGATAATGCAACTAGTAAATTATCAAAAGAATTAAAAGAAATGAATATTACATATAAAGTAGATAATTCTAATAAAACACCAGGATTTAAATTTTCTGAAGCCGAAGTTAAAGGATATCCTATTAGAATAGAAGTTGGTAAAAGAGATTTATCAAATAATACTGTAACAATTGTAAGACGTGATACTTTAGAAAAAGAAACAGTTACTTTAGATGAAGCTATCATAAAGGTAAATGAATTACTAGTAAATATACAAAATGATATGTATAAAAGAGCATTAGACAGAAGAGATAGTATGGTATATAATGCTGATACTTATGAAGAAATGACTAATATTTCTAAAACTAAACCTGGATTTATATATACAAACTGGTGTGGTAATGAATCTTGCGAAAATAAAATAAAAGAAGATCTTGGTTTAAAATCAAGATGTATACCTTTTGAGAATGCAGAACCTACAGGAAGTAAAAAATGTATTTGTTGCGGTGAGGATGCTACAACTAAAATATACTGGGCTAAACAATATTAAAACTTATGGATATGCATAAGTTTTTTTATTTTGATTATAATTATTATAGGTGATAATATGCTAAATTCTGATTATGAAAAAGCTTATATAAGTACATTTGCTAAAATATTTACAGTATTAAAAGATGAATACGATTTATATGTTAAAAATGGTGAATATGAAAACTATGAAATAGAAGTTAAAGCTGTTAATAGTGCTAAAATAAACGATTATTTAAGTATTTGCTTTCAAAAACAAAATGCATCTTTTACTATCATTCATAGCAATAATATAGATAAAGATATAATTGATAAATTAATAAAAGATATTTGTTATGCTATTAATGATAATTATATTTACAAATACAATTTTAAAGATTTAAAAGATTATACTATTTATCATTTTTCTTACTTAAAAGAAAATATAATTATAGATAATAATAAAATAATAGAAGATTTAAAAAAAGATGAATTAATAGAAAATATAAGTTTTCCTACTAATTCATATAACGATTCTTTTTATATTTAAATAATTTTAAGCATAAGTTCTTCTATTTTATCTATAACTAACCTTTTATTATCTATTCTATTAGTCTTAATAGCCTTAACTATTTCATTATAATACTTATCATTATCCCTATCATAAATACTTATAAAAACAGTACTATCATCACCAAACAAGTTATTTTCATCAACCCTATTTAATTTACCAGTTATACCTACTCCATAATTACTATTAGAAAATTTAGATATATTAAAACTCATTTCTTTTGCAACTTGGGTGCTATAGACAGAATATTTGTCTATAGTTTCTTTTTTTACACCCATTTTAATTTTATATTCATTTGAATAAGTTATAGCTGAAAATTTAAGTACACGACTTGAACCATCTACATTTGTAATAGCACTAACTACTGCTCCTCCAGTAGCTGATTCCATTGTAGATATAGTTTTATTATTATCTATTAATTTATTAACTAATTCTTCCATATATAATACATCTCCTATTAGTATATAAACTAATTATAACAAAAAACTTACATTAAAGTAAGCCTTTTATTTATCTATAGTAATATTTAGCCTTGTATTCATCTGATAATTCTTTAAATCTATTATAATGAACTACTTCTCTTTGCCTTAACCATAAAAGTGGACCTGTTATATCTGGATCATCAGATAAATCAATTAAGTGTTCATAAATAGCTCTTGCTTTTTGTTCTGCAGCTAAGTCTTCTTCTAAGTCTGCAACCGGATCACCTGTTGTTGATATATATGTTGCTGTCCATGGATTACCATTTGAATCACTTGGAAATAAAGCAAGTCCATGTTCTGTATAATGTCCTTCTAATCCTGCATCTATTAATTCTTCTTTTGTTGCACCCTTCATCATTTGATAAACCATTGTACATATCATTTCAACATGAGCTAACTCCTCAGTTCCTATATCATTTAATAAAGCCCTTCCTTTACTATCTGGCATAGTATATCTTTGATTTAAATATCTAAGTGCAGCTCCAAGTTCTCCTTGAGCACCACCATACTGACTTATAATAGCTTTAGCCATTCTTAAGTTTTTTCTTTTTATATCAATTGGATACTGTAATTTTTTAGAATACTTCCACATAATATCCCCCTTCTTTTTATTCATTCCATGGCCAAGGTTCATTTATCCAAGACCAAGGTGTCATACTAAGTCCTTCATCAAAAGATAAATCAATCGGACCATATTTTTTTTCATAATCTAACGTAAGCCCTTTAGCTTCCGTATTATAATTATTATATAATTTTATTGCATTTGTATCATTAGGATGCATATCTAAGTATAAATTAATATCATGTGCTGCAAAAGCTAATTCTTGAATTTTATATAAATGTGACATTTTTTCATTAGATATAGATGGTTTTATATAAGTCATATTTTTATATGGAATATAACTATTCGCTTCCATATTACCTCTTAAAAAGCCTTCATTTGAATTTAAAAATGTCATGTTATTATACATATTGTTATTATGGTTAGAATTATTATATGTATTTGGCATAACAGCAGGCATCATAAATGTTCTAACTAAGATATCATCCATTACGCCATCAAAGTAATTTTGATTCATATTTTTACCTCCTAGCCTATTATATACAACTAGGTTAAAAGTTGTCTGGGTATTAAACTAAAAGAAGACGTAATTTATTCGCCTTCTTCATAATATTCATCATATATCTTTCCAAGTATTTCTTCTACCGCATCTTCTAGTGTTACAATACCTATAAAATCATCATTTTTATATACTGCTGACATTTGTACATGTTCTTTTTGCATGCAAGCAAATACATCATCTATTTTTTCATCATAATTAAACTTTTTAACATCAAATAACAAATCCCTTAAGTTAAAATCATTATTTGTTTTTTTATACATAATGTATTTTTTTACATTAAATATCCCTATTATATTATTTGTATTACCTTCATATACTGGATATCTTGTATATTTACATTTTTTAAGTTTTTTTAACAAAGCACTAAGACTTGTATTAACATCTAATAATTCACAGTTTTCTTTAGCGGTCATTACTTTATCTACCATAGTATCATTAAACTTAAAAATATTAAATATATATTCTTGTTCTTTCTTTTCTATTATTCCATCTCTTGTACCAGTAAGTATTATTCTTTTTATATCGTCTTCAGTAAACTCTTCTTCTTTTTCTTCTATCTTTAATATTTTACATATAAAATTAGTTGATACTGATAATAGTTTAACTAAAGGATAAAATATTATTTGCATAGCACTAATTAGGTTTACAGAAAATGATGCTACTAAAAATGGATTAGAAAGTGCTATTTTTTTAGGTACTAATTCTCCTAATACCAATGTAAAGTAAGATAAAATAATTGTTATTATTACTATTAAAAATGCACTTGTAAATTCTGGATTAATAATCATAAAACCTGCTTTTATTATTTTATCTGCAAATGTAGATGCTGCAAAAGCACTAGATAAGAAACCTGCAAGTGTTATACCTACTTGAATTGTTGATAAAAAGTTACTAGGGTCTTCTAATACTTTTCTTATTTTCTTAGCATTTTTCTTTCTTTTTCTAATCATTTTATCTAATTCGAATCTCTCTATTGATAAAAACGCTAGCTCACTAGCTGATAAAATCCCGTTTATTATAATTAGGATTAGCAAAAATAAAATATTTAATAACATACTCAAATTACACCTCTGCCTATAATTCTATCATATTTAATAGAATAATAAAATATTACTTGTATATATTATTTATAGGTAGAATATTTTTTTGATTTTTTTAGATGTTTTAATAATTTTCTATTGACATAACTTTAAAAATCAGTATAATTAATATTGCCTACTTGATGCAGGTGTAGTTTAATGGTAGAACCACAGCCTTCCAAGCTGTATACGGGAGTTCGATTCTCCTCACCTGCTCCATTTGAAATCAACTTACGGACTTAAAAGTTCGTGAGTTTTTATTTTATATAAATACTATAAAAAAAGAGGAAAAAATTATCAGAATAATTTAATCCTCTTTTTTCTTTTTCTTGAATACGGGAATAAAATATATGTCTAGCCAGCACTGAATTTGTACTCCCGAACAAATTCTTATATGTGGAAACCCTTAAAATCCCAACCCCTTTTATTCTATTGGTTTAAATAATAATAAATTATTTTACCAATATTTCCAATTAGTTTTTTATCTCCATCTTTATCGCTTGAATTCCACACAGAAATTCCTATATAAAATAATTTGTCTTTAATGTTCATAACTCCAACATCATGGCTTAAATAATCAAGTGAACCTGTCTTGTGGGCATATTTTACAGGTTCAAAGATATATCGCATTATTTGATTTTGACAACGTTGATTATATAAAATATTTATTGCTTTCTCACATAACTCGTTATTTAATATCTTCTTACTAAATAATAGAGTAAAAATATCTAACATATCTTTTTGGCTCATATAATTATTTAATCCATTTTTTATTGCTTTTTCATCAAGCATATACCTTTGCACATATGTGTTTTTAATGTTTAAAACATTAATAATATAATTATTAATATTTTCCATACCAAAATATTTTAACAATACGTTTGTGGCGGTATTATCCGATTCGATTATCATCCAATTTATTAATTCATTTATTGAATAGTAATTTTCACCGTTTTCAAATATCTCTGTATCATCCAAGATATCATTTTTTGTTACTAGAATAGTATCATTTAAATTTACTTTTCCACTTTTTACTTCTTCAAAAATTGCAAGCATTATAGGTACCTTAATTGTTGAAGCAGATACTAATTTTTCAGTACTATTTAAATTATATATTTCATTTTCCAAAGATAAATCTTTAATTAAAATTGAAATATTTTCATTCAAGTTCCATATTAATTTTTCTATTTCACTAACTAAATCATTCATTTTTTACTCTCCTTAAATAAAATTGTAAGTGTTATATGTTGAATCATATTCGAATCCTAATTTTTGTGCTAAACCAACAGAATTAGTATTTGCTGCGTCCCAACTTATTTTTTTATTCTGATCTAAACATTCTATAATAAGCCTTGATGCCAATGCAGTAGCAATTCCTTTCCTACGATAATCTTCTTTTACTTTTATATTAACTTCAATACCATCTTTATAAAAAATATTTGATGATGCTACACCAATTATTTCATCATTGTAAATACAGCAAAAACCTATACCATATTTTTTATAGTTATCTGTTATATTTAAAAATTTCATTTTTTTTATATTATCAGCTAAAGTTTCATCTATTTTTGCAATTTCAAATTTTTTATCTAAACTATTTATCATTCGATATAAATTTTCTTTATCAAATGTTGCTTCTTTTTTTATAGAATATCTTTGAGATTTTCGTATATTGCGAGAATATATTTTTTCTATTTTGCTAGCAATGTCATCGCTTGGTATCAATATATATTCTTTAAAATTTTTATCAATAATATCCTTTAAATCTTTATCATCTATATTTCCACTTATGAAACAATAATTTCTAACTACTAAAAAAGCAATATTAGGATTTCTAACATTATCTACAAATGCTTTCCCCATGACACCATCTAATACACTATTTCCCATATAAAATCTTATATCATTAAATAGTATCTTTATTTCTTTTAAATTTTTTTGTTCTGTTACTTCAAATATCATTTTCACCTCCGAAAAAGTATAATTTAATAAGATTATACTATAAAATAGCAAAATACTCCATATTCCCATTAAACTTTAATAATATTTTATATATAATAATTTTAGAAAGGGAACAAAGTTCGTAATTTGTATGTGATTCGCTCCAGATTGACACCGAACCCTAAATTGAAAAAGATGATTTTGAACGTTAATCATCTTTTCTTGTATTAGGAATAAGTTTTTTTACTTTTGGTTTTTCTTGGACTTTTTCCTGAAGTTCTGGAATTACAAATAAACCATCAACTTCGTCAAAAGATTCTATATTCTTATAAGTGTCATGCTGTGGTTCATATTCTTTATATTTTTTTAATAGATCTATATATGGTTGAATACCACCTTTTTTTTCAAATTTTTTTGCTCTTTCACGCCAAACAAAAGTCGCTGAACCATCATTAAATGTTGCAAATACTCCGACATTAAAGATTTTATCTTCATCTAATGATTTAGCCTTAAAACCATCTAAATTAGTTATATTTAGTGCAAGATCATTTGAATTTAAAACGATAAAATTATTTAAATAAAAATATCCAGGTCCTTTATAAAGCCAATATATAGGCTCCCAAGGAAAAGTTATTTTAGACTGCTCCTTTGTAATTTGAACTTTTCTGTAAACGCCTTGATCCTCTCTAACCATAGCAAATAATGCTCGTTTATTTCCTACATCATATGGTCTTAAATATAAAACACTCTCTGGATTTTGCATAATTCTATTTAAATTTTCATCAATATATTCTAATTGAATATTACTCATTATCTAAACCCTCCCTTTGTAGTTAATATTATATCACATTACTTTATTAAATTGCATAATAACTAATTATTATTTAAATTTATATATTCAGCATATATTTCAGCTCCATTTGAAATCAGCTTAAGAACTTAATTGTTCGTAAGTTTTTTTAATAAATAATATCAAAAAAGAGAAAAAATTATAAAAATAATTTAATCCCCTTTTATATATTTTTAAATTTATACTACCACACAAATTCTACTATAGAAAATTTCATCTTCCTATTATTAAAAATTAAAATCTAAATATACATAATTATCCATATTGTAAGATAAATTATTTTCGATCATTTCTTTAGCAAGTTTACAACACTTTGAAATTCTTTTACCATTAGATAATGGATCAATATATCTAATTTTTGCTCCATGATGAACATAATAAACATTTTGAGGTTTCTCTTTTGATGTCTTCACTTTTTTAGCATTTTTCCAAATGTTAAATATATCACCATATTTAGAAGACTCTATAATATCTATTACTTCACTTTCCTTTAATTCATATAAATCCTTTTTAGATATTTTGTTTTCATCGTTTAATCTTTTTAAAATATCAGCAATTAATTGCATAGAGTATCTAGTTCTATCCTCGCGATATATAATAGATAATCTACTTGTAGTCTTAACAAAACTTCTAGCACATTTTTTAGTTTTAAATCCTAACTCTATTTCCTTTTCTTCATTAGTTTGTATTTCTATATCATCATATATTTCTTTGATACTTGCTAGATCTAACAATCTATATGTAAACAAAGCATTTGATAATGAGTATTCCAATCTATCTGCAGATAATTTAGGTGTATCATTATCAGCAATAGGATATAAATGATAATTATCTATTTCTGATACTTTAATATTATCTCTTTTTAATAATGTCATAATTTCTTTTGAATTTTCTATTATTTTTGTTGTTAAATCTTCTGTTGATTCTTGTGTAATATAATCTCCATTAAGAAAATCTACACAATGCTTAAATGCTGGTGTTGCTATATCGTGAAATAAGCCAGATAAAGTTTGCTTTTTATCATGTGTAAAGTGCCAAACAATTAAAGCAACTGCAACAGAATGATCTAAACTTGAAAAGAAAAAATCACTTTCAAACAAATCTGAATATATAGTACCACAAGTAACACTAATATATTGTTGCAATAATAATTCCTTTGTGTCTATATATTCATTTAACCATTCTGGAAAATCTGGTTCTAATATTTTAAAATATTCTTTTACTTCTGTATTTAAATTATTATAATATTTTTTCATTTTTAACACATCCTTACATTATAAATATGGGTCTAACATAAATCCCTTATTTTTGACATATCTCTATAAATTTCTCAAATATCCTATTCATATTTTCGTCAGTTTTATATAGACTCTCTGGATGAAATTGGACAGCCATATAAAATTTTTTGGACTCATCTTCAACCACTTCTACTACTCCATCATCTGAATAAGCAACACATTTTAAAATTGAACTATCTGCAGTATAAGCTTTATGTCTTGAATTTACCATTATTTCATCTTTACCTATTATTTTATATAATTTAGAATTTTTATCAATCTTTATTTTATGTACATATTTATCAAAACTTTTATGAGTTTCCTTATTATCAAATCTAAGTACTTTTCCCCCTACTGCACGAACAATATTATTATTTCCTGCACAAATTCCTAATATTGGTATATTATTATCATAACAATATTTTGCAACAAAACATTCATATTCATCTGAAAATCCACCACCTTGCAATATAATTCCATTACATAAGTTTATTTGTTTTATTAAATCTTGTTTTTCTTTTAATGTAAGGTTATCTTTCCAATCGTTTTTTGCTTGTATTTTTTCGAAGTTAGGTGGTAATATTCCTATTGCAATTGCTTCATTATCAAATATTGCTTGCTTCACTTCATCTCTTATATATGTATCTGTAAAATGATTACATTCTTTATTATAATGTTTACTTACTATTCCAATTATTACTTTATTCATCTATCTTACCCTCTCTTAATGAATACTCATATTGTTCATTATACCATATAATTCATAGTGCTACCCCCCCACTAAATATATTTTTCTATTTCACCCATAATATTATTTAAAGTTTCTATTCTATTTTTTGATGTATCATAGTATTTAATTCCATATTTAGGGCATTCTTTTTTTAGCATTTCATTTGCAGCATACCAATCAATAGCATGTTTTTTTAGATATTCTCTTGATAATCCAAATGTCCAATCTTTTTCAATATCGTGTTCAATACAAAGTTCTACAATTTCATCTACATTTAAATTACCAAGTCCAAGACATACAACAATAGTTTGTTCAAAATCAATCATTTCTTCAACTATTTTGGGATGTAATTGCCCACTTTCTAATATATATCCATAATGATTTTCATCTTTTGAAATAGAAGAATTAAAAAATTCTAATAATGTTTTTTGAAAATATTCTCCATGTTCAAACTCTTTTTGTTTATCAACATTGGTTCTGTAATATTTTTCTTTGTCTTCTGCTCTAATCATTGCCCACTTTAAGGAATCACTATGCACTAAGCTATAATTATTGTATTTAGCTTTTAACATCTTGCTTAATGTAGTTTTTCCTGCTCTGCCTATTCCCATTATTAAGATATTTTTCATATTCTTCATCTCCTAACTTTCTTGTATCATTCTATATAAATGTAAACTAATAAATATTTCAATAACTGATAAAATTATTAGGATTGTTATTACTACGATCATTGGATTATTAACTAAAATTGCTGTAAAACTTAAGCTCATAATTGCTCTTACAATTTTTCTTGATAAATCTAACGTAGTAAGTAATGATTGTTGTTGTTCTTTTTCTGCTTTTTTAAGTGCTAAATCTTGCATATATACCTTAAAAGGATCTCTTATAAATAAAATTATAACATATCCCAAACTCATAATTAGTATTTTCAAAATAATTGAGTATGTGATTAAATATCCTCCTACCATTAAGACAAGAGATAATGATAATAAGAATGGTAATAAACATCCTACTTTGTCTTTGTATTTTTTATGTATTTTATTAAATGAAATATTTGAAATTACTCTCACTATTCTTGATATGCACAATATTCCACCTATTATCAATGCAGTCTTTTCTACATCAAAATTTTTTAGTAATTCTTGTTGTATAAATAATTTACCATTTGATTGTCCAGAATTTACTATGGGATAAAAAAGTCCATAAGATATTATTATAAATATCATAATTTTTGAGTAACGTATTTTTTTAATTTGTCTTTCTTTTTTTTCATAAGATTTACCTTTCATACAATCATTATTTGAATAATCAATCATATTAAGAGATAACACAAAGCAGATAAAGCAAAATAATATGCAACCTATCATTGGTAGATAATTATTTATATTAAACATAATACTCGCAACAAATGATATTATCATTGTTACTACTGCATAAATTGCATTAGCATTAGTTCTAAACTTTATATATTCATTCTCTATATTTTGTAATTCTAAATTGTTTTTTAATATTGCGTTTATCATATTTTGAAATGTGAAAGCAACTTCGTATAATATTTTTCCTATTACTATGATAATATAATTTGTACCAAATGTTAGTAAAATACTTGAGATTAAAAGTAATAATGATCCTAATCTTACAGACTTTGTATTTCCTATCCTTTTGATTATACTAAGTAAAGGTACTTGGAGTAATATACAAGTTATCAATGATATGGATGTTAAAAATACAATTTGTGAAGCTGTAAATTTTTTTACTATTGTTAGAAATAATGTATCTATTGCAATCCAAAATAATAAATCCCCAGATAGTCCTGCAAACCACGGAAATAATTTATTAAATTTCTTTAAATTTTGTTCGTTCATATCTATACTCCATATCCTTCCTACTTTAAAATTCCTAATCCTAAATAAAATTCTTTATAATTGTTCTTTTATTTTCTTTTTCAAATTCTTCTAAGAATGTTTTATTTAAATCTGCTATAACATTATAGGGATCTATCCCAATTTTCATATGGTAACTTCCAATACAAAATGAAGTTTTAAACTTATAAAAATTATATTATCAACCACACTATTTACCTCATAAAATATATTAACACCTTATTTAGTTCCATAAGGATTAGTATGCTTACAACTTTTCAGTGCTCTTACGCCAACATAATTTTGGTATGTCAAGAATGGTATACTTACTAAAAAAATTAGAGTATAATTAGTTCCAATAAGATAACCGGCAATCATGTAGGCCAATCCTCTGCCTATATATGATAGAATATGTTTATAATTTGCAAAGTGTAATTGTAAATGTTTTGGTATTTCGTTTGTTAGTGGTGCATCTATTATTGGACTATAAAAATCACTTAGTATATCTATCCACAAAATTGCAATAAATGAAAAAATAGTATTCCTAGTTAGCCCTGCAATTAATAAAATAAATATACTTGAAATATTTGACCATTTAAAAAACTTAATTCTATTTATTTTATCACTTTTAAAAGAAACTAATATGCCTAAACAATTGCAAAATATCTGAAAAACTGCCCAAAATATTCCAGCAACACTTTTATCTATTCCTAAGTTATCTGTAAGTATCACCATAAAAAAACCTAAAATTAAAAATAATTGTAACCTTCTAGAGCAAGAATATTTTATATAATCCTTTACGCTATCTATTTTAAGAACTTTCTTCATAATATTAGATTCATTTAAAACTATTTTTTCGTTTTTAACTTTAAATAAGAGAAAAAAACAGGTTAAAAATAAGAAAATACAAATTATTATACAAATCTGATAAGAAGTAAAATTATGAAGTACTATACCTATGAAAATCCCAGCAACAATAGTACCTATATTACTTGCCAAATCATATAAGTTATCCTTTAATCCAAAAAACGCATTATTGATTTTAATTTGTGTTAATAATGGATACATCCATTGAATTATAAGAGTGTCCACCAATAAATCAATACAACTTTGAAAAATCATAACATATTTATTACTAATTAATAACATACTAACAAAATTGACTAATCTTATAATTAAAGCAATTTGAATAGACACTCTTATTCCATTTTTAATAACTTTGTTTCCAATTAATATAGAAAAAAAAGCAGCCATAATTAAGGCAATAAAAAAAATTATTCCTAAGCCTTCAATAGTTAATCCTTTTTCAATCAGCCATATTGGTTTAAAAACTTCCCATAATCCAAGGCTCAATCCTAATACTATATATACTATATATATTGATAAATATTGTTTCTTTAATTCTACCATAACCTTCTTACACTCCATATAAAAGTAATCTTTAATTCTAAACTATTATACTATAGAACATCAAAATTTTCTATACCCCATTAAATTTAATCATATTGCATATATAACATTTTTGTAAAGAGAATATTTTGGTTTGAAAGCTTATGCTTATTATTAGTCCTATTTGAAATCAACTTACATACTTAATTGTTCGTAAGTTTTTATTTTATATAAATTAGTCATTATGAGAAAAATCCCAATCCTTTTTATATATAATTTAATTTAGTATTTTTATTTAACCTAAATAATATAATTCTATATACTAAACTTCTACAATAAAAATCTACTAAATTTACTATTCCAAATATAAATAAAGAGATTTTACTATTTATAAATAATAAACATATTAAAAATCTTATTATTACACCTATTGTAGAACCAATTAATAGGATAAATGATTTTCCTTGTGAAATGCATAGAGTTTTGTATGTTTCATATTGATAAAGTCCAAATACAGCAGTTGAATAAAATATGATATAAGGAAAACATTTATATAAAGGTAAACTACCATGAGATATAAATAGATATGCGAATGCAAAAATAAAATTTAACAAAATAATTAATGAAAAGCATTTGTTTTTCATCTTCATACAATTGTTATATTGTTCCTCATAAGTTTTACCACTTGGAACTTTAATCATTAAAGTTGCTTGATATGCATTTGTAATAATTTCTAATGATAAGCATACTGAATAGCAAATAGTATGTATTGAATAATTTTCAGTTCCCATACGACTTGCTAAAACACCATATAGTAATAGAAATATTCTAGATAATACTCTTTCAGATGAGTATGCAAATCCATACTTAACTACGTTTTTTAATGATTCTTTATCTGGATACTCAAATTTTAATTTTAAATTACATAACATATATATTATTGATATAATCCAAGAAACAATTGTTGCAATAAATAATAATAGCAGGTTTTTAGTTAATAAATAAGCAATCGCATCCAATCCAACTAAAGAAATATAATAAACTATTAGACTTTTTCTGTATAGCTTTAATTCACCTTTTAACCTTATCATTTCAAAAATTGCATTTGCCAATCTTCCTATAACTATATATGCAACGTAAAAATTTAATAGTAAAGATAACATATCTTTTTGAATGTTTGTTAAGTCAAATATATTTACTATAATACTTTTACAACATAAAACAATTATTCCCATTAATAAACCAAATAAAATATTAAACCATAAATATTTCCATTCGTTTTTTCTAGTTGTTCTATATGTATAAGTACCAATTTCGCCAAAAGATTTAAAAATAGAATCAATCAATAAGAAACTACCTGTTACTACTATTGCATCAATACTTATTAAATTGTTAAAAGCAGAGTCAATGCTATCAGCAATACTCATAAATATAAAACTTATTAAAATAGATATAAATTCTCCCATTACTTACCTCAATTTGTATTATAATAAAATTATACTATATTTAGGCCTTTTTTTCTATGTTCTAATTGGAATTTAGCAAAAATTCACATATAATATTTTAGGAAGATAACATAGTTCATAGCCTGTTGTTTATTAGTCTCATTTGAAATTAGCTTATGTACTTAATTGTTCGTAAGTTTTTAATTTATATAAATTGATCATCAAAAAAGAAAGACAATGCCAACTAGCCCAGTCTTTAAACTTTACTTATCGTTTTTACTCATCTTTGATAAAAATATTCCCATCAGAATAATGCTAAATGTTAAAAATAACATTAAAACATTCAAATATTTTCCTGAATCAACTATGGATACTATTAATAATAATATATAACCTATAATTCTGCCTGAATTTAATACAAGTTCTCTTAATGACCAAAATTCCATTTGATTATTATTTTTTATCAACGGAATATTGGACAAATTAAATAGTCTAATATCAATAATAAAATTTAAAACGCCTACCAATGAACTATAACAAAAATAATATAAACATAAGGCAACATTATTATTTAATATTAATAACAGAATTAAACTAACAACTGGAATAATTGTGCAAATAACAATCATATTTTTATCATTTCTATTTTTATAATATTTGGTATATATATACTGAAATATTATAGTTAATAAACTAGAAATAGACGAAAAAATTCCCAAATTCAAATCAGTTTTAAAAGCATTAATTATCAATAATGTAATTAAAACTTTAAGAGCTCCATCTGCAATACTCATACCCTTAAAAAAATCTAATTTTATTATGTTTTTTACATCCTTATTCTTTAATATTTTTTTTAACGAAAGAAAAGGAGTGAATTTTGTATTCTTGTACGTAGTAGGTTTTAATAAAAAAGATATAACTATTTGTATAATTGATATTATTAATATAATTATAGCGGTCAACACAAAATTAGTGGTAGTTATTATCGTTCCTAAAACTATTGGAGTTAATATACCTACTATTGTAACAATTGTTTTTCTTTTAAATTCATATTGAGATCGTATATCATTACTTACTTTATCTGATAAAAATAAATTATATGGGTAAAAATATGTTATCATTGATGTACCATATAAAAATGAAACAAGCGGTAAATAATTTAATATTTTCTCCTTTAATATAATAATTGTTAGTACATATACTGCATTTAATATTACTCCAATTCTAAACATGCCAACTTGAAACTTATTTTTTATTATATATCCTAACATTAACCCAAAAAATCCTACACATAAAAAAACAAGAATATTATAAATGGATAAATCAACTAATGAATTCTTTGATATCTTAAAAAAATAGGCTGTTAAAAATGGACCTGAAAAAATAGTTATTATTTCTCTTAATACATTTGAAACTATTAATATATTTGCTTCTTTATTTTTGACCATTTAAAATCTCCTTTATTAAACTGGATACACTATTATATTCTTTAGTAGCGACTAATTTTAATTCTGATACTGAATCTTCCATACAGTAACCATTAAATTCATGTACCATTTCTATATCACTATAACTATCACCAATGACATACGTATTAGCTTTATTAACATTATTACAAAATTTAATTAACCAATATATAGCCTCAGCTTTATTTGTTTTATTAGAAATAATTTCAACAGAATTTGTATTCACATAATAAGCTTTAACATAATTTCCATATTTGTTGTTAATATAATTTGCTTTATCTAATGCGTACTCTTTTGAAATGTATTTTGCGTTTATTTTAGTTAAATTTTTGTGTTCAAATGTTACTCTGCTGTCAATTCCACTACAACAAAAATAATTTATACTTTCACTTAAATTTAAATCATTTTGTATTTGTGAAATAATCTCATTAGAAATACAAATATTAAATAAAACTTTATTATTTTTATCTATAATGGTCGCTCCATGATTTAAAATAGCATAATTATAATTAAACTTATATATATCCAATTTATTATGAAAATCTAAATAACTTCTTCCAGTGGCAATAGCAAATAAATTACTTGAATTCATAAATTTATTTACATATATTTTATTATTTTCTATGTCATCGTCATTTAGATAAAATGTCTGATCGTAGTCACTTATTAATAATTTTGTCATAATCTTTCTCCTTTCCTTATTTTTATTAATTATACATTAAAATACAAAGTTTTTCTATACTCCCTTGAAAATATATAGAAAAATGATATAATGAATTTATCAGAGAGACTTAATCAAATCTTATAGTCTTAATTTCGAATACGTGTATAGTTAAGGCTCCATTTGAAATCAGCTTACGGACTTAAAAGTTCGTAAGTTTTTATTTTTATATAAATTAGTCATCAAAAAAGAAAGACAATGCTAACTAGCACCTCTAACTCCACGCTATTTTTTTATAGAACCCCTATTATAAAATAAAAAGATAGAATTAACTATCTTTAAATTAAAAACTACCTGAAGCTCCTCCTCCACCAAAGGAACCTCCTCCACCAGAAGAACGTCCTCCTCCACTAGAAGAGCTTCCACCATCAAAGAAACTATCTGAAGTAGAACTAGAATTACTACTATTAAAACTAATCGAACCAGGTTTTATTACATATGCAAGTATAAATGAAAATACATTAAAAGGTGATACTATCATTGCTATATTAATTAAATTTTTCAATAAAAAACAAATAAATAATGTATTAACAATTATAAAGTATAAAATTCCTATTATAACTTTAATAAATTTTTTCTTTTTTTTACTCATTAGCCTTAAAATTACACCTAAAAT
This sequence comes from uncultured Bacilli bacterium, assembly GCA_934162425.1. GTDB lineage: Bacteria > Bacillota_I > Bacilli_A > RF39 > UBA660 > Aphodocola. The sequence goes on from CAKPIS010000004.1 coordinate 41,186, forward strand.
AAAACCTATTGTAATACCTACATAAATGTTTCCAACAGCATTAAAAGAACTATTATTACTATTAGCTGGTGCATCATATGATAAATTTAAATTATTAGCATCAACTATTTCTTTATATATAGCATCATAACCATTTTTAATTCCATCATTCCAGTTATTATTTTTAAGATAAGGTATCATATAAGTATCCCTTATTCTACCAGCCTTACCATCTGTAATTATACCTTCTAACCCGTATCCTACTTCTATTCTTAACTTTCTATCTTCATATGATACTAAAATTAATATACCATCATTTTTGTCTTTACTTCCTATTTTAGCTTTACGAGCAAACTCTAAAGAATAATCTTCTATTGTTTTTCCTTCTAAGTTTTTTACGGTAGTAACAACTATTTGGATGCCAGATGCATTATTTAATGCTGTACTCTTATCTATTATATATTTTTTAGTTTCACTATCTAATACATTAGCATAATCATTTACATAAAAATCACTAGTTGGATTTACAATAGCTTTTACGTTTGGAATAAACAAAAAAAAGAAAAGAATAAGTATTAAAATCTTAATCTTATTCAAATGTAACTTCTGGAACATTATTTGCACTCTCTTTAGCTTCAAAATAAGCTTTATTTTCAAAACCAAACATACTAGCTATTATATTCTTTGGAAAACTCTTTATAGTCTTATTATAATTTTTTACAGCCTCATTATAATCTCTACGTGCTACAGCAATTCTATTTTCAGTTCCTGCAAGTTCATCTTGTAAATTAATAAAATTTGTATTAGCTTTTAAATCTGGATAATTTTCAACAACTACTGCTAAAGCATTTAAAGCATTTGTAAGTTCTTGATTAGCATTTGCCTTTTCTTCTATACTCTTTGAATTAATCAAATTCTCACGTGCTGTTGTAATATTATCTATTACCTTTTCTTCATGACTAGCATAACCTTTTACAGTATTAACCAAGTTTGGTATTAAGTCAGCTCTTCTTTCTAGTTGAACAGATATGTCTGCATACTTTCCTTCAACTTCTTCTTGTTTGTTAACAAGTCCATTATATGTGCTAGCAAATATAATTACCATCAAAATAACTATTGCAGCTATCACAATTCCAATTATTGTACCTTTTTTCATACTTACCTCCACATTTATCTTAACATACTAATATCTATATTACAACAAACATCTAGACATTTTACAAGGAGTTTACAAACTTTAAATTATACTTTTTATGTATTTCCACTTTCCTTTTTACTTTTTATAACTTTTTTTCTTCCTAGCCCTATAAATTTAGGATATTCTTTTGGATGCTTAAATACTTCAAGTGAATTTTTCTTATCCATTAAACTTACTACCCAACTTTCTTTATACTTAGGTGGTTTAATATTTAATGGAAACATATGTTTTACTATAATATCTTCTACCCTTTTATTCATAAGCTGTGGAAATGTCTTTCTTGCATTTTCTAAAGCTTCCCTTGCATGAACAAAACCATGCATTTTTGTAAATTTCTTCTTTTGGGTGTTTTCTTGCCATGGTTTATAATAAAAGTCATGTAATAATGCTCCAACTGATATATCTCTTACGTTTAAATGATGTTTTTTAGCAAATTTATATGAAGCGTAAGCAACTTCTAGGCTATGTTGATACACTGATTTATTTGGATGATGTAAATACTCTTTTCTCTTAATAAACTCTTCTGAATTTATTATATCTTTTACATATTCTAAGAACTCCTCATCATATTTTTCCATTTATTTATCTCCTTATTCTTTCTAATTATATCATTAATACTTAAAAATGCAATAAAAAAAACAAACTACTACAAATTACGATATATATATAGTTTGTTTATTTTTGTTTAATTTTCTTTTCTATTTTTTCTAAGTTATCATATGTTTTTCCAACAAATTCTTCTAAATTAACTAACATATCTGCATAAGCTTTTTTAATTAAATAATATTTTAATAATTCTTCATTATTTATATTATTAGTCAAAATAGAAAAGTCATCTTTAGCTATATCAAAATTATTTAAATTAACCATATAATCATCTCCTCTCAATTTAAAATATAATACATAAAAAAAATGGGCAATATCCATTCTACCACATTTTTTATCTTTGTCAAACATTTTTTGTCGAAACTATTTAATTTTTAATACTTTTTTCATATAGCATTTTCCACATAAAGGTACATACTCATATTTTTCTTTTTTACCATCTATAATGCATTCATCACCTTTTAGAGTAAATCTTTTGTTTACTTTTCTTGCATTAAATCTTGCTTTAACACCACATGAACATATTGTTTCTAATTCTTTAAACTTATCAGCTAGTTCAAATATTCTTTTTGAACCTTCAAAAAACTCTGACTTAAAATTAGTTTTAAGTCCAAAACAAATAACTGAAATATTATGTTTTTTAGATATTATCCATATTTCTTCTACTTGTTTTTTTGTTAAAAACTGAGCTTCATCTACTAAAATTGCATCAGCTTTTAATATACTTTTAATGTATTTATCACAAAGTAAACTTTCATTTTCTAATAATTTAATATCTACTTTTCTTTTAGGACCAATTCTTGATACTAAGTAATCTTCTCCTTTAGTATCAATAGAAGGCTTTATCAAAACAACTTTTTTATTATTTTCTTCATAATTATAAGCCATTTGCAAAAGTGCCATACTTTTACCTGAGTTCATTGGTCCATATCTAAATTCTAGATTTGCCACTACGCACCTCACATTATTTTTTATTTGGAACAATTACGCTTTTTCCACCCATATAAGGTCTTAAAACTTCTGGTATTAATACACTACCATCTTCTTGTAAATTATTCTCTAAAAATGCTATTAACATGCGAGGTGGCGCTATAACTGTATTATTAAGTGTATGAGCAAATTCTTTAGTACCATCTTCTTTTTTATAACGAATAAAAAGTCTTCTAGCTTGTGCATCTGTTAGATTTGAACAAGAACAAACCTCAAAATATTTTTTTTGTCTTGGACTCCATGCTTCAATATCACAAGATCTATACTTAAGATCAGCAAGGTCACCAGAACAACAAACAAGTTTTCTAACTGGTATATCTAAACTTCTAAATAATTCTACTGAATAATTCCACATTTTATCATACCAAGCATCACTATCTTCTTTTTTACATACAACTACCATTTCTTGTTTTTCAAATTGATGAATTCTATATATACCACGTTCTTCTATACCATGAGCTCCTACTTCTTTTCTAAAGCATGGAGAATATGAAGTCATTGTAATAGGTAAATCGCTTTCTTTTAATAATTGATCTTTAAATTTAGCTATCATAGAATGTTCTGATGTACCAATTAAATATAAGTCTTCCCCTTCTACTTTGTACATCATATTTTCTTTTTCTTCAAAAGACATAACACCATCTACTGCTGAAGATCTAATCATATATGGTGGAATACAGTACGTAAATCCTTTATTAATCATAAAATCCCTAGCATAAGAAAGTACTGCTGAATGAAGACGTGCAATATCTCCCATTAAATAATAAAATCCATTACCACTAACACGGCCAGCAGCTTCTTTATCAAGACCATTAAATGTAGCCATTATATCTGAATGATATGGTATTTCAAAATTAGGAACTTTAGCTTCTCCAAATACTTGTTCTTCTACGTTTTTAGAATCATCTTCACCAATAGGTACATCATTCGCTATAATGTTTGGAATCATCATCATTTTTGTCCTTATTTCTTTTTCTAAAGCTATTTCTTCTTCCTCTAATTTTGGAATACTTTCTTTAATTAACGCAACTTCTTCTTTTATTTTATTAGCACCATCTATATCTTTGTTACGCATAAGGTTACCAATTTCCCTGCTAAGTGTATTAATAGAACTTCTTTTTTCATCAGCTTGCGCCTTAATACTTCTGTACTTTATATCCATATCATATACTTCATCAACTAAAGGTAACTTTTTATCCTGAAATTTCTTTTTAATATTTTCTTTTACTAAAGCTTTATTTTCTCTTATTAGTTTAATATCTATCATATTACTCCATCTCCTCTAATCTATTTCTTATTTTTTCATACGAAGGAGTATATCTTTTCTCTACTCTTTCATAATCATATACAGTAGGTTCCTTTATTCTTGATAAGTCCATGTTATTTTCTAAATCAGCCATTTTAACAACTAAAGCTTCTTTAGATGCATTCTTAATTAAATTATCAATATATTCAAAATAAGTTACCTTTTTATTTCTAGAAAGAATTATAACATCATCTACTATCTTTTTATCAAATCCTATATCAAGTAAATCTTCTTTTGTAACTTTTTTATCTTCTATTACATCATGAAGTAGCGCAACTATTTTTTCATCTATAGTATTTACATTGCGATATACATAAAATAAGTGTAAAAGATATGGAAATCCTCCTTTATCTGTATCATTTTTAAATAGTATTAAAGAAAGTTCTAAAGCTTTATATATACTATTATTACTCGTCTTTAATTCTTCATACTTTTCATCAGTTAAATATTCTTTTAGCATAACATTCTCCTTATTTATTTTTAGTTTCTATATTTTGTTCTTCAAATCTATATTTTTGTTTTACGTTTGGATATTTTTCATGGTCTACTTCACTTAAAAACATATCAAGTGGTCTAACATATAGTTCTAAAGAGCCATGTAATCCTCTATATAAAACTAACTTTTCTTTTGTCTCAGAATGAATTACTGTATCTATTACTAAGTAATAATCTCCTTTAAAGTGTTTGTAAATTGTGTTTTTTTGTAATTTTCTCATTTTCTATTCTCCTTTTATTTTTATTTTATACATATTTGCATAGCTATATTTACCATCATCACTAAAAACATATTTAGTTGGAATATTAACATCACCTACGTATTTTGCATTTTGACTTTCAGCTAGCTTAATAGATGCTATATTATCTGGAATTATAGCTAAATATAAATCATTATCATCTATTCTTCTTATGTTATCAACTAATAGTTTAAGTGCTTTTTTACCATACCCTTTATTTCTATATTCTTCATATAAAAAGTAAGATAAATTACCAACTATACTATCATTTTCATATGTATATGAAATATGTCCTATTTCTTCTAATGTTTCATTTAAGATAATTTTAAAATATGCTTCATTAGGAACATCTTCTAAAATAAGAGATATTATTTTATCACTTGCAAATATCATTTAAATTCCCCCCAATAATTATAAAAAAGAATAAGCCTATATATTGCTGGAGTGATATTAATCACGGTGCCATCACAGCTTATTCTTAATTTATTTAACGACCCATAAGTGCCGCAAATGCTTTTAACATTTGTCTTAGAAGTAGATTCACTAAATACTATTTATCATTTCACACCATGTAATGACTCTCTTTAAAATAGAATTTTAGCTAATAGTCTTCATCAATGATTTAAATATATCTTTATATTATAATAAATGCTTTTAATTGTCAATTTATAAAACTATAAATTTACGTTATGATATACTTTTTGTACATCTTCAACTTCATCTAACATAGAAAGTAATTTATCAAAGTTTTCTTTATCTTCACCTTCTAATGTAGTCATTTCATCTGGTATCATAGTAACTTCATCATAAGTAATATCAGCATCTTTTTTATAATCTAAAATAGCTTCTTTTATCTTATATAAATCGCTAGGATCTCCATATATTGTTAAAGTATTATCTTCTGTTTCTATATCTTTAGCATCTACTTCTTTCATAAGAAGTGCTTCATAAGCTTCATCTTCTGTTAAATCTTTAACCATAACAACAGCTAAATTTTCATACATATGAGATACACATCCCTTTGCTCCCATCTTAGCTTTAGACTTAGTAAATGCATTTCTAACTAAACTTACTGTTCTATTAACGTTATCTGTTAAACAATCTACTATAACAGTTGCACCACCAGATGCAAAACCCTCATATCTAGCTGCCGTGTAGGATTCATCTACACCACTATTTACCTTATCAATTGCTCTTTTAATAACATCAGCTGGAACTTGCTCTTTTTTTGCCTTTTCAATTAAATGTCTTAATGTCAAATTACCATTAGGATCTGTTCCACCTTGTTTTGCAACACTATATATTTCTTTTGCATAACTTGAATATATTTTAGCCTTAGCTTGACCAGTTTTAGCTTTACTAGCTGCTATATTAGGAAATCTTCCCATTTAAATCACCATCCAATAAGTATATTCTACTTTATTTTATGCTATTTTTCAAGGGTTAAATTATAAAGAATTATTATAAACTATAAGTTCATGCTGACATCTAGTTAATACAACATAATATAAATACTTTTCTCTTTTAGTATATAAGTTATTTTTGCTAGTATATGATATTACAGAATCAAATTCTAATCCCTTAGATAAATAACTTGGTATTATAATTAAATCTCTGTTAAATTTAGATGAATTATTTGTAACTAAGCTTATATCTTTATAAACATCTTTTAACAAATCATATAACCTTACAGCATATAACATATCTTTAGTAATTATTGCAAGTGATTTATATTTATTCTTTAAGTAATTTATATCATTTTTTAAGTATTTATCATCATCTCTTTTTATTACTGGTACACTTTCTTCTTTTCTTATTGCACTTACATGCTTTAAATTAAGTATTTTATTAGTAAACTCTATTATTTCTTTAGAAGAACGATAAGTTTTAGAAAGTTCTACGTATTTTGTATTACCATCTAATATATTTTTTAATACTTCTAAGCTGTCATATTTTTGATATGGATTTATCGTTTGATTAACATCTCCTAGCAAAGTAAAAGAAGCTCTTTTAAATATCTTAGTTAAAATAATGTACTGCATTTCATTATAATCTTGTGCCTCATCTATTACTACTTGTTTAATTAAGTTACTGTATGGAAAACCATTTAATAAACCTTTTAGATATATAAAGCAAAGAGCATCATCATAATTAATTACTTTACTATTTAATTTTAGACTAATAGATTTATTAAAAGAAGAACTAAATGAATCACTTATAAATAAATCTTTATATAATTTTTTGTAATCTGGTTTGATGCTTAATACTTCTTTTATTTTCTTTGTAATACTTATTTTATCTTTTTTTGATATTAAGCCTAATTTATTACATAAATGTTCAGCTATATAATCCATTCTTTCAAATATAGGCATCTTATTATATCTATCTTTTAATAAGTAATTTAAATATTCTTTTTCTATTAAAGAAAACTTAGTTTCTATATTATCTATAATTTTTATATTTTTATCTATTTCTTGTACGTAATTTTCTATAACTTTAATCATTTTATTTGATAGCTTAAATCTAATTAAGTCTTCATCATCTCTTTTATTTGTATAATATTTTTCAATAAAGCCTGAAAATGATTCTACGCTTTTAAACTCTTTTATATAATGACTTGCAAACTCACTAAACGTTGTTTCACTAGTATTTTCTTCTCCTAACTCTGGAAGTACGTTTGATATATATTCTGAAAATATTTTATTAGGTGAAAAGATAAGTACGTTTGATGATTTTAAGTTCTTTATTTTATATAGTAAAAAGGCTATTCTATGAAGTGCAACAGATGTTTTACCAGAGCCTGCTATTCCTTGCACTATTAAATTTTTATTTGATATATTTCTTATTATTTCATTTTGTTCTTGTTGTATGGTATTTACTATGTTTTTCATTTTATCTGAAGAAGATGAACTTAACACTTCTTGAAGCATATCATCTACTATGTTTAAATTGTTATCAAATACTCTAAGTAATTTTTTACCTTCTATTTTATATTGTCTTTTAAGCAGAATTTCTCCTTTTATTTCACCATCTGGTGCAGTATATTTAGCTTTTCCTTTAGAATAATCATAAAATAGTGATGCAATAGGACTTCTCCAATCGTAAATGATATAGTTTAAGTCTTTTTCTACGTTAGCTATTCCAATGTATACCTTTCTTGTATCTAAATTATCTTCTTTAAAGTCTATTCTTCCAAAATAAGGACTATATTCTAACTTTAATAATTTTCTATAGTAATTCATTTTAGTTAGTACAAAATTTGCTTCTAGTTGTGAAGACATTAATTCAGTTTGCATCTCAACTCCATCAATACTTCCTCTGTTTTCCCATAAGACTTTTTTAAATTCTGTTATTTTTTCGTTTTTAACATGAATTTCTTTACCTAAAATATCTATTTTTTTAGATATTTCCTCTGTTGCAAACTCTAGATAGTCTTTTTCTTGCTTTATATCATTATTAGATAAAGCCATTTTATCACATCCTTTCTTTTTGGCAAGCAAAAAAGCCGGATATTTCTATCCAGTAGGTATATTAATACACACAATTTTGCAAACCGTCAATTTAATTATATCTGTTTTATGATTAATTACAAGAAAAAAAGATAAAATTATTTACCTTTTTATTTCTATACCACCAAACATACATGTAGCATTAACATAAATTGTTTTATTTTTAGGATTATTTTTATTATTAGATTTATTTTCTATACCACCAAACATACTAGATGATTTAGTAACTATGTTTACATTTTCTGGAACTGCTATATCAATTCCACCAAATATAGCATAGCAATCAATTACTACATCTGTTTTTAAATTAATATCTTTTAAGTTAAGTTCTACTCCTCCAAATACAGCATAGCAAGAAGTTCCTTTAAAATTATCATCATCTATTTTTTCTTTGGTACCACCAAAAATTCCTTTGTAATTAAAATCTTTGTTGTAAGTAATTTTTTTACTATTATTTTTTTTCTTTACCGATGATAAAACAAATGATAGACCAATTGCTATTAATATGATAGCAACTGTAATTTTGGAATCAACTTTAGGTATAACATCTAAACCTGATAGTAAGTATAATATACCTATTATAACTAGTGCTATGTTAAATATATCTATTTTCTTAAATTTAACTGTACTATTGATTCCTAATGCTATTAATATTATAGGCCATATAACATCCCAATCTAAATTAATATTGAATCCTGGTATTAAAAATTTAAGTAAAAAATAAATTCCTAATAAAATTAAAACTATTCCAATAATCATATAACTTACCTCCTATTTAAATAATACTATATTTTTAAAGAAAAAGAAATCCTAAAAAGGACTTCTTATATATTATATTTTAATTCTCCCATACGTGATGTTGGTACAAAGCCTGGTTCTGCTTTTATTACATCAGGTATTCTATTTACGATACTTGCACAAGTAAGTTCTACTGTGTTTGGTTTATCAATTACCATTGTAGTGTCTTTATCTGCGCATACAGTCCATATGTTTCTATCATATTCATCTTTATTGTATACTTTACCTATGCATTCTGTTTCAAGTGTTATGCCTTCTTTAGTTTCTGTTGTTACAACAGCACTCATTCCAGTTGCCATACCAGTTTTAACAGTCATATTAAGTGTACTTGATTCTATGTCATAGCTATTAAATTGTGGAACACATTTTTGCTTTTGGCTAACAACTGTAAGTCCTAGTTTGTCACATAACCATCCATTAACATTCCACATGTATGATGGTGCGTATTTTCCACTTTCTATTATTTTGTTTCTTTCTTCATCAGATATTTCATCTGCTGATGCAATTTGATCTTCAAATTCTTCCTTTGTAAGTCCAGCTCCATGAGCTTTAGCTAGTGCTATACCATAGTCTTCTACATTGTATGAAGAACTTCCTTTAATTTTTGTTATATTATGACTTGCTCCTGCTATGCAAGAAATTAAATTACCCCAAAATGCATCTTGGTAACCACTTCCCGTTATTGTACAATTGTTCTTTTTAGCAAGTTCATCGATTTTTTTTGTTAAAGTTGGATTAGAATTCATTGGGTAAAATGCTTCTTCACATGTTGTTATTGCATTTATACCTAATTTTGCACATAAAAGAAGTGCATCTTTTGTATCTTCTAACAAGCTCATAGTAGTTACTATTACGCAGTCGGGTTTTAAGCTTTTAAGTAAGTCCTCTGCGTCATTTACGCTGCTTACTAAAACTCCCATATTATCCTTTCCAATTATTTGTCCTATATCTTTTCCAATTACATCTTCATTAATATCTACTGCGCCTACAATTTTAGCACCATTTTCTAATACGTAACGCATAGTGTAAACGCTCATTTTTCCACAGCCATATTGAAATATTTTTAAATCTTTCATGTTTTTTCCTACCTTTCTATTAATAGTATAGCACATATTTTTTAGCTGAAAAAGAGGATTAAATCCATCGTTTACATGGTATTTACAAAATGTATAAAAAAAAGAACAATTTAGATTGCTCTTAAGTTTTATAATATATGGCGGAGTGAGAGGGATTTGAACCCTCGCGCCAGTTGCCCAGCCTACACCCTTAGCAGGGGCGCCTCTTCAGCCTCTTGAGTATCACTCCAGCTCAACATAAACAATTTTACACTATATTGTTTATTTGGTCAAGTTTATTATTATAAATTCTTAATTATTCATCATATTTAATATGATTTATAACTTTGTATAATTTAGAAATTTTCTTTTTGTTTTCTTCATTATCAAAATATTTTTTTACTTTTCTTTTACTTTTTTCATCTATTTGGTACTTAATATAGCATTCTATAATTGGTTCTAAAAAATATGAGCTATTACCACAAAAACCAATCAATGAGTATAAATCATCTTCAATATCATTTATGGTTTCTATTGCTCTTTCATCTATTTTTTGATTATTTAAAATTAAGTACTTATTATATAAGTAATAATTTTCTATAATGTTTAACATAACAAGTTCATAATTTTCAAAATTTTCTTCATGAAGTTCAATTAATTTTTCTGCTGTATACATAATTGTATTATCAAGAGCTTCTTTTTTTGTATCGGTTAGTTCACTAAAAATATCATACTGATCAAATATTTCATCTACTGTAAAAATATTGTAATGAACAATATCAAGTATATGACATGGAAAAATTTTTGTTAAATATGACTTTTTATCATATGAGGCATTTATATATTCTCTTCTAGTATCATAATCTAGAAGTACAAAATTATAATTATAATCAAGCAAAATTAATAAGTCATTTATGCTCATTTTATCAATATAATCATCAATATTATCTATTTTTTCACATAATTTTATTTTTTCTTTATATTCTTTATTGTTTGGTCTAAATTTAGCTTCTTCTCTTAGACAAATATAAGATGCCGAAAGTAAAAGTCCTACTATATATTTTGAAAAATCACTTTTGTCTTTTAATTTTTCATACATGCTATTAATTACACTATTATACTCTACTTCATCGGCTGAAATCGAATCGTATAAGACTGATAAGTCATTTCTTACGTTGTCATTTATTTTTACTACTTTCATACAAAACTCCCTTGTTTTTATAATAACATATATTTATGTTTTTTGTTATATATATTTTATGCAAAAGGAATTTTTTTTAGCATAATAAAACCTTGTTTTTTAATTAAAACAAGGTATTTATTACAAATGGTGCCCGAGGCCGGACTTGAACCGGCACGAGGTATGAATCTCGCAGGATTTTAAGTCCTGTGCGTCTACCAATTCCGCCACTCGGGCAACATGGTGTCCAGTACGCGACTTGAACGCGTGACCCTCTGATTAAAAGTCAGATGCTCTACCGACTGAGCTAACTGGACATACTACAAAAATTTTGGTTGCCTCGGCAAGATTCGAACTTGCGCATGTCAGAGTCAAAGTCTGATGCCTTACCACTTGGCGACGAGGCAATTCTTAAGTGGTGGGGAGAAATGGATTCGAACCATTGAACCCGAAGGAACAGATTTACAGTCTGCCGCGTTTAACCACTTCGCTACCTCCCCATATATGGTGCCGAAAGCAGGACTTGAACCCGCAACCTACTGATTACAAGTCAGTTGCTCTACCAGTTGAGCTATTTCGGCATAAATGGTGGACGCTATAGGACTCGAACCTATGACCCCCTGCTTGTAAGGCAGGTGCTCTAACCAACTGAGCTAAGCATCCAAATATAAATATACGTGAGAACGTATATAAATATATCAGTATTTTTAGATATTGTCAAGAGAGTTTTAAGATTTTTTGTTAATCTCTTCCATTTTTTTATCAATCCAACCTGGTAAAGCAGATTTTAGTAGATAAAAACCAAACACTGTTTCTTTTATTTTTCTTTTTTTAGCTTTATATAAATCATCGCTTGTATCTTTTAAAGATAGTTTTAATTGATTGGGATTTTTAAAATCGTCTAATATCTTAACTTCTACAACATCACCTATTTCTATATAATCAGTTATATTTCTTACATATTTACTAGTTATTTCTGAAATATGAATAAGGCCACTATATGTCTCATCTATTTGTGCAAAAGCACCATATTTTTCTATAGCTGTTATTGTAGCACTTGCAATATCTCCTTTCTTATATCTATTCATAAAATGCACCCTCTTGCGTTTGATTATAACATAAATAGTGCATTATTTCAAACTACTTTACAAATTAGCTTAATATAAGTTATAATTAAAATAGGTGATTATTAATGAAAACAGAAGAAAAAATAAAGGAAATAATAGAAAAAATTAAACCTTATCTTAATCAAGATGGTGGTGATGTTGAATTTGTTAGATTTGAAGATGGTATATGTTTTGTTAGATTAAAAGGTGCTTGTGCAGGATGTATGTTTGCAGATATGACAATTCAAAATACCGTTGAAGAAATGATAGTATCTGAAGTTCCAGAAGTAATAAAAGTTGAAAATATAAGTGATGAAGAAGCCATTTAATTATGGCTTTTTTTTAATAACCAGTCTATTCTTGGAATATATCTATTATATAGTTTTGATAAATATATATATGTATCTACTAAAAATTTTTCATATTCTTCTGATTTTATTACTATGTTTTCTATTTTATTTTCATCTAGGTTTAAATTTACTATGTCATCATATAAATCAAAAAAATATGATGGGTATATTAATCTCCCATATAATAAAAGTGCTTCTTTATAACTTACATAGTTCATTTTAAAATACTCTTTTAAGGCATTATAAGCATCACTGTCGTTAAAAAAACAAGATTTAATGTATTCACATGCATCACGCACTCTAAAGTCTAGAACAAGGCTTAAAGGGTTATATAATTCATAATATGTTTTTTGACTATTTATTCTTTTATGACATACTGATATAAATGCATAAGAATCAGTAGAAAATACATCTTTTATGTACATAATAGCATTTTCTGCAAGTCCAATATAGTAATTAGCATAGTTACATAAATTAGGGTATTTTTTACCTATTTCATTTATTTGTGATTCAAAATAATCTATTTTTGATTCCCATAAATTAGTCCAATTAGTTCTAAGTAAAGCATTATTTTTTTTAATATCAATAGAATTATTGTTTATAAAACATATTTCAGATAATCTAATTTTTGCGTTTTTATTTACGTTTATTTCCATTAGTATATAAGGTTTTAAATTAACGTAAGTTAATATATCTCCATTATTATTTTTTATTATTTCATGCATCATTATATTATTTTCTATGAGTTTAGTATCAAGTTCATATAAATTGTTTATATCTTCTAACGGTCTTTTATATAGTTCAAATGAATAATACTTATTTTCATAATCAAATATATATTTATCACTATCAGTTAAAATATTATCTGGATATAAATTATAATAGTAAGATAATATGTTTCGCATAGTTATCACCTATAAAATAGTATGTTTAATAAAAAGAAAAAAGAAGCACTTATTTTGCTTCTTCCATAGCTCTTGTTTCTCTTATAACAATTACTTTAACTGTTCCAGGATATTGCATTTCTTTTTCTATTTTCTCTTTAATATCCCTAGCAGTTTTATAACTACCAACATCATCTACTTTTTCTGGTTCTACTATTACTCTAAGCTCTCTACCAGCTTGCATTGCATATGCTTTTTCAACTCCATCAAATTCTGTTGCTATATTCTCTAGTTGTTCTAATCTTTTTACATAGTTTTCTAAAGAGTCGTTTCTTGCTCCAGGACGAGCGGCTGATAGGCTGTCTGCAATAGCTACTAAAACTGATATAACATTATTTGCATTTTTATCACCATGATGTGATTCTATTGCATTTATAACAGTTTCATCTTCACCATATTTTTTAGCAAGATCAGCACCTATTTGTACATGGCTTCCTTCAACTTCAAAGTCTATTGCTTTTCCTATATCGTGAAGTAATCCTGCACGTTTTGCAAGTGCTACGTTTTCTCCTATTTCAGCTGCCATTATTCCAGATAAATGTGCAACTTCAATTGAGTGTTTTAATGCATTTTGTCCATAACTAGTTCTAAAGTTTAATTTTCCAAGTGTGAATACAAGTTCTGGATCCATCTTAGTTATTCCTAGTTCAAACATTGCATCTTCACCATATTCTCTTATTTTTACGTTTAGTTCTTTGCAAGTTTTGTCATATAACTCTTCAATTCTAGATGGATGAATTCTACCATCTTTAATTAAAGTTTCAATAGTTTGTCTTGCAATTTCTCTTCTTAATGGATCAAAGCTTGATAAAACAATAGCTTCTGGGGTATCATCGATTATTAAATCTACACCAGTTACAGCTTCTATTGTTCTTATGTTTCTTCCTTCACGCCCTATTATTCTACCTTTCATCTCATCGTTTGGTAAATTAACAACGCTTACAGTTTGTTCATTAGTTACGTCTGACGCATATTTTTGCATTGATTCAACTAATAGATTTTTAGCTTTTTTATCAACTTCTAATTTAGCTTCAGCCTCTTTTTCTTTTATGTAAGTTGATATTTCACTACGCATTGAAATTTCTACTTGCTTCATTATTTCTTCTTTAGCTTGTTTTTTTGAAAAACCAGATATTTTTTCTAATTTTTCTAATTGTTCTTTAATAACATTTTCTGCTTTTTCTTCTAATTTTTGAATATCTTTTTGTTTTTGTATAATGCTATTTTCTTTTTCATCTAGCATTTGTTCACGATTTTGTAAAAGACCATCTCTTTTATCAATACTAGACTCTCTTTGAAGAAGTCTTTCTTCATTTTCTTTTATTTCTTTTTTTCTTTCTTTTATTTCTTTGTCTGTTTCTATTTTTAACTTATATGTATCTTCTTTGGCTTCTAAAAGTGCATCTCTTTTTATTTTATCTGCATCTTTTTTAGCCTTTTCTATTATATTTGAAGCTTTATATTCTTCACTTTTTTTCTTTAATGCTGTTATTATTATTACTATAACAGCTCCAACAAATAATCCAATTATTAGAAGTAAAACAGGTATTAACACATTACCCATTACTATTACCTCCATCTTGTATAATATTTCCTTATACACTTCTATTTTAAACTTTTAAACAGACATAGTCAAGTTTTAGTATACTTAATTGTAATTACAAACTAAATATTTAATTTTATTTTTTAGTTTTTATGTAAAGTTTTTCTTCATGTACTACTTTATTTCCAAGTTTTATTATAGCTTTTCCAACGCATTCATTATTTTTATATTTTTTCTTATGCTTTACAATGTAATTTACATTTATAAGTTCTTTTTCTTTTTTTGTTATTGGATAAAAATAATCATCTTTCGCATATATTTTTTTGTTTTTTAAATTCATTTTATCTTTATCAAATATTTTTTGCATGCTGTAATTATTAAAACCGTATTCATATAATTCTTTATGATTTTTAAAATCATTCCCATCGTTTAATGTAACAACTATTAAGTTGATTTTTTCATTTGATGCGGATGTAACAAGTGTTCTATGAGCCTTTTTTGTATAACCAGTTTTACCACCTGTTGTATATTTATATGTGTATAATAATTTGTTTTTATTTCTCCAAACATATGTTTTTTCATTCGTTTTTACTACGTGTTTTTTGCAACCTGTTATTTTTCTAAATTCTTCTATAGAATTTGCATAACGCATTAAAAGAGCCATATCATATGCTGTTGAATAATTTTTAGTTTTTTCATCTAAGCCATGTGGATTAGAAAACACAGTATTATTCATTCCTATTTGTTTTGCTAATTCATTCATTTTTTTAACAAATTTTTCTTCTCCACCAAGATATTCTGAAATCATAAGTGCAGCATCATTTCCACTTTGCATCATAAGTCCATATACCATGTCTTCTAATTTCATTTTTTCTCCAATACTTAAATATATATTAGAACCATAGCTTTCTAATACTTTATCTGTTACTTTAACGGTTTTATTTAGTTTGCCAGAAGATATTGCAAGTGTTGCGGTCATTATTTTGGTTGTTGATGCTATTAACTTTTTAGTATTAGCATTTTTTGATACTAATACTCTTTTTGTTTCCTCTTCCATTAAAATTGCAGAGTCTCCTAAATTAAATGCACGTATTTTAATTGGCATAATAATTAACATTATTAAAAAAATTATAATTCTTTTTGTCTTTATCATAATATCACCAATTAAATATTATTCATTTTTTTATATAACTTGTATAAACTTTATTAGAAAGGAGTTTTTTTATTGAAATTTATTAAAAATTATAAGTCTACTATTATTCTTTTATTATCAATTATTTTAGGTATGATAGTAGGAATAATATTTAAAGAAAAAGCTAGTTATTTAAAACCTTTTGGAGATTTATTCTTAAATTTATTATTAGTTATTATAGTACCTCTTATATTCTTAACAATAACTGTATCTATTGGAAAAATGAAAAGTCCAAAAAGAATAGGAAAAATACTATTTACAAGTTTAATTACGTTTGTAGTTACTTCTATAATTAGTGTTGTAATTGGACTTGGGTTTGCTAAAAATTTTAATATTATAAAATATGAGGATAAAAATTCTATTAAAGAAATTATAAAGGAAGATAAAAGTGTTAAAAAAGAAAAATTAAATATATTAGAAAAAACAGTTAATACCGTTAGCACAAATGATTTTAAGAGTTTAATTACTAATGATAATATTATTGCTCTTATCTGCTTTTCTATTATTTTTGGTTTAGCTATTAATTTATCTAAAGATAAAAAGAAACCAGTTTTAGATATTTTAGATA
Organism: uncultured Bacilli bacterium; assembly: GCA_934162425.1. Lineage (GTDB taxonomy): Bacteria > Bacillota_I > Bacilli_A > RF39 > UBA660 > Aphodocola. The sequence goes on from CAKPIS010000004.1 coordinate 58,244, forward strand.
GTTTTTCAAGCGTAGTTCAAAAATTTATTAAAATAATTATGTATTATGCCCCTATTGGTCTTGGTTGCTACTTTGCAGCTTTAGTTGGATCTTTTGGTAAGGAACTGGTTTTGGGTTATGCAAAAACTTTTCTAATTTATTTAATAGCTTGCTTATTTATCTATTTTGTTATTTATTCTTTATATGCAATCTTATGTGGTGGTAAAAATGGATTTATAAATTACTGGAAGAATATAATTCCACCATCAGTTTGTGCTATGTCTACTTGTTCTTCTGCAGCTTCAATGCCTATAAACATAGAATCTGCTAAGAAAATGGGTGTTACAGAGGATGTATCTTCCGTTTCAATATCTCTTGGTACTAACTTTCATAAAGATGGTTCTATAGTTGGCAGTGTATTTAAAATAATGTTTTTAGTACAACTATTTAATAGTAATACATCTACTTTTAAAATTATTTTAATTGCACTTTTAGCGACTATTTTAGTTTCAGCTGTTCCTATTGGTGGTGGCACTATATCGGAAACTTTAATAATTACAATGCTTGGTTTTCCACTTAGCACGCTTCCTATACTAACTATTATAGCAACTATAATTGATGCTCCTGCAACTGTTTTAAATGTTACTGGCAATACAATATCTAGCGTAATAATAAATAAATTTATAGATAAGAAAAAAGTTAGAGACGATTAGTTCTCTAACTTTTATTTTGATAATATTTGGCAGATTAAATTGCTTAATTCAGTTGGATTTAAAACAGGTAACCCTTCAATTAATCTAGCCTCATTATATAAAATCTTAGTATATTTTTTTAACATTTCTCTATCATTATCATATAAATATCTTAACTTTTTAGCTATTTCGTGATCTTCATTTATTTCTAATATTAATTTAGCTTCTGCATGTTCATCTGGTGTACTTGCATTTATTACTTTTTGCATTTGTGTTGTAATTTCACCATCACTAGTTAAACAAAGTGGATGATTTTTTAATTTGTTTGTATATCTTATTTTTTCTACATCACTATCTAATTCATTTTTCATAAACTCAAACATTTCTTTATCATCTTCATTTTTCTTATTTAACTTTTCTTTTTCTTCCTTACTTGATAAGTCAAAGTCATTTGTAGCTATATTAACAAACTTTTTATCATCATATTTATCTAGCATTTTAAGTACAAATTCATCTACATAATCAGTTAAGTATAATATATCTTTATTTTTATCCTTTAAGTTTTCTACCATAGGAAGCATATCTATTTTATCAGTAGTTTCACCGCAAGCATAATAAATAGTATCATCGTCTTTATCCATTTTATCTACATACTCTTTTAATGTTATGTTCTTCTTTTCTTTAGATGAATAGAAAATTATTAAGTCTTTTAATTCATCTTTTTTAGCACCATAGTTATCATAAATACCATATTTTATATTAACACCAAAATTTTTAAAGAATTCTTCATACTTATCTCTTTCATTTACTAACATGTCATGAAGTTCTTTTAAAATTTTCTTTTCTATTGTCTTTGCAATAACTTTTACTTGTCTATTTTGCTGAAGCATTTCTCTTGATATATTAAGTGATAAATCTGGAGAGTCTATAACACCTTTTACAAAGTTTAAATAATCTGGAAGTAAATCTTTACATGATTCCATAATTAAGACTCCGTTTGAGTACAATTCTAGCCCCTTTTTATAGTCTTTTGTATAAAAATCATATGGAGGCATAGATGGAACAAACATAAGAGCATCATAGCTAACTAAGCCTTCTACCTTCGTATGAATTACTTTTAATGGTTTAGTATAAGCTAAAAACTTATTCATGTAAAAATCATCATAATCTTCTTCCTTTATTTTGTTTTTGCTTTTTTTCCATATAGGAATCATACTATTTATAGGATCGGTTAAAGTTTTTTTATTAGTTTTTTCATCAAGCGTTTCCATCTTAATTGGATATGTTACATAATCAGAATATTTTTTTATTAACGATTGTACTTTAAATTCTTCTAGGAATTCGTCATAATTTTCTTCGTTTTCATTTTCTTTTATATGAAGTGTTATTCTTGTGCCACAACTATCTTTAACAGTTGGAACTATTTCATAACCATCAGCTCCCCTAGATGTCCATTTATATGCTTCATCATGTAAAGCCTTCTTGCTTTCAACTATAACTTCATCACTTACCATAAAGCTTGAATAAAAACCAACACCAAACTGTCCTATTATATTAATTTTATCTTTCTTAGTTAATCCTTCTTTAAATGCTAAAGAACCACTTTTAGCGATAGTACCTAGATTTGTAGATAACTCATCTTTATCCATACCAATACCATTGTCTTCTATCATAAGAAGTCTTTTTTCTTTATCTATGCTAACTATAATATTTAGTTTTTCTTTAGATACTTTTAATTTTTTGTTAGTTAATGATTCATAATACAATTTATCTAAAGCATCACTAGCATTTGAAATTAGCTCTCTTAAAAATATTTCCTTATTTGTATAAATTGAATTAATCATTAAATCTAATAACTTTTTAGATTCTGCTTTGAATTGTTTTTTTGACATATATCTCATCTCCCATTTTTCTAATGCTAATTTGATTATAGTATCATTTTTTAGCACTGTCAAGAAGTAAGTGCTAGTAAAATTATTAAAAATTATTAAATAAAAAAATTAAGAACTTTGTCTTAATTTTAGTATAATCCATGAAGTTTAGATATATCATCACTAGATAATTGTTCTACCTTCCACATACCAGCTTCCTTAGTTAAATTAAGTTCTATGGTATGTGTTGTTGTATCAGTTACTTCTTCCATTTTATCTATTTTATATTCCATATACTTTTCTTTAGAAAAATTACCTTTATCATCATTAAATTTTTCTGGAGTTTTATTTAATTCTTCTTCTGCTTTTAAAACAGCACTTCTATAATTTAAAACTGTTAATTCAACCGTTGCAGTTGCAGAGTCTTTTTCTTCTTTTACATCTTTTATAACGTATGAAAAACTATCATATTGTTTCTCCATTAATTTTTGATATCTATCTTTATTTTCATCAGTTAATTCTTCATTTTTAATAGTATCTATTAATTGTGTAATTACATTATCATCCTTTGACCTATACTTTTCAAAAAACGTATTAATAGCATCTTCTGGACTAGTATCATTAAGTGAACAGCTACATCCAGTAAAAACCAAAGCAATAAAGCATAATACAACTAATGATTTAATTATCTTTTTCATATTTTTTTCCTCCTTCTACAATTAATTTGGCAGATAGAAAAAAATTTATACTATTTTTTTAATACTTTAAGTAAATTAGATAATTTATTAATTATATTATAATTAGCATTTTCTATAGAACTAATTAATTTATTATATATCTTATCTATTTCTTCTTCCTTATAATTAAAACACTCTAAGTATATATATTTAAGTTCATCATATTTTTTATTTTCATAAGCTTTTTTTAAATACATATTAAGCTTACTTGCAACTTTATATTCTTTTCTAGTAAGTAAATTATTATATTCTATCTTACGAATAGTATTATATTTAATATTAGTTTTTTCTAAATTCATTCCAGACAATATTAAATCATCAGCTTCTTCAAATAAAAGTTTACTTCTTTCTATAACTAATCCATTTTGATCTAATTTTATAGCTAGTGCAGTATAATTATCAAATAATATACATGCATACTCTATCTTTTTTATACCATTTTTTGTAAAAATTTCAGTTTTATCTTTTATATTAGATAAAAAATTATCTTCCGTGCATAAATCATAATTTATAAATTCATTTAAAGTATTTTCATCTACTTTAATAATTGGCATTTTTTTCACATGAATTATATCATCATCATTATTCCATTCATAAAACTCATATGCAATTTTTTTAAAATTAAGTAAAACATCATAAATATCTTTCATATTTTTTTCTCCTTTTTTAAAAATACTATGTTTATAATTATTAAACCTAATATAACGTAATATATATAAGCATTAGAAATTATACACATTATATATTCCTTAAAATTATACCCAAATTCTAGTAAGTTTATGTATAGAATATTACAAGTTAATCCAAGTACTATTAAACAAAATCCTGTAATGAAAAGAAAAATTTTACCAAGCACAATATATCACCTAGTTAATATTATTACATTTTATTATTTTTAGAAGATAGTAAAAATACATATATTATGACATATATATTAAGTAAATACTTTATATAAAGGAGATTTTAATCATGAAACTAATTCTTATTATTAAATATATTATTTTAGGCATTATACAAGGTTTTACTGAACCTATTCCAATTTCATCTAGTGGACATTTATTAATTTTAAAAAAAATATTTAATATAAATACAAATGACATTAATTTTGAAATTATAGTTAACTTTGGTTCATTTATTGCTATTACATTTTTATATAGAAAAGAAATACTTAACATAATTCATGATTTTATTATGTATTTAAAAGATAAAAATAAGGAATATAAAAGTGGATTTAATTATGGTTTAAAGATTATATTAGCTAGTATTCCAGCTGGTATAATAGGCTTAATATTTAAAGATAAAATAGATATAATATCTAATGATATTAAATTAATTGGAATAGCACTTTTAATAACATCAGTATTTTTATTTATAATAAAAGATTTTAAAGGAGTAAAAGATAAAGATAATATTAGTTTTTTAGATTCTTTAAAAATAGGTATATTTCAAAGTCTAGCACTACTTCCTGGAATATCTAGAAGTGGTTCTACTATAGTAGGTGCTATGCTTTGTGATGTTAAAAGAGAGGAATCTGTAAACTTTTCATTTATGCTTTATATACCAATTAGTATAGCTAGTTTTATGCTTGGAGTAAGTGATATAATAACTACTCCTAATATAAATAGTTATATATATTATTATATTATTGGAATGATATTTAGTATTTTAATTACATACCAATCAGCTAAATGGTTTATAAATATTATTAAAAAAGGAAAACTAATATATTTTTCAGTATATTGTCTTATAGTTGGAGTATTAGTTTTATTATTCTTATAAAAAAAAGACTTATTTAAAAGTCTTAATTATCTTGTTACAACAAGAATTATACCAATTATTAATGTAACTACAAGAAGTCCTATACTTATAGCCATTTTCTTAATAACACTTCTTTTTTCCTCTTCAGTTAAATTATCCATTATATCCTCCATATTCTAAAAATATATTAACATAAGTAGTTAAAAACATCAACTCTAAAGGTTAATAAAGAAATTTTTTAACCCTATTTTTTTGTCTATTTTACCACTTTTTATTTTAAAATCTAAACTATGTAACTGTTTTATAATATTTTTAAGTTCATATGTCATATAATCAGTTTCTAGTGCAAGCTTAACTCTATATGGGTGAACATTTAATAAATTAGCTATAGATTTTTGATCATAATTAGATTCATTAAGTAATTTACACTGATAAACTAATATAAACTGATTGGCTATTAAAGATAATATTTTTATTTCATCTTCTCCAACTGTTATTAAGTCATTATACACACTAAATATTTTATCAAAATCTTTCTTCATAATAGCATCAGTTAAATCAAAAACATTGTCATTAAATCCTTTAGAACAGATATTATTTATATCATCTATAGTAATTAGTTTATCACTATCTTTATATATAATCATTTTATTTATTTCACTAATAATTATATCTATATTTTTTCCAACATAAGAAACAAAATAATTAGCAGTTTTAATGTCTAATTTAAATCCTTCTTTTTTAAATTCATTTAAAACAAAACTATATAAATTCTTATCATCTATATCTCCAAAAGATATTACTTTAGCCCTATCTTTAAATAATTTAACTATCTTTTTTCTATCATCTAACTTTTCTTTTAATACATAAAAAATGGTTATATTTTCATGATTATCATCTTTTAAATATTTTTCAAGATAAGTTAAATCATGATTAATGGTAGTATCAAAACTAGTTAAAAAAAGTGCATTTTCCCCTATCAAAACTTTCTTACCACTAAATAAAGAAATGCAAGATGCATCATCTAATAAATCATCTACTTTAGTATTTGATAAGTCATATTTTACAACATCTAATGTATCTTCTTTTATTTTATCTATCTCTCTTTTAATAAGTGAATAATTACTTCCATAAATTAAATATACGTTATTCAATGTAAATCACCTTACTTTTTTATTATACATTATAATTATACAAAAACAAACAAATATTGGTCAACGTATTTTTTGATTTTTAGAGCACTTTCCTATTATATAAAAAAAAGAAACTATGCAAGTTTCTCTAATAATTCTGCTTTTTTCATTGAAGTATATCCTTCAATTTTCTTTTCTTTTGCCATAGCTTTTAATTCAGCTACTGTTAATTTTGATAAGTCTTTTGCTTCTTTTTTAGCTTCAGTTTTAGTTTCTTTTTTAACTGTTTTTTTTACTTCTTTTGCTTTTTCTTCTTTAGGCATTTTACCATCTAGTGCATCTTTTGCTATAACTACTAAATCAGAGAATGCTTTTGGTGAATCAATAGCTATTTCTGCTAACATCTTACGATTTACTACAACTCCTGCTTTTGTTAAACCATTTATAAATCTTGAATAACTAATTTCATTTTCACGACATGCTGCATTAATACGAACTATCCATAATTTTCTAAAATTACGTTTGTTTTGTTTTCTATCTCTATAAGCATATACATATGAATGCATAACTTGTTCTTTAGCTGTTTTAAATAAACGATGTTTACTTCCAAAATATCCTTTAGCTTGTTTTAATATCTTCTTACGGCGAGCTTTTGTAGTAGCTCCATTTTTTACTCTTGCCATTATTTATTTCCTCCTTAATTACTTCTTTATTATAATGTATCAATTATTCTCTTTAATCTGTTTTTGTCAGCACTAGAAAGGTTAGAACCTGCTCTTGCTTTTCTATTAAAGTTTGTAGTCTTTGAACCAGTATTATGTCTTGATCCTGGTTTACCTACTGTTATTGAACCACTTTGTCTTACATTTAAAACTTTCTTTGTTCCTTTATGAGTTTTTTGTGTTTTCTTTGCCATAATATTCCTCCTACTTTATAACTATTTTTTTATTGGACTTAAATTTGCTGTCATACTTCTTCCATCTAAAACTGGATTTCCATCAAGGCTAGATATATCACTTAATTCATTTGCGAATTTCATAAGTACATCACGTCCCTTATCAGTAAACTGCATTTCACGTCCTCTAAATCTTATTGATAACTTAATTTTATGACCTTTTTCAAGATATTTTCTTACGTTAACTAACTTTGTATTAAAATCATGCACATCGATATTAGGAGATAACCTATATTCTTTTGTTTCAACATTATTTTCTTTTTGCTTTTTCTGAGATTCTTTTAATTTTTTCTTTTTTTCATATTTAAACTTATTATAATCCATAAGTTTACATACTGGCATATCACCTTTTTCATTAATTAAAACTAAATCAAAACCAGCATATGAAGCTAATGTCAAAGCTTCATCTTTAGATTTAACTCCAAGTTGTTCACCCTTAGGTCCAATTACTAGCATTTGTTTGGCTCTTATTTGCTCATTAATTGGCATTTCTTTTTCTTTTGCTATATTAAAGCACCTCCATAATAAAAAGTGAATACAAGAGAAGTATCCACCTTAAAAACGCTATTAAATTATATCTATTTACTTTGGCGTTTAACCCATTACTCTAGTAATCAGGTGAGATAAATACTAATCTTCTTTCCTTCTATATCAAAATTACGTTAACTAGTATACAATATATTTTACGTTTTGTAAAGTATTTTTATTACTTTAATTCATTAATTTGTTTTGTATAATTATCACTATTTGTTATGAAAGAACCAGCTACAACAATATCACAACCTGCATATTTACATAAACTTACGGTTTTATTATTTACACCACCATCTATACTTATTATTAAGTCTTTAGGAGCTAATTTTTTAAAATTAATTATTTTGTCTACTACTTCTTCCTTAAACTCTTGACCACCTTCTCCAGGTGTAACACTCATAAATAATACAAGATCAATATCATCTACATACTGGGTCAACTTATCTATTTTTGTTTCTGGATTAATAGCAAGTCCTACTTTTATACCATGACTTTTAACATAATCAATTATCTTAAAATCATCAATTACTTCAACATGAAAAGTTAACATATCTGGTTTTAATAAAGCATATTCTTTAATTAAATATAGGTCTTCTACCATTAAATGCAAATCTATTTTCTTTTTACTAATACTAATTATATCTTTTACCATTTCTTTAGTAAATTTAGTATTATTAACAAACTTGCCATCCATTACATCAATATGTAAAAAGTCCGCATTAGAATCATTTACTTTTTTTACAGCATTAATTAATCTGTCATATTCTTTTAATATTGATACTGAAACTTTCATATTTTACCTCTTATTTTGATTTATTTGTTCTATAAATTTTTTATAGTTATCATATCTAGAATCTAATATAGTTTTTTCTTTTAACATTTCTTTTATATAACAACCATCTTCTTTTATATGCATACAATCTTGATATTTACATTTATCTTGATTTTCATAAAATTCTATAAAGTTATCTTTTATATCGTTTTTATTCATACCTATAAAATCAAGAGAAGAAAAACCAGGTGTATCTGCAACTAAACCATCTTCTATTTTAAGTAATTCAACATGTCTTGTTGTATGTCTTCCTCTACCTAATGCTTTAGAAATTTCTCCAGTTTTTAAGTTAAGATTTTCTTTTAAACGATTTAGTAAAGATGATTTACCAACACCAGTTTGACCTGTTAAAACGCTTACCTTTTTATTTAAAATATTTTTAATATTATCTATTTCATCATTTATAAATACATCATATCCTATTTTTTTATAATATTCTATTACACTATCAATGTAAGTTTTATCTTCTAATAAATCATATTTAGTAAAACAAATAATAGGTTTTATGTTATTGTATTCTATTATAACAAGCATCTTATCAAGTAAGTTACTAGAAAAAGAAGGCTCTATGGTGCTTGTTAATATAAGAGCTTGATCTATATTAGCAACAGGAGGTCTTATAAGTACGTTTTTTCTTGGTAATATTTTATTAATAACTTTATTTTTTTCATCAACTATAACCAAGTCACCTACTAAAGGTGACTCTTTTAAATACTTAAATTTACCTATGCATGAGCATTCTAATAATAATCCATTATCAGTTAAAACAGTCCATTTATTACTTATTAATTTAATTACTCTTCCTTGCATATTTACCTTTCTTCAGTTTTTTCATCTGTCTTCACACTAGATGTATTACCTGTTTGTGTAGTTGTATCTTTTTTAGATTCTGCAGTTGTTGTAACAGGCTTTTTAGACACTGTTATTTTAAGAGTATCCTTCTTAAATATCTCTTCCCCTGGTTTTGGAGATTGTGCTAAAACGGTATTTTCATCTACGCCATCTTTTTCCATAGGTATAACCTTTAAAGTTAAACCATACTTTTCACAAAATTCTTGAGCTCTATCTAAAGACCAAGCATCTGTTACCATATCTGGATACTTATTAACTATTTTAGGTATATATAATGTAACTTTCTCACCAGATGCAACCTTTGTACCACTTTTTGCACTTTGATCTATTATTAACTGTTCTTTTCCTTCATACTTAGTAGAATCATCTACTTCTTTTTCTTCTATATTAACTACTATACCACTAAGCTCTAACTTAGCTTTAACTTCATATGCATTTTGACCAACATAATCTTCCATAGAAAGTTTAGTAGAACCAGTAGAATAAATTATTGTAATTACAGTATTTTTCTTAGCATATCTATTTTTTGTTGGATTAGTTTCTATTACTAAATTATTATCAACTTCATCACTTGCTTTTCCTTTAGAATTAATCTTAAATCCTGTTTTTTTAAGTAAAGCCTCAGCCTTTGATATCTCCATTCCATATACATCAGGAATTTTTATATCTTTAGATGCAGATATTTTAGGAAAAACTAATACCACTAGAACTAAAATTAAAATAAATACAAATATTAATGATGCTATTAACATTATTTTTTTATTATTACTCTTTTCTTCTTTTTCTTCATTTGTAATTTGTTTTACAACTGGTTTATCTTCTTTTTCTGTCTTTTTACTTTCTTTTACACTATTAATTGCCCTAGTATCTGAAAAGTCCGTTTCTGGATACTTAAATACTATTTTTTCTTCATCTTTTCTATCCTCATCTAAACATGTTTTAATATCTTCTGCCATAGCTCTTGCATCACGATATCTATTCTTTGGATTTTTAGCTGCTGCTTTTAAAATAATATTTTCAACTGATTGTGGAATTACAGGATTAAGTTCTTTTGGACTTGGTAATTCTTCTTTCATATGTTTTAAAGCTATCTCAACTGCTGTATCACCTCTAAAAGGCATTTTACCAGTTAACATTTCAAACATTAAAATACCAAGAGAATATATATCACTTCTAATAGTAGACCCTTTTCCACTAGCTTGTTCTGGTGGAAGATAATGGACAGATCCCATAACTGAATTAGTTTGTGTAAGCTGTGCACTATTTAAAGCCATAGCTATACCAAAATCTGTTATCTTAACTAACCCACTATCTTTAATCATTATATTTTGAGGTTTAATATCTCTATGAATAATATAAGAATCATGAGCTGTTGCAAGTGCATCTAGTAATTGAAGCATAATATCCATAACCTCTGGAAGTGATAAAACCCCACGTTTTTTAATTAGTTGCTTTAACGTTTTACCTTCAATATATTCCATTACTATGTAAAAATTACCCTCATCTTCACCAACATCATATATTTCAACTATATTAGGATGTGAAAGTGATGATGCTGAAAGTGCTTCTCTTTGAAATCTTCTAACAAATTTTTCATCACCAGCAAGATCTCCTCTTAAAACTTTAACAGCTACTTTTCTTCCTAATATTGTATCAGTTGCTAAATAAACATTAGCCATACCACCTTCGCCTATTAATTTTTCAATTTCATAACGATCACTAATTTTTTGCCCCTTTGTAATCATTTATCTTCACCACTTTCTCTTTCTAAGTAAGCAATAGAAACATTATCAGTTCCACCCCTTAAATTACTTTTTCTAACTAATTTAACTATTTTTTCTTCTAATGATAAATCACTATTTAATACTTTTTCAATTTGTCCTTTAGTAAGCATATTAGTAAGTCCATCACTACATAATAATATAGCATCACTATTAATATCAACATCAAATATATCAACATCTATAGGATTATTAGCTCCAAGTGCTCTCATAAGTACATTCTTTCTTGGATGATTAACAGCTTCTTCTTTTGTTAATTCACCAGATTCTACTAATAAATTTACTAAAGTATGATCTTTAGTTACTTTGTATAGTACTTTTTTCTTCATTACAAAACCAGATGAATCACCAACGTTTCCAAATAATATATAATCATCTGTTATAACTGATAATACTAAAGTAGTACCCATTCCTTTACTTGCAGGAAATTCATCAGTATATTTAAAAATTGCATCATTAAGCTTACTAGCATTTTTTCTTATCCAACTAACAGCTTCTTCTTTAGTACCTATATCTTCTAAATTTTTAAATTCTTCTGTAAATCCATTAACTACTATAGACGATGCAACTTCTCCAGCCTTATGACCACCCATTCCATCTGCAACAATCATAAGATACTGTCCAGATAAATTTTTAACTATCATTACTGAATCTTCATTATGAGTTCTAACTTTTCCAGTATCTGTTATGTAATATGCTTTCATAATTATTTCTCCATTTCATTTATTTGTTCACTACGAAGCTGTCCACATGCTGCTGACACCTTTCTTCCAAATTCTCTTCTTATTGTTACATTTATACCTTGCATCTTTAATATATCATAAAACTCATCAATTGTCACTTTACTACTAGCTTTAAATCCTATATTACTAGTTTCATTATATGGAATTAAATTAACATAACAATTTAAGTTTTTAAGCTTTGATGCTAATTCGTAAGCACAATCTTTACTATCATTAATATCCTTTAATAATATATATTCAAAAGTAACACGTCTATTAGTTTCCTTTATGTAATCTTTAACTGCATCCATTATATCATTAATTTTATATGCTTTATTAATTGGCATTATTTTATTTCTTATTTCATCTGTTGGTGCATGAAGACTAATTGCTAAATTAACACCAAGCTTTTCTTTAGCAAATTCTCTTATTTTAGGAACAACTCCACAAGTTGACACAGTAATATGTCTAATACCTATATTAATTCCTTTAGGATCATTTATTATATTAATAAACTTCATAACATTATCATAGTTATCAAATGGTTCACCAATCCCCATTAAAACAACATGACTTATTCTCATCTTTATATCTTCTTCTACTTTTAAAACTTGCATAACAAGTTCATATGCATAAAGATTTCTTTTTTTCTTTAATCTTCCACTTTCACAAAATGAACATCCCATATTGCATCCAACTTGTGATGATACACATAAACTATTACCATAATCATGTTTCATTAAAACAGCTTCTATCAATTTACCATCAAACAATTCAAATAAGTACTTTTTAACATCAACATCTTCTTGTTTTTTAATTATTTTTAATTCACCCATACTAAAATTTTCTTTTAAATACTTTATTAAGTCTTTCTTCAAATTAGTCATTAAATCAAAACTCTTAACTCTTTTTATATAAAGCCAGTCAAACACTTGCCCGGCTCTAAACTTAGACTCACCAATTTCTTCAAAATAATTTTGTAAATCTTCAAGTGAATAATTGTATATATTGTTCACGAAAAACACTTCCTTTTAACTAGTAAGTATTATATCAAATTAATAATAAAAGGTTAACTAGTTTGCATGTAAATATAAGCAAATTTTAAAGTTTTTCTAACGTTCTTTACACTTTTTTTAATAATTTATTAAATATTGTTAATAATATTTGTGGAGGATGAAAAAAATGAAAAAAGATAATAAAAAAATAAAATGTGACGTAGAATCTTGCAAACATAATGATTGTGAATGTAAAAACTGCACTTTAGATGAAATAAAAGTAAGTGCACAAGGCGATAAAAAAGAAGCTTGTAAAAAAGAAACAATCTGTGATAGCTACGAAGAAAAAAAATAGTTGACTTACAAAAGTCAATTATTTTTTATTTTTAAATTTACTTCCAACTCATCTTTAAGCTTTGTCATATCTAATGTAATATCTCTATCATTTGTTGAAACTATATTTATATAATAATTATCCATTCTTAACTCATACACATACTGATATACTTTTCCAGCATTTATACCATCAGTTTGTTTAATTATTTCAAAGACTTCATAATTATCTTTCTTTCTATCTTGAATAATATTTTTAGAATAAATTTTTACACTATCATCATCTGTCTTTAAATAATTAACTTTCTTTTTAAAAAACTTACTAGAATTTTCTACATTATCAAATGAAATAAACCCTATAGCATATTCTCCTTCACTACTAGATGCAAATTTAGCTAATACGCATCCATCATTTTTTAAAGACTCCATATCATATACTTCATTTGAATCATTTTCTATTAACTTATTATCTAATACAAATTTATTATATACATCTTCTATATTAACATCTACTTTTTTTTCATTTTTAGTCGTAGTAGTAATAGAAGATGTAATCCTCTTATTTACCTTACTATTCTTTTTCTTATCCCTAATTTTAAAAAATAAAGCAGATAAACCAATCAAAACTATAAAACTTATAATTAAAATAACTATTCTCCTATTTTTATTCATAACAAAATCCTTTCTACTACATACTTTGATAATATCATAAAAGATAGCTTTAATTCAACATTATAAATTAATACCTATAACTTTTTACATATTTCTTTACACCAAAAAAGACTATACAAATATCTTTTAAAGTATAGTCTTTATTTATTATTTAACGTTATAAGTTCTGGTTGCCCACTTATTACCATCTTTATTAACTATTTTGTATCCTTCTGGTTTCCAATTATTAATTGATATGCTCTCATCACTATTTCCATTTTTATCTAATAATCTTATGTATACCCTATATGAACTCATATTTTTCTTTTCTAAAGTTATATCTGGTAATGCAAGGTATATTTTTTCAAAAAACATATTATAATCATATGTTTCATTTAAAACTTCACTGTATTTTGCAGATCCTTTTTTCTTTCCATAAACTTCTAATTGATACTTTTTAAAGTCTTCAGGAGATGCAACATATAATCTCAACTTATTTTCACGTGCTTTTGAATTGATTAATTGAACATAAAATTTATCTTTTTTAACATACGTTGAACTATCTTTGTATACAGTTTCAATTACATTTCGCTTAGATGTTCCTAAAGTATCAATATTACAAGCACTCTTATTTTTATACACCTTTACTTGATAAGTTAATTTACTATTTTTTTCATTTAGGTTCATCGATTTTATATCAGAAATTTCGTTATTTGAATTTGCTTTTATAAGTTTACAACTACTCTTTCTTGATAATTTAGCACCATTTACCTTTGTATCTTTATATAAGAATGTTCTGTAATAATAGTTATTTTCTGAAATATTTTTCAAAAAATATGGAGCAGCTCCAAAATAATTATATGACTCACGTGTAACAGTTGGTGTTAAATGATATAAAGGGTCTGGCGTATCACCAATACCACCATATGGTATAAATAAAACACCGCTTTTAGTTACATCAATAAAAAATCTATCTTCTGTTATAACGTTAGCATTATTATTTAAATCATTTTTAGTTTTATATATACTAAATGAATTAACACTAGAATTTTGAAGATTTTTAATTTTAACTACTTCACTGCTTTTTGCCTTTACAAAACCTTCTTTAAATGTTTTTCTATATTCTTCTTCATAACTTGTACCTGTCTCTTCAAAATTAATATACTCAAATTTATAATATATTCCATAATTATTGCTATTTGAAATACGAATGTTTAGTCCATCTTTTGAATATATGTAATTCCAAGACCTATCTGCACTTTGTTTTACATTTTTATTTTCTATAATTTCATATGATGCGCCTTTACCAGCATTTCTTACATTTCCACTTATTTTTTTACTACTAAAACTTGAATTAAGCATATATGCAGTTGATGCTATGGCTACTACTACGGCTAACGTACTTAACACATATACAATTCTTCTTTTTTTGATAGTTTCATTACTTGGTCTACCTACACCATTTTTAAATACTCCCATTTTATACTCCTTCTCCTTTTTTATTTTTTGTAAATTATCCTTTACATGCTTATAACTTCATGAAGTTTCATGTTGGTATCTCACCTTAGGATAACTTGCATATTTATAATTCCCACAAGCCAATGTCAACTTCCTATTGTGGATAATTTACATGTATATAATAACATTACCCCCCCCCATGTCAATATTTCGCCTGTGGAAAACTCTTGCTTTACAAAAAAACTTTACGCCAAAAAAGACTATACAAATATCTTTCCTATATAGTCTTCTTTTTTTATTCCATTTACAAAATCTTTTATATTAACTTTTTTCTTACCAGGCATTTGAAGTTCTGTTATAAGTATACTCTTATCTTTTGTTACTACTTCCATTCCATTTTTATCAATATTAACTATTGTGCCTGGTTTTTTATCATATTTATTTTCACATATTTTAGATGACCATAGTTTAACATTGTTGCCATCTAAAGAAGCATATGCTCCTGGCCATGAATTAAGCCCTCTTATTTGATTATATATTTCTTTAGAAGTTTTATCAAACAAAACGTGTTCCTCTTCCCTTGAAATATTATATGCAAAACTTGCATCCTTATCATTTTGCTTTTCTCTTTTATTAGTACCATTTATTATACTAACAAGCGTTTCTTTTAAAAGTGGAACTGATACATCCATAAGCTTATTATGAAGTGTTTCTGCTGTATCACAATCATCTATATCAACTTCTACTTTAGATATCATATCTCCAGTATCCATTCCTTTATCCATATACATAATAGTAATTCCTGTTTTATCATAACCATTTATAATTGCTTTATGAATAGGCGCTCCTCCCCTTAATTTAGGAAGAAGCGATGCATGAACATTTATGCATCCATATTTAGGTTTATTTAAGATAATTTCGGGTACTATTTGACCATATGCACAAGTAACTATTATATCAGGGTTTAAATCTAATATTTCTTTGTATTCTAATCTTATTTTTTCTGGTTGTAAAACTTTAATATTATGTTCTAATGCCTTTTTCTTTATAGGTGAAAACTCTATAGTTTTTTTTCTTCCTACCTCTTTATCTGGCTGAGTTACAACTGCTATAACATTATAATCATTAATTAAATATTCTAGTATAGGGGTGCAAAACTCTGGAGTTCCCATAAATATAACACTAATATTTTTCATAAACATCTTCCTTTCTTAAATCAAGAAAAACTTTTCATTAGAAAAGTTTTATAACATCTTTTATAGTAATAAATATCATAAGTGCAAAAAGAAGCATTAAACCGATGTTATTTACGATAGCATCAACTTTTGGATTTATCTGTTTTCCTGTTATTTTTTCTATTATAATAGTTAATCCTCTATAACCATCAAATGCTGGGAATGGTAAAAGATTAATAAATCCAACATTGATAGATAAATATGCTAATAAATAAAGTAATCCATAAGCTCCAGTTTTACTTTGCTCTCCTACTATCTTGTATATTCCAACTGGTCCTGATAATGAGCTTATTCCAACTTTTCCAGTAAATAAAGCTTTTATTGTAATTATCATAGAATCAAATGTAGATACAAATTTACTAGTACTAAACTTTAATGCGTTAAGTACGCCATGATATTTTTTATCACTTATACCAATACCATATGAATATGATACATTTCCATCTTTAGCTTTAATTTTTGCTGGTCTTACTTTAATTGTTTTTTCATTACCATCTTTATCTTCTAAAACAAAGACTTGACTTTTTTTACTATTAGCAAGAATTAATCTTAATGTAACATCATCCCAACTTCTAGTTCTCTTACCATTTATTTTTATTATTTTATCTCCTATTTCAAAACCAGCCTTTTGGCATGCCGAATCTTTAGAAAATACTCCAATAACTGGTTTAGTAGAATAAGAACCATATATTAAAGCTATTACAAATAGTACTACAAATGCTAAAATAAAGTTATTTATAACACCTGCTAAAACTATTATTAATTTTTTATACCAAGGTTTATTATACAGTTTCTTATCTTTTGGAACTTTTCCATCATCATCTACTTCTTCTCCTGCCATAGATACATATCCACCAAGTGGTATTAATCTTACACAATACATAGTTTCATCATTTTTTCTTTTGAAAGAAAATAGTTTAGGACCAAAACCAAGTGAAAATTCATAACAATAAACTCCTGACTTTTTAGCCCAGAAAAAATGTCCTAACTCATGAATAAAAACTATACAACCTAATAATAAAATAAAATATATTAGTGTCATTTATGTTTCCTCCTTAAATTATACCAGATAGTAAAATATATCCAATAACAACAAAAATAATACTATCTAATCTATCTAATACTCCACCATGACCTGGCATTATATTAGAAAAATCCTTTATATTATGATTTCTTTTTACAGCACTAAAGAATAAATCTCCTAACTGTCCTAGACATGATAAGAATAGTGTTACTAATAATAAGCCTATAATACTAACTGAAGGATCTATTACTATATAGTAGAATGTAGCTGCACATAAAGTACCAAATACTCCTCCTGTTATACTTCCTTCCCATGTTTTATTAGGAGATATTTTAGGAGCCATTTTATGTTTACCAATTAACATACCACCAAACTGTGCATAAGTATCTGTTAACATAGTAATTAAAAATAAGTATACAAATAAAGCTATTCCTTCTTGTCTAATTAGTATAAATTCATGGAATACACTTCCTATTAAAGCTGTCATACCAACTAATTTAAAAGCATCATCTGCATTATATTTTTTATTATCATTACAATATATTACAAGTAAAAGTATAAATAAAAGTCCTATAAAATAATAACTTTGTCTATTTTTACTCATAAAAGTTAATAAAAAAGTAACTGCATATATTAATGCATCTACATACCCAGGTCTTTTATCCCCACCAGGTAAATTAAGAAATTCCCTTACTGCTAGTAGTGCAAGAACACTTGCTGCTACTTTAAAATACATTCCTCCAAGATATACAAGTGGAATAAAAATTATAAGTGCAACTATTGCACTAATTACTCTCTTTTTCATATTTTCACATCCTCACAAAATAATTATAATACATCTTACCAAATTAAACAACAAATATATTTTTTGCTTTACAAAGAAAAAAGCTAAAAAATCTACTTAGCTATTTTCTTATTTTTATTATAATTATATATACTAAATAATATACTACCAATTGTTCCCGCTATCATATCAGTTATTGTATCTTTTGTTCCAGTTTCTATATAATGCTGTACATTAGTTTTAAATAAAAAGTCAATTAGGCACTCTAAATATTCCCAAATAGCTGCTATAGAAATAGTAAAACAGATTATAAATATATAGTTAAATGTTTTCTTTTTAGATTTAATATCGAAAAATGATAGTATATTTAAAGCTAAAACAGATGTTAATATACCAGATACAAAATGACAAAGTAAATCATACCACCATATAGAATTATAAAGGTATATTACGCTTCCAAAAAACTGAGCTGCTATAACAAATAAAATATATGTGAATTCTAAATCAACAGATATATCTACTTTAAATAATTTATTAGCTATTTTAGGAAGCATAAATACTAAAGGAATAGTAAAACATGCCCCTAATCTATCTATTTTTCCAGTATTAATATAATATACTCCAAGACAAATTGATATAAGTGAAAATACAAATATCAATATATTATTTAATTTTTTTAATTTTTTCATCTTCTATATCACCTACCAAGTTAACTCTTAAAGCACCTGCCTGTGCTAAAGAATTAAATTTTTTGTA
Organism: uncultured Bacilli bacterium; assembly: GCA_934162425.1. Classification (GTDB taxonomy): domain Bacteria; phylum Bacillota_I; class Bacilli_A; order RF39; family UBA660; genus Aphodocola. The sequence continues at coordinate 77,326 of CAKPIS010000004.1, forward strand.
ATAATTTTTTAAGTCTTCAAATAATTCTTTTGGCATTTGACGAACTTTACTATTTACTAATACCTGCCCATATACTTCTCTATATATGTCATTAAATATTAATTTTTGATATGGATATAACCTCTCTAAATCATCTAGATACATTTCACTTCTAGCTTCATAAATTATTTTTAGAACATCGTCTAAAAAAGACTTATAATTATCTAAATTTAAAACTATTTTCTGTTCTTTTAAAAACTCTTTAAAGTCTAAAGTATTACTTTGAAAACTATTTTTAAATATAATTTTTTGTACATCATTCATTTTTATCACTCTTCTTAACAAAATTATATGCATCAAGACACATTTCATTAATATCTTTTTCTGCTCTCCATCCAAGTTTTTCATACGCATAAGATGGATCAGCATAACAAGAGTCTATATCTCCTGGCCTTCTTTTTTTTATTTCATACTTAACGCGTACATTATTTACCTTCATAAAAGTATTAACTAGGTCTAAAACACTATATCCATTACCTGTACCTAAGTTGTAACAATCACAACCCTTATCATTTAATATCTTTTCTATAGCTTTAACATGTCCTTTAGCTAAATCAGTAACATGTATATAATCTCTAACTCCTGTTCCATCATGAGTATCATAATCATTACCAAATATTCCTAAACAGTCTAACTCCCCTGTTGCAACTTTAATGATATAAGGCATTAAGTTATTAGGAATTCCGTTTGGATTTTCTCCAATAAGTCCTGATTTATGAGCTCCTATAGGATTAAAATATCTAAGTATTGCTATAGACCACTCATTATCTGAATTGTATAAATCTTTAAGTATTCCTTCAATAATTAATTTAGTTGTTCCATATGGATTAGTTGTAGATAGTGGAAAGTCTTCCTTTATTGGTAAAGATTTTGGCTTTCCATATACAGTTGCACTTGATGAAAATGCTATTTTTTTAACATTAAACTCATTCATAACCTCAAGTAAGCTAAGTGTAGATAAAATATTATTTCTATAATACATAAGTGGCTTTAAAACTGATTCACCAACAGCTTTATAACCTGCAAAATGTATTACAGCATCTATCTTATTTTCTTTAAATATCTTTCTTAATATTTCTTTATCACATACATCACCTTCATAAAAAGTTACACTTTTATTAGTTATTTTTTCAATATAATCTGCAACCTCTCTTTTAGAATTAGATAAGTTATCTATTATAACTACATCATACCCCGAATCTAATAGTTCTACGCAAGTATGACTTCCTATAAAACCAGTTCCACCAGTTACTAATATTTTCATAAGCATCCTCCTATTTATATAAGTATTATAACATAAGAAAAAGATTCTATAAAGAACCTTTTAACGGATTTATTTTAGTTGTTCTAGAAAACCAATCTTCTTTAGTCAATATTGTTTTATATAAATCAATTAAATTACCATTACTACTTTTAATAAAATCTTTTTCTATCTTATAAGGTTTAAATCCTAATTTGCTAAGCGTCCTTTTAGCTTTTGTATTACCATCTAAATACGAACAAATTATATTATCATATCCTAAAGAATATAGATAATTAATTATCATTTCTAAAGCTTCTGGCATATAACCTTTTCCCCAGTAATTAGGATGTATATTAAATGATAAATTAATAGATTTTTTATCCTCTTCATCTTCTGTTAAAACATTACCAATAGCTTTACCATCTATATATATAATCCAATCAAACATATGAGCCTTTTTTATTTTAGAATAATATTTTTTTATTCCTCCCTTAAACCAAGACTCAATTTTATTTTTATCTTGTTTTTCCAATTTAAATACATCATCTACATTTTGTAGTGAACTAAAATCATATTCATACACTTTTAAAAAATCTTCTTTTTCTCCCCTTTTTATTACTAATCGTTTTGTCTTTAATTCAATAGTTTCATAATTCATAACTGCACCTCATAATAATCAAAGGATATTTTCCTTATGTATGGTTATTTATTATATAGTTTAAATTATTATTTATCAATAGAATTTTAAAATGTTTTTCAATATTTTTTCAAAATGAATTTTTTATAATTTTTTTTACAAAAAAAGCTTGATAAATCGTTAATTTCTTGATATTATATTATTACAAGTTTTATGGCGATGTAGCTCAGTTGGCTAGAGCGTCCGGTTCATACCCGGAAGGTCGTGGGTTCGACCCCCTCCGTCGCTACCAATAAGATTTTAACTAGGTAAAAATATCTAGTTTTTTTTAATGCATTTAGCACGACCTTCCTCATTTTAAAAGAGCACAAGCGTGCTCTTAAGATATCATATTAATAAATTCTTGTAACGTAATACCTTTTTGAATTGGATATCTTGGTATTTTATACTTATTAGAATTTCTAGTAGCTTTAACATTACCACCTGCAAAAGCTAATTTAAAGCCTACTTGCTTTAACAATTCTATAGCATTATCTGAATATGCATAGAATGGATATGCAAATGCTCTATTTGAATTTAATATACTAACAGAAGCATTAAGATCCTTTAAAACATCTTCATTACTTAAGCATAGCATTTTAGCTCCTCTAGTTACACCACTACAAAATCCTTCTGTATGCATATCATTAGTATGAGATTCTAAGCCTAAGTTTTTAGATACGTAATTTGATTTATCCCACCATCCAGTTATTAAAAATAGTGTCGCATTAACATCATATTTTTCTAAAAGTGGAATAAGTTTATTACCGTTATGAAAACCAGTACCTGCAGCTCCATCATCTACTGTTAACAAAACACTTCTTGCAGGAAGATTAATTTCACCATACATCCAAGCTCTAAACTCTTCCATTGTTAAAGTCTTATAATTATTATCCTTTAAGTACTTTAACTGTTCTTCAAACTTTCTAGTACTTATAAATATACTTTGATTACCTTTTTCAGTATTCTCATCATAAAAGAAATGATAATTAAGTACAGCTATACGACTTGCTGATGATCCAATATTTGGTAAAGACTTTACTTTTTCTTTATACTCAACTTCTCTTTTAATCTCAAAAGAATTATTACTAGTATCACTAACTTTATAAACAACTTCATAATTTCCTTTTTTATTCTTATCAATATTATTAGTAACTACAACTTTATCCGTTATATTACCATCATAGTTATCATTTGCTACAAAACCAGGCTCTTTATAATCATCTCCTACCGTTAAAGATATTTTACTATCGCCTGTTAGCGTAATAACTGGATTTACATCATCTATAACCTTAATAGTTCTAGTTAACTCTTTTTTTAAGTTTTCTTTTTTAACTATATAAGTTAGTTTATACTCTCCTACTTTTTTAGTATCTACACTTCCCTTTACTTTTATATTACTAGTTAAACTTTTATTTCTAAAACTTGCTTTAGCTCCAAGTTCCTTGTACTCTTCATCTAATTTAAGAGTAATAGCTTTATCACCATTTAACTTAATATTTAATTTATTTATATCTAAATACACCTTTTTATATAAAATATAACTAGTAAAAGATAAGATTAAAATAGCTAATACCGTAATTAAAACTATTAAAACAATCTTCTTCTTTTTACTTTTTTCTTTTACATTAACATTATTTTCTTTTTCCACTTTACTTTGACCTACCCTTCCTACTATTAATATAATATCTATATTTATTTGTTTTGTAAAGATTTTTTTGTTGTATAATAAATATTAGGAGATATTAAAATGACTTATTCAGATGTATTAAACAACTTATCAAAATCAAAATTTAGAAGTTCTTTTCATTTAAGAAAATACATGATTAATTATATAAATGAAAAAGGAATGCTAAAAATAAGGGAGCACGCTTATGATTTTATTACCAAAAGATTAGCTCCTGCAAATATACCAAACGATGGAAAACAAACTCCTATGAAGGGACACCCTGTATTTATTGCACAACACGCATGTGCTTGTTGCTGCAGATCTTGTCTTTATAAATGGCATAAAATACCTAAAGGAAGAAATCTAACTAAAAAAGAAGTAGACTACATAGTAAACCTTATAATGCTTTGGATAAAAAAAGAAAACCTATAAATGATAAATTAATATCTTTTAGGGCATTTTTTATATATTATTGGAAAAGGATAATTATATATATCATCTAATGAATCTTTATATATTTTACTTTCATTTTTAATTCCATTATTAGCAAAATCAAACACATAATTAATCCAGTCTTTATAATTTATAAAGTCTTCATGACAACAACCACAAAGAGCTATAAAAAATTCTAAATTTTCTTCATTAGCTTTTCTTATTATATCTAAAGTAACTTTGCATGGTGCAGAAGCAATTAAAAGTGAACCTTCTTTTATTTTGGTATTTAAATTAAATTCTTCTTTATGTAGTTTTATATTTCCTAACCTTTTAGTAACGAGTAAAGGTTCATAAACTTTTATTGTACCTTTTTTACTTTTTCTTTGCTTTTCATCTATAATTTCAGCAAGTCTAGGATAAGGACCCGATGCAATTTCTACAATATCATTATTTAGCGTATAAAGCTCACTTATCTTATTTCTTAACCCAAAATAAATATCCTCACTCTTATCAACAACTTCATATTTAGAATATATTTGTCTTAATATATCAAATGAATTTTTAGGATTACCCATGTAATATTTATAATTATTAACTAAAAAATCATACATATCATCTGTATAATTATCTTTATTATTGAGCAAATATCTTCCTATTAACTTTTCTTTTTTCATACTTCCATCTTTTCCTTTTGAAAGTATTATAGTTTTTTTTAAGTAAAAGTCAATTGCTATTTTTAATATTATCTAGCTCTTTTTCTATTGCTTTAAGCATTTTTTCAAGCATTTGTATAGTCTCCTCTTTATCACCACTACTATTTATACTACCTCCCCCAGAAAATGCAAAAGCATTATTTCTGCCAGTTTCAGTAGAACCAGCTGGTTCCAATCCCCTCTCACTCATTACAGCCCTATAAAATGCATTAGTAGATAATACCTGTGCAACTAACATAAGCCAATTACCAACAGCATTTTGTTCATTAGCAGTCATATCATCTATTAAAATATAACCAACTACCACTGCAGATAACGAAAATAATTTAGGAGGAACATTTGGTAACAAAAAACATACCTCCTTTATACATAATTATATTCATAAGTTATATAATTTTTAACTAATTAAACGCAAGTTCCACATCTAAATTTTCATTTTGAAATGCTATATATAAAAATATAATACCACTTATTAAAATTAAAAATGAACCTACAAAAGAAAGATAAGTTAATCTTTTCTTATCCATAGAGTCATTTTGTTTTAAATTTCTAACTTCATCTAAAGAAGACTTTGCAAAATACATATAAATAATAAGTAAAACAGTAAAAATAATTATCATTAAATCAATATATTTTTTCTTACTCTCTAAGTCATTATTCATAAAGTATTTTCTTTCTAAATCATTAGAATAAAAACTAAGTATTATTATTCCAATATATATTATCCAAACAAACTCTTCTGCCTTAAACTCTTTTAATTTATCATTTAACTCATTAATATCCATATTAAATTATATGCAAATTATTTAAATATACTATATAATTTAACAAATAAGCTTTGAACTAGTGGTACTTTATATACTTTTTTAGGACATTTATCTTCTATAGCTCTTACTACTTTAATTACAACAGAATCTAACTCTTTTTTTTCTAAAAGATTAAGTAAATAATGTTCTACATTGTATAATTCTTTTTTTATATCTTTAAAATATTCTCCATCATCATACTTATTATCTAAGAAAACATTATTAAATCCAGTATGATAAAGACCAGGCTCTATTAAAGAAACTTTTACATTTGTACCAGTTAAAAATAATTCTTTTTGAAGTGATGTAACAATTGATGTAATACTTGCTTTAGTTGATGAATAAACCCCTGCAAAAGGTATTGGAAAATGACTAGCAAGTGATGACATAACAATTATTCTACCTTTATTTTTATCTATCATTTGTCTTAATACATCTTTAAGAAGTGAAAAAGAAGAAAATACATTCACCTCAAAATTAGTTCTAACGCAGTCCATATCAGCTTCTAAAATAGATCCACCAAGAGCTATTGCTGCATTGTTAAAAAGACAATCAATATCTAAACTAAGTACTTTTTCTCTATCTTTTTTATCTGTTATATCTATTTTCATAACATGTATATTTTTAAAATTTTTTACTTTTTCTTTTACTGTTTTTACCTGATTTAAATTATGACATGTTAAGTATACCATGTGTCCTCTTTCTGATAAAGTTAACGCAGTTAAATAACCTATTCCACTAGCTGCTCCTGTTATTAAAATTTTCATAAAAAATCACCATTTATATGGTGACCAAATTAATTATTTTTATTCTTCAAAAGTTCTTCAAATTTATTTAAAATTTCATAAATATTTGTACAACTCATAAAACATATTGCAGCATTTTTATGTTTAAGAAGTTTATCTGCACTATTTATATCTATTTTTTCTGCATTATTTATCTGTTTTATAATATCATCACTTGAAATAGGAGGATAATCTTCCTTTTTTTCCCTATCACAGTGTATATCCATTACATATGCTTTATCAGCTAAAGATAAAGCTTTTATAAAATCATCTTTTAGTGCTGATGTTCTAGAATAAGTATTAGGTAAAAATACTGCTACTATTTCTTTATTAGGATATTTTTGTCTAGCTGAAGATATAGTAACTGATATTTCAGTTGGATGATGTGCATAATCATCTATTGTTATAACATCACCAAATTTATGTTCCTTAAATCTTCTTTTTGCATTAGAAAAAGTATGAAGAAGTCTATGTATATCATCATAACTTACATTCTCTAAATAACACACACAAATACATGCTAGAGCATCTAATACCATATGTTTGCCAAATACTGGAATATCAAAATGTCCATAAAATTTATTATTAATATATACATCAAATATACTACCATTTTCATTTAAAATAACATTTTTAGCTATAACATCATTTTCTTCATTAAATCCATAATACATAGCTTGTTTATTTAACTTCATTTTTCTTACATTTGAACAATCACCGCAAGCAATAACAAAGTTAGCTTTATTAGCAAATTTTTCAAATGTACTTATTATTTCATCTATATCTTTATAGCACTCAGTATGTTCAAGTTCAATATTAGTTACAACTGCATAGTACGGACTATATGATAAAAAATGTTTTTTATATTCACAAGACTCTAATGTAAATAATTTGTTTTTTCTATTAGCAAAACCAGAACCATCACCTATAAAGTAGTTACATCCAATAGTTTCTCCAAGAACATGAGAAATCATAGTTGATGTTGTTGTTTTACCATGTGTACCACTTACTCCTATCGTTTTAAACTCACTACTTAACTTACCAAGAAGTTCATTATAAGGAACTATTTTTAATCCAAGAGCTTCTACTCTTTTTATTTCAGGATGATCAGTACTAAACGCTTTAGAATACGTAACAATAGTATCTTTATCTATATCATGATTACTATCATAATAGATAGTTATTCCTCTTTTATCTATTCCTTCTTGTGTAAATTTATATGGTTTATAATCATCATAACCAGAAACTTCATTTCCTAAATCAAAAAGTATTTCAGCAAGTGTTGCCATACCAGAACCTTTTATACCTATACAGTAATATTTCATAACATTCACCTCTTCTTAAAAATAATTATACACTATTTTGTGAAAAAAGTATTAATTTAATTTATTTTATGATATAATTTTCTTGTAACTGCCGGTATGGCGGAATTGGTAGACGCGCTGGACTCAAAATCCAGTGATAGCAATATCGTATCGGTTCGACCCCGATTACCGGCACCATTTAAAAATAACTTACGGACTTAAACCATCCGTAAGTTTTTAAATTGAAAATTATTTTATAACATTATTCTTCCTCATCTTTTTCTTCCAATTTATATTAGCTAAAAATACATAAAATCTCTTACTCATAGGTCTTATAGTAGTATTTAAATTAACTTTTTGCACATTATTTATACTATTTTTAAACTTTTTCATCTTAAAATAAAATGGAATTGATATAATTTTATATAAAGTTTTTTTATTTCTTTTACCTACTATCTCACCTGCACCTATATTAAAACTACCCATATATTTAGCATTATTATTAATAGCAAAGTTCTTAATAATTAATGCAGCTGTTTTGTTTTGTCTTGCTTCAAAAAAACCACAATTAATAATACAATATATTTTTTTATCCTTAATACTTATTTTATTATCTTTTATATATTCCATAAATTCTATAACTTTATTTGTTGGTCCATCAACATATAATGGAAAACTAAATATAATACTATCTACTTTGTTAATATCTTTTAATATATCATCAAAGTTATCCTTATATAAATATTTAACTTTATTATTATCATTTATCATACTTAAAAAATAAAACGAATTACTTTTATCTAATTTTGGACTACCATTTATAAATAATTTCATATGTTAATATCTCCATAATCTTTATAAAAATATATTTTTGGTTTTTCAGTATTTAAGTTATTAGCATTAGCATTAACAAACTTATCAGCTACATATCTATCAAATTCTGTTATGTCATCTCCGTAATAATATACTTTAAACTTTAGCTTCTTATCTGTTCTTACACTATGATGTATACTTTTATTACGAACTGTAAAAAATGGTAAGACATAAGAAATACTTCTTTCTAAAATTCTTTTTACTTTGCTACTATAAGAGCCATTTACACACTTACTTATAATTATTAACTCATCACTATCTAATACGTTTTTACCATTATTTTTAATCTTATCATTAAAAATACAATTAAGAGGATGCTTTACCCAACAAGAAAAGCACCCTATACAATTATTTTTTACTTCACCAACTAAAATATCATCACTATTTAATTTTAAGTGTGATATATCCTTTAAATCATGTATTATTGTTCTCATAATAAAAGATATGTAATAATTACTTTTTTATTACATATCTTAATTAATAATCTATACTCTTTACTAGTTTTTTTATATTTTCTTTATAAGTATCTGGTGCTTTTACATAAATAAGTGTATTATCAATCCTACAAATATACATATAATAACCAATACTTGTTAGCTCATAACTTGAATAATTTACAAAACTAATAGAATTTTCATTAGTAGGTTTAGCTCTATAACTTTCAAATGAACTCTTATTTGAATTAAACATTGAAGTAGCACTAACATCATCATCAAAAACAAAAAACAAAATAGAATATCCCTCATTTACTTTAGCTGATACAGCACTTTTTATATTATTATTAGAAGTATACTGATTTGTAACATCTACTACTTGATACCCCATTTGACTTACTTTAGAATTAAATTCTTCAGTGTTAATCGTTTTCTTACTATTACACCCAGAAAGTGTAAATATAATAATAAAACAAATTATCAATAAAATTATCTTCTTAAACTTCATACTAACCTCTCTTTTCCATTATATCATATTTTTTAGTTAAATGCGTACTATTAATAAGGAGGAATTTTATGTACAAATTACCAAGACTTGCTTACCTTTATCAAGACTTAGAACCATTTATAGATACTCATACTATGGCTCTTCATTATCATAAACATATGCAAAACTACTTAAATAATTTAAATGACTTACTAAATAAAAATTACTATGACTATAGATATAGTATAAACGAATTAATCTATCATATAGATGAGTTTAATGAAAGTGATAAAGAAAATATCTTATTTAATCTAGGCGGCATATTAAATCATGACTTATATTTTAAAAGTATTAGCAAAAATAGCTTTAAACCTACAGGTTTATTAAGAAAGAAAATTAATGATACTTATGGATCATATGATAATTTATTAGATAAATTAGAGGAGGAGGCATTAAAATTAAAAGGTTCTGGTTATACTTTTTTAGTTTGTGATACTAATAAAAACTTAGAAATAATTAATATGTCTAACCAAGATACACCAATTTTATATAATAAAGTACCTCTTCTTAATATTGATTTATGGGAACATGCATATTATATAAACTATGAAAATGATAAAAAAAGATATATAACTAACTTTAAACAAATTATAGATTTTAATAATGCAAATAATATTTATAATAATATATAGAAAAAGAAATAACAATTTTAAAGAGTTTGTTATTTCTTTTTATTTGTTACATCTTTAACTATTTTTGCTATGTTTTCTTCACTTACTGTTTTACCTTCAAAGCTTCTTAAAACTTCAACTGGTAATGCAAAAATAATAGTATTAGATTGATCTGATGATATATCACTTAACGTAGATAAAGTTCTAAGATGCATAGCTCCTGGAGTAGTACTCATTAACTTAGCAGCTTTAGCTAAATTCTCTGATGCTTCAACTTCTCCTTTTGCCTTAGTAATAACAGCTTCTTTTTCTCTTTCAGCTTCAGCAACACGAGCAATAACTCTTTTCATTTCTTCTGGAAGAGAAATATCTTTTAATTCAACATTTTCCACTTCTATTCCCCAAGGATCTGTTGCTTTATCAATTATTTTACATATTTCTTCTGATATTTTTTCTCTTTCACTTAAAAGTTCATCTAGAGATACAGATCCTACTGCATTACGCATAGTTGTTTGAGCAAGTTGTCCTACTGCAAAATAAAAGTTTTCCACTTCAAGTACTGCCTTTGATGCATCAAATACTTTATAATAAATTACTGCATTTATTCTAACTGATACATTATCTTTAGTAATAGCATCTTGTTCCGGTACATCTACTGCTTTTGTTCTTATATCAACTTTTCTATAGCTTTGAAAAATAGGTAAAACTATATTCCAACCTGGTTTCATTATTTTACTAAATTTCCCAAATGTAAATTTTATTCCTCTTTCATACTGATTTACCTGTTTAGTAGAAATTAATAAAATAAATACTACTACTGCTACTAATATAATCCACATAATAACATCTCCTTTCTTTTTAATTATATGATTATAAATTAATTTTCCTTATATCTAGATATAAATAAATCTTTTTCTTCTTCTGTTACATCAACATCCAAATCAAGTTCTGGAAGTTCTTCTACAGAAGATAAATTAAAATAGTCTAAGAACTTATTAGTTATTCCATATAAAAGTGGTCTTCCTGGTAAATCGCTTTTACCTTTTATTTCAATTAATCCCTTAAATAATAATTTTCTTACCATATCCCTTGAAGAAACACCCCTTATTTCATCTATTTGTCCAACTGATATAGGACTATTATATGCGATTATAGCAAGCGTCTCAAGTGCAGGCTGACTAAATGTTTGAAAAACGGTTTTATCAACTAATAATTCATAATATTTTCTATGTTCTTCTTTAGTAGTAAATTTATACTTATTACCTAAATAAGCTAACTTAAGTCCTCTTTTTTCACTTTCTAGTTCATGCTTTAATTCATTTAACAAACTATCAGTTTCATCTAAACTAATATCTAATATTTTAGCTATTTCTTCTTTACTTAAGCCCTCTTCTCCATTTACAAATAAAAGACCTTCTAATACCCCTAACTTCAAATTAAACACCACCTTTTAAACAAACAATAATATTATTAAAATTATTTTCTTGTTTAACTATTATTTCATCTTTCTTTAACATCTCAAGAATAGATAAAAAACTAACTATTATTTCTTCCTTTGAACTATTTTCAAATAAGTCTTCAAAATTAACTTTTCTTTTTTTCTTTAATATATCTCTAATTTTAATTACCTTTTCAGTAACTGATAATTCTTTTTTAGTTATTTTAGTTTGAACTGGCTTTTCTAATCTTTTTTTCTCAAGCAAATTATTAAAAGCATCAACAAGATCAGATACACTTAAATTTTCATTTTCTTCTTCTTTTAAATATTTACTTAAGTTTTCTTGTTCTTTTGAAATAACCAACTTTCTTGTTAATTCTAAGTCTTTAAATTCTTTTGTTACTTCTTTATACTTTTTATAAGCTAACAGTCTTTCTATTAATACTTCTCTTGGATCTTCTTCATACTCATCAGTATCTTCTTCCTCCCTTTTAGGTAATAACATTCTTGATTTCATTTCTATAAGTTCAGATGCCATAACTAAGTATTCACTTGCAATAGATAGATTAAGGTTTTTCATACTTTCTATATAGTCTAAGTATTGTTTTGCTATTTCTTCTACTTTTATATCATATATATCTATATTATTTTCTTTTATTAGGTGTAATAAAAGATCTAATGGTCCATCAAAGTTATCTATTGTTATTTTATATTGCATGTTTTATCACCTAACTTCTTAATTATTATAACATATTTAGACAATATTTAAAATAAATGTTATAATTTATAACAAGGTGATTTATTAATGAAAAGATTTAATATGATTGATGAAGAATTTATTTGTGAAAATTGTGGTAAAAAGGTTAATAAACTTAATTACTCTGCAAGAGATCATTGTCCTTTTTGTTTATATTCTAAGCATGTAGATATAAATCCTGGAGATAGATTAAATAGTTGTCATGGACTTTTAAAGCCAATAGAAATAGAAAAATTTAAAAATACATATAAAATAGTTTACGAATGTGAAAAATGCAAAGAAAAACATAAAAATATAATTGCTAATGATGATGACATGGAAGAAATTATTAAAGTATCAAAAAAAGACCAATAAGGTCTATTTTTTATCTAACTTAAGTGTATCAACATTATTTATTTCTGCAAATCTCTTTGATATTTTATCTGTTGTTATATGAATATCATTAGCATCACGGCTAACAGCATCAATACTTCTAGATAGTTTATCCCATCTTTCTTTGTACCTTGTAAAGTCAATTGATAATTTGTTTAATTCTTGATGAATAATATTTGTATATTTATCTTTTTCTATGTTTTTAATAACAAGTTCTATAGTTGTTAGCGTACTCATTAAAGTAGTTGGAGATGATATCCATACTCTTTTTTTATAAGCATATTCAATTATATCAGGATGATAAGCATTAAGTTCTGCGAACAGAGCCTCAGCTGGTAAAAACATAATTGCTTGATCGCTTGTTACACCATTTATTATGTATTTACTAGCAATAGCATCTATATGTTTTTTTACATCAAGTTTAAATTGCTTTTCTGCCATTTGTCTTTTAATAGCATCATTATTCTTATCAATCATAACTCTATAATTTTCAAGTGGAAATTTAGAGTCTATCGCAATAGTACCAAGTGGCTCTGGAGCAAATAAAACCGAATCTGCAATAACTCCTGTTGGAAACATATACTGCATTTTGTATATTTTATCATTATTTTCTCCAAAAACACTAACTAATATATGTTTTAAATTAACCTCTCCAAATATACCTCTAGTCTTTTTATCTGTTAAAACTGACTGAAGAGATACAATATCAGTAGATAAATTATCAATTTTTTTTTGAGCTTCATCTATTTTAGATAATCTTTCAAGTACTGATGTAAATGTTTTATTTGTTTTCTCAAAATTTACATCAAGTCTTTCATTTACATGGTCATTAATTAAGTTTAATTTTCTTTCTATTTTCTCATTTAACTTATCAAAATCATTATTAAGTGTTACGTTTACATCATTCTTAAATTCACCTAATTCTTTAACCACACTAGTTTCTAACTTTCCTAATCTTTCTGTTATATTACTTTCATTTATATTTTTAGATATTGAAAATATAACTAAAATAATTATTAAAACTAATAGTCCTATTATTATATATTCCATTCTATTTACCTCCATATCATAACTAATTATACAACATAAATGAAATTATTAATAGCATATATAGCTAAATAATAAGATATTCTCTTTCTAATATTTTATTATCAGTAACATATTTCATAATAAATTTATTATTCTTTTTACATATAATAATTCCCATTGTAGGATTTTGATCCATCTTTTTTAAATTGTTATCAATATAATTCATATAAACTGAAATTTGACCTATATGTTCTTTTTTTAGTTCAGTTACCTTTAACTCTAGTACTACATATCTATTATCATTTATGTTAAATAATAGCATATCTATGTAATTATATCTATTACCTATTTTTATTGAGTATTCATTTCCAACATATGTAAAACCATCACCTAACTCCTTTAAAAGGTTATCTAAATCTTCCAATATAAGTTCTTTTAAAGTTTTCTCTGTTATTTCATCAGTGTTATATTTATTTTTAATTAGTATAGGATTTTTTATAAAATCATAACAAGACGTTTCTTTATTTTCTACTAATTTATGTTTTGTCTCTTCATCTAACCTTTCATATTCTTTATTCTTTATTTTCTCACGAAGTTTTCTATAGCTTAAATTTTGTTCTTCTGCTATTTTCATGTAATAATTAGCTTTATACATAACATGAGTCCAACTCAAAAGGTGTGGCATTGCAACACCTTTTTCAATTAAGATGTAAAATTGTCTCATTCTCTTTAAATTTGATATACCATACCCTTTACCTAATTCCTTTGTCAATCTATTAGAATACTTTTTTATAATACCTTCTCCGTAACTTTTACCAGCTTCACTAAGTAATTTACCTACCATGTAATATGCGTTTAAATCACTTCTATTTTTTGAGTAATCTTTTACTCTTTTATATACTTCATTATTTATTAATTCTCTTTTTATTTCTTAATAATAATTCATAAAATTCTCCTTCATATTAGTTCATATTCTCTTTCTAATATTTTATTATCAGTAACATATTTCATAATAAATTTATTATTCTTTTTACATATAATAATTCCCATTGTAGGATTTTGATCCATCTTTTTTAAATTGTTGTCAATATAATTCATATAAACTGAAATTTGACCTATATGTTCTTTTTTTAGTTCAGTTATCTTTAACTCTAGTACTACATATTTATTATCATTTATGTTAAATAAGAGCATATCTATATAATTATATCTATTACCTATTTTTATCGGGTATTCATTTCCAACATATGTAAAACCATCACCTAACTCTTTTAAAAAGTTATCTAAATCTTCCAATATAAGTTCTTTTAAAGTTTTCTCTGTTATTTCATCAGTGTTATATTTATTTTTGATTAGTATAGGATTCTTTATAAAATCATAACAAGACGTTTCTTTATTTTCTATTAATTTGTGCTTTGCCTCTTCATCTAACCTTTCATATTCTTTATTCTTTATTTTCTCACGAAGTTTCCTTACAGATAAATTTTGTTCTTCCACTATTTTTATATAATATTTAACTTCATTTACATCATTTATTTTTAACAATTCTATATAGTGACTCCAAGATAATAGTGTCGACAATGTCGACACTTTTTCTTCTGAAAACATTAAATAAAACTGCCTAATTCTAAATAGTGTTCGCTTTGTATATGTTTTTCCAACATCAACAAGTAATTTATCAGAGTAATTTTCTATAATACCTTCTCCGTAACTTTTACCAGCTTCACTAAGTAATTTACCTACCATGTAATATGTGTTTAAATCACTTCTATTTTTTGAGTAGTCTTTTACTCTTTTATATACTTCATTATTTATTAATTCTCTTTTTATCTCTTCATAATAATTCATAGAATTCTCCCTTCACTCTTATAATTATCCACCTAACGTTAAAAACCCTCTAAAAAAGAAATACTTTTTATTTTTTAGTATTTCTTTCCTTTATTAGAGGATCTATTCCCCCAACTATACTTTTACAACTATACCCTAATGCATTTAAAATCTTACAACAAGATAAGCTTACTTCTCCCTTATTACATATAATATAATAATTCTTATCTTTCTTTAAATAACTTTCATGACTATTAAGTAGTTTAATCCGAGGTATATTAATGCTGCCATCAAGATGATAAGATTTAAATTCACTACTAGTTCTTATATCAATTAAAGTGTCATTTTTATCTATATTACCAAGTTTTTCTGTCACTTCTCATCACCCATTTTATTATATGAAAAAAGCACCTTTGTTAAAGTGCTTTTTACTCAAAGAATTCATCAAAGAAATCATCATCATCATTTGATGGTTTTTCTTTCATTATTTTATCTATTTCATTATTATTTTTATATATTGATTCATTTTGTGAAGTAACTTGGTTATTAATTTTCTCTTTATTATCTATAGAACTTATCTCTTCAACTTTATTATCTTCATCATCATCAGATAAATCTTCCATAAAATCTTCCATAAAATCATTTTTACTAACAGATGAAGGTTTTGAGAATGAATTAAAGTCTATCTTATTATCAAATGATGGTTCAAGTACAATACCATTATCCTTTTGAGATGCTAACTCATTATCTTCTTTAGCCTTATTATCATTTTCCTCTTCTTTTTCTAATTCAGCAATCTTAGCATCTATCTTTTTAATCATTTCGTCAATGTCAAGTTCTTTTTCTGAAGCAATATTAGTATTAGGTTTATCAAACGAAAAATTATTATCCTGCAGAGGACTATTACTTGCTTGCGTTTGTTTAGGTGCAAACGGATTTCCTCCACCAAAAGGACTTGCACCTCCAAATGGATTAGAATTAGGAGCAAACGGATTTCCTCCACTAAAAGGATTAGAGTCTCCACCAAATGGATTTGCACCCATTGCATTATTTCTAGCTTCCTCTTTTTTCTTTTTAACAAACTCTCTTATATCGAATAATTTAATTTCTCTTTGTTCATGAATTGGAAGTTCAGCTTTAGGAACTTTTTCATTATTTTTACCATACCCGAAATTTGTATTCCAAAATGGTAAAAACTTAGTTCTAAGTGGTGGAAGCCTATGTTTTAACACAAGTACTTCATCTTGTTTAAATCTTTGAAGTTCTGTAACAGTAATAAGAGGTCTAGTTTCTTCTTTTTTATCTTTTCCTACTTTTACTATTTTATCACCACATAACTTACTTATTTCTTCAAGTGCTGATAATTCCCCAGTTAACAAATATAAAATATTACCACAGTTACCACGAATTGTTTCAGCATCTTCATTACCATAAACTTGCTTTAACTGAGCGAAATTCTGAATTATCATAGTCATTCTAATTTGTCTTGAACGAGCTGCTGTAATCATTGTTGTTATATCTTTGAATTTTGGCATATTGGCAAACTCATCAAGTAGAAAATTAGTTCTAATAGGAAGTTTACCACCATGTCTTTGTGCAACTGCTATTAACGATTCATAACATTGTTTTACAAATATAGTAGCAAGTGCATGATATGTTGTTTTTTCATCTTGTATTATCATAAATACTGCGGTTTTTCTCTCACCTATTGTTTCCATATCAAAATCACTTCTAGATAACATTTCTGATAGGTTTCTTGTAACTGCAAATACTTTTATTTTTTGTTTTAATACTGAGTCTATTGAGTTTTTAGTATCTTGAGGAGCATTTATTGTTCCTAATGCATTAATTGCAGCTGGACTTGCTGGATCTTTCATTTTAAAATACTCTTTTAAATATGTAGAAGCACCAATTTTTTCATCTCCAACAGTCATCATTAAGTTTACAGTTGAAATACTTATTTCATCTTCTTTTGCATCTTCAAACATACCAAGAGAAAGTCCAGTTAAATAATCTGCTGCCGAATTAGTCCAGAATGGATCATCAGCTTTTTCATCAGATGCTATATTAATAGCCATATCGTTTAATAACTCATTAGCTTTATCTTGATTACCTTCTTTATAATATTTATAAGGAAGTGTATAAGGATTCCAACAACTACCATTTTTTGGATCACGAAAATTAACTACTATAACATCGTATCCTAAGTTTTTAAGCATTTCACCATTCTTTTCAAATATTTCTCCCTTAGGATCTGTTATAACCATTGATTCACCCTTTTTAGCTAAAAGATTAACCAGTGGATTAATAACCATTTGAGTTTTACCAGAACCAGTAGCACCAATAACAAGTGAATGTGCTTCTCCATTATCTACATATACTAAATTTTTCTTTTTATCATAAACAAGCGGAAATCCAGCTGCCGTTGCTTCTTTAGCAGTAAGACTAACAGGCTCTACATTTTCAAACTTTTTATATTCATCTTCTTTTGCAAAACGTCCGAACCCATCTTCTTTTTTACCTTTAGCAAAACCAATTCCTTTTTCTCTTTCAAAGAAATGAGATGATACACTTGCCATAAGTGCAACTATTGCAACTAACCAAAATATAATTGTATAAAACAAATATGGTGGAAAAAATCCTTTATAAAAAGCAAATGTCCATGTTAGCTGTCCATCAATAAATAATCTTTCATCATCTGCACCAGAATGATAAAAATTAACAACGCACATTGCAACAACAATAAGCAAAAGCAAACATGCCCATAAAAATGCTACAACATCTTTTTTTTCTGCTCTAAATTTTAGCTTCATACAAAAAGCCTCCTTTATCCCCTTACATACAAAAATATTATACCAAACATTTTAAATATTTGGTATAACTTTTTATTAATATTCTAATTTATTATTTTTATATTTTTTATATAACGTATATACAATAAGAATTAATAATGCAAATATAACAACTATAACCCCAATTATCTTAATATTTGATACATTTTTTTTAATAGTTTCTTCTTTTGTTTTTTGTTCTTTTTCTACCTTATTTTTATTTTCAAGTAAAGTTTTATTTATCTTTAAATAAACACTTTTATTAGAGTCTGTATTCTCATCAAAAAACCAAGTATATGTATTATTTGAAACATTATCAGCATTATTTTCTTCAAGTGGTATAGGCACTTTTATATTCAATTCAACTCTTTGAACATCAAATCTTTTCTCATTCATAGGTTTTGAAAGAAGTTGTTGTGAATTACTTTTTATGATGTAATAATAATCATCTTCGCTACACTCAATATCGCTGTATAAATTGTCAACAAATACTCCATATTTTATACCTTCACATAACTTTGATGTTTTTCTACTAAATTTAACATCTGTATTATTCTTATTTTCAATTATATCGTACGAATAATTTTTTAATTCAATAACACTATTATAATATTTTAAAAAATCTTCAGCATATTTAGTTGGTGTATCATAATTTATTGCCATTTCATTATCAAAACTAATATTTGTTTTTTCACTAATACTTCCATCAGCATTAATGCTTATATTTTCCTTAACTGTACATCCTGATAATATAATTATCATTAATAATATTAAAATTCTTTTTTTCATATATATCACCTTATTCCTCTAAAAAGTATAAATAACCTTTAAATGTACTACTAAATTCATTATAAAATTGTTGATAGGTATATTGTGTATTAAAATTCATAACACCACAATTAAAATTTGTTTTTGTACACATATCATCCATTCCTGATTTATTATAACCATCAGATAATATTATTTTATCTTCTTGTGGATTAGCATATTCAACAACCATAACATGTCCCCATTGACTACCTGATGATTTTGATAAAAATGAACCAGTTTTAATGTCTTTAATATTTGTACTTCCCTTGAATTTTTTTGTTCCACAACCTCCATCTGCAGCACCACCTGGAAAGAATTGTCCACCATCACCATAACAACATACAACTCTAGAAATAAGAGTTTTGTATTTAGCCTTAGTTAAACTTCCACTATCATATAAACCATTTATTATTTCTGCAGCCCTATTTCTTGCAAACCAAGGACATTCTCCTATAAATTCATTTGCATAATATGCCCATTTACTTGTATCATTCATATTCCATTCTGTAGGAGTTGGTCTTTTAGTTCTAATTGGATAATCATATATTTCGTCTTTAAATGAATTTAGTCTTATGAATTTAGTAAATTTATCAGAAGGCTGAATTATTACATTGTTTGATATAGAATCTTCATAAATCCATTTTTCATCACCAGCATATATCGCAACTAGTGATTTGTCAGCTGAATAACCAATATCTCCTAATAACAATTTATCTTTAGTAATTTCAAATGAACTACTAATTATCTTTTGAATGTCATTGGTATTTCCAAAATTTTCATTTATTGTTGACCAATAAACCCAATTTACAAATCCAACAACTCCAAGACCTGTTTTAAATTCTGCAGGTGTGCCTGCAACTTCCCTTGTTTCAATTCCAAAATTATTTCCTTCAAAACCAGAAACTTTAGCTAATTTATCCTTATCATATGGAATTTTCTTAACATATTTGTTTGCAAATGATACAACTTTATTTCTTTTTGCCGCTAAATTCTGAGTATTACCAGTACAAACCGGTGCACCAACTTGCTGAATGTTGGTACTATCACCTTTCACAGTTGCAAGCGAAAAATTGGTATAAAATTTTGATAAAATAATATTATAATCACCTGTATTAGTCATTGCTTCTAGTGCAGATTGTTCCATACAATTTCCCGGATTACAGCCTCCACCTTCCCAATAAGAAACTTTTGCTGGATTACCATTTTTATCTAATATATATGTATCTTTTGATTTATTCCATGCACTATCATAAAGTTTTTTTTGATTATCAGAAAGTGGTCCATGGTTATTTCCATGCATAAGTCTATCATCTCCGCCAGTATTATAACCATAATATGGTTTTATATCACTAGAATCACATCCCTTTTCAGTATGACAAAAATCTTGATCTGCAGTTGACCAAAGCATAGTCATTACATATGCACCAGAAGTTGGATCTTTTTTAGGAGAATGTCTGCTCAAAGTATACGTTTTAGCTGCAACCATCTGAGCAGCTAAAACATCAACATCTGTACTTCTTCCCATTTCTTCATACACAACACCCTTAATATACTCTTCTAAAGTTAAATAATGATCATAGTAGCTTTCTGTACAACTATCTATACTACTACATCCAGGTTTCTTTAAATCAACTAAAACATTAGCTTTTAAAAGTTCTGTGGTTGAAATAGAACCAGCATCAATAAGATTTGCCACGCATTCACTATTTTCATATACATACGGAGCAAATAGACTGCTTATTTCATATATGTTTTCTATAATAGCATCTTTTAATGCTTCTTGTTTATCTTTATATTCTTCTTTAATATCAGCAAACATTTTTTTATAACCATTATAACCAGTTATAAAACTTGGTCTTGATATTAAGTAAGAATATCCACCATCTGATTTAAAATAACTATCTTTTAAGTAACTCTTATATGAATCTTCACCCTTACCAAATTCTTCTAGTAACTTATTAAGTCTTTTTCTTACTTTCTTTTTTCTAAATACAGCTAGATAAGTATCATCACCTACTATATCAGTTTCTTCTATATCATTTTTGCCACTATCAGTTGTAGTTTCCGTACTATCACTATCTTCAGTATCTTCATCCTTATCACTGGGCGTTGGTGCATTTAAATAACCTTTTACATTACCATTTATCATAACTTCATAATAAGGAAGAGCAACAGTAGCCATAGCAACGGTTCCATCAACCCCAGGGTGACTTTCAAAAATGTCCTTTAACTCTTTTAGTGTTTCTTGGTCTTTTTCCGAATACTTTTCTTCAGCACCTTCATTATTAACATCACCATTTATACCAGTGGCAGTCAAAGAACAAAATATTATTACAGCGAAAACAACTAATCCTACACCAATTCCAATAGCATATACTTTCCAATATTTAATAAGATGTTTAACTATCTTTTTAGTTTTCTCTATAGTTTCTTTTGTCTTTTGTACAGTTTCTTTTGCTTTATTAACAGCTCTTCCTGGTGCACTATTATTAACAGCATCCTTAGCTTTATTCTTAAGACCATTTCCTGCTCTTTTAGCAAAGTCTTTAGGTGTTCTAGGTCTATTATTCCACTTATTCTTTAACTCATCTTTCTTTCTTTGATAAGGATTTGGCTTTCTATCACTATTATTCTTTTTGTTAGAATCATTTTTCTTAGGAGTTTCATTTGGTGTTTTATTTTCCTTATCTTTCTTATTATTATTTTTATTATCACCATTATTTTCTTTATTATTTTTATTATTAGAATCTTCTTTATTCTTATTGGTATTTTTTTTATCTTTGTCATCTAATCCATCACGTTTTTTTTCTTTATCTCTATCATTAGATTCATCTTTTTTATCTTTTTCCTTGTCTTTATCCTTATCATCTGAATCTTTTTTGTCTTTCGAATCAGAATCATCTTTTTTATCTTTATCATCTTTGTCTTTTGAATCAGAATCATCTTTTTTATCTT
>CAKPIS010000005.1 GCA_934162425.1 uncultured Bacilli bacterium
TTTCGAATCAGAATCATCTTTTTTATCTTTATCATCTTTGTCTTTTGAATCAGAATCATCTTTTTTATCTTTATCATCTTTGTCTTTTGAATCAGAATCATCTTTTTTATCTTTATCATCTTTGTCTTTCGAATCAGAATCATCTTTATTTTCTTTATCATCTTTGTCTTTCGAATCAGAATCATCTTTTTTATCTTTATCATCTTTGTCTTTCGAATCAGAATCATCTTTTTTATCTTTATCATCTTTGTCTTTTGAATCAGAATCATCTTTTTTATCTTTATCATTCTTATCTTTTAAATCAGAATCATCAGGAGATGGACTTTCACTCGAATTACTTTGACTACTAGAATTTTCTGAATTATCATCACTTACATCTTTCATATCATTATCATTAGATGTATTACTATTAGAATCATTTTTATTATCAGATGCACTTGTATCATTAGAATCAGATGATGTTCCACTAGATGTATTATTATCTGATGATGACTTTTCAGAAGAACTATCATCAGATTTCATAGTAGTATTTCCACCCTCTAATTTTGCATCAAATTTAAAGTCTTCAAAACTTAAATCTTTAATTACAAATTCATTATTAGAATTTGTTGTAGCATTTTTACCATTTACATAATTAATATTTTTATCATTGCTAACATCTTTCATATCAAAATCATCATTAATTTTTTTATTATTTTGATCCATCACTGCACCACCTAACTTAGTATAATTGTATCATAAAAATATACAAAAAAAAAGATGCTTATGCATCTTATAGTCCACCACCAGAACCAAATGAATCAAGTTCAGCTTCAGTTACATTTATATCTACTCTCATTCTTCTGTTACCACATACAAATAGTGCTTCACCTTGATTATATTTTTTTATACTATCTTTTTCTTGTTCATTTAAGTCTATTAATTTAGCTAAATCTTCAGCCCCTTGCTTTTTAAGACCCATAACAAGATAATAAGAAGCATTATCAAATATAGCTTTTCCTTGTGTTATAACAGATGGATCAGCAAAATCACTTGGTTGTTGTGTAATAATTAACGTACCACTATTATACTTTCTAGCACGTCTTTGAATTTGTGCTAAGAAGTCAGCTCCAATAGTATTATTGCCAGAAAGAAGTATATGAGCTTCATCTACCATCATTACTGTATTAATTGACCTATCTAAACAATGACTCCATGCATATTTTAATATATTAAAGAATAGTGCATTTCTAATATTTTCATCAGCATTCATTAAATCTCTTATATTAAATACTATAAACTTAGTCATAGGTCTAATAGTTGTATGTCCATCAAAATAGAATTTTAATTCTTTAACTAAAGGTCTAATCTTAAGTTCTAGTTTTTCTAATATATCTCTTTCATGAGTTAATTGATCACCATATGCTTCAATTCTTCTAACTAAAGTTTCATAAAGATCAGAAAACGTAGGATACTCTTCTGGCGACATGTTAGAAAAATCACTTTCAAATGATATACCAAAACGTTGATATGTTAACTGTGCCATTTCACTAAACATTGTTAAAACATCTTCTGTTATTGATGGATCATAATATTTCATAAAAGCCTTTAGAAATTGAAGTGTTTTAGTAAGTACTGTATAACCTAATCCTTCTCTTAATTCATCTTCATCAGCTTCTATTATAACTTCAAGCGGATTAATCATACCAAATTGTCCGCCTTTACCAAGATCAATAAAGTCTCCTTGCATACGAGAAACCATCTCTTCTAATTCACCTTCTGGATCAATTACAACACTCTTATATCCATTTCTAATATAAGTTCTTAAAAGAAGTTTAGCTGCCGTTGATTTACCAGAACCAGTAGTACCTAATATTATCATATTAGCATCATTTCTATTAAACTCTTTTCTAGTTTGATATAAGAACTGGTTAAATAAAACAACACCTCCAGAAAAATCAGTACCAAGTAAGCAAGCTGGACCTGGATCTTTTAAACTATCAAAGATAAAAGGATACATTGCAGCAATTGTAGGAGAAGTAATTGGAGTTCCAATTTGATCTTCTATTGTTTGCTTTGGAAATATTGGAAGAATTGACTTAAGAACTTTTCTTTGTTCAAACATAAGAGGAATTGCTCTCATTTCTAAAGAAGATAAATAATTTTTCATTTGTAATTTCTTTTGTTCAAGTTCCTCTTTAGTATCAGCAGTAATTACTAAATGAAGTTGAAAATCAAATATTTTAGATTGATTAGTTGTTATCATCTGTATAAAATCATTTAAAGAATCATAATCTTGTCTTAACTGTTCTTGAGCAGTTTTATCATTTTCTTTTTCATAATTTGCTTTTAATTCAGCTAATTGCTTATTAAGCATTTTAGCCATTATAGAAAATGGAAGTGGTATATGTTTAATTACTACCTTAACACCAGGATTATTTGTTATATTAGATAAGAAACCTGGTGATATCCATTTAGGATAAGAAATTACTGTTAATATTGTACACCACTTATCACTTATAATAAATTCAGATCTTTTAAACTCTAAACCTTTAGGAGCTAGCTCCTTTTTTATATTAATATTTGCCATTATGCTAACACCGTCCCAAACTCAGTTTTTTGTCCTGCATTTAAGAAGTTATCTAAAATACTTCTTAAATCTTCATTATTAGCTTGATTAGATGAAAGTCCCGCATTAGCAAGACCATTAATTATAAGTCTAATCTTCTTTTGAATCATTTCTACATTCTTATCTTTAAATAATATGTAAAATTCAATATCAGAAACATTATCATTAAACTCTTCTGCTTTTGATAAGTCTTGATTAATAAGCTTTCTTATAACTGGATTTTGAGCTTGATTATACATCATCTGAAGTTCAGCTATATAAACAGATATATCAACAGGTCTATCTGCTATAATAAGCCAAAACTCAAAATCAAGAGTGTTATAGAAATCCTTAAGACCATCTATAACATTAAATTGATCCCCTTCATCAAGTATAAATATGTTTTTAGGTGCAACCTTAACTCCTGCAACCTTAAACCCACTGTCAAGCTCTATCATATTATTAATAATAGCTTTAACAGGTACGAAACTTTCTGTTGTTCCACTAGTCTTTGTACTCATCTTTACAACACCATCCTCTCCATTTTAATTCATTTATATCTACAAATAGATAATTATATATATTCTGAAGAATACATAAAACATTATGATAATTTGGTATAGGTATTACCAAAAATGCACAAACAAGTAATGGAAGTAAAGTTAATATGCCAGATAATAAACTGCTAGGTTGAACTATAATTAATAATAGAAAAGTTGCAACAGCACCAATACTAGCTATTAATAAATCAATTTTCCTAAATATACTAAATATTAACTGACCTCTTTTAGAGTTAGCAGCTATTAAATATTGTCCATTATACATAAATAATCACCCCTTTTTATTTCTCATCATCTTTTTTTGTTAAGCCTTCAATTCTAGATGAAATTTTCTTTTCTTCTATAGACAATGTATTAGCCTTTTCAGATATAGTAGAACCTTTTATACTATCAATTACAGACTTTAATTCATTTTGAGCATTAGACACAGCCTGTATATTAGCTAAATTAGCACTCATAGCACTATCAAAAGCATTCTTAGCTTCCTTTCCACCTCCAGCAATTGATTGATATTCAGAAATTTTAGAAAGCATACCTTCGAAATTTTTCTTTTGTTGTTCAACAGCATTAAATTCATTTAATTGCTGATTTATTATATTTTGAGCGACTTTGATATAATTATCAAGGTTTTCTTTACTAACAGGTATTGTCTCCCCTTCTTTTGCTATGCCTAAATCCTTGTCATTAAGAAGTGAAACAATTTTTTCAAGAGCACCCTCGTTATCAGCTTTCGCCAATAATTTGTTATCTTCTAATTTTTCATTTAAATCTTTTAAATGATCTTTTTTATCTTGACTAGCTTCCATTGTCTTATTTAACTTTTCTATTTCTTTATTTATTCTATTAGTTCCTTGCAAAACTGAATCAGCAATTGTACTTGCACTTTTAGCATCCAAAGTTAAACCTAAACCACCTAATATTGCATTCATACCAACAAGTCCGCTCTGTATTTTATCACTTTCAGCTTTAGATGTTTGATAAGATGATATTTCTTGTGAACGTATTTGTTCATTTTGTTGATAATTTGATAATGCTTGGTTTTTATAAGTATTAACCATTTTCTCTTGATTTGCAGAACCAGCACTAGAAGAATCAATTATTCCACCACAATTTGCTTCAAGTTTTTCAGATTTAATAGTTTCCTTAACTTTTCCATCAGAACCAATAAAATCAAATGACTTAGAATCAGCATTATATTTTATATTATCAAGATTTTTAATATTTCCTTTATCATCAGTTTCTACATATCCTCTATTAATACCATATTGTGCAGCAGCAAAACTAGCGTTATTAAGGTCACCCATATTGTCTTTATTCGTGCTAATCTTATCGCATATTTTATTTATATCACCTTGTCCAGCAGCAATTTTTCCTTTACCTATACCAACATCTTGAGTACCATAATTTCCTTTTTCTGTCCAAGATTTAACCTTCAATCTTTTACCTTGTTTATCTCTCATTTCATATAAATCATTAGAAGACCCATATGCACTTTCTACAGCAGCACCAGGCAGTCCCTTGATAAAATTACCGATTTTACCAGCAAAACCTGTATGATGTTCTAAAGCTAAATCTTTAGCAAGATTATTTGATGCAGTTATGCCACCTTTAAATGCTCCTTTTATATTATCTGCTTTAAAACCAGCTTGTCCACCACTGACAGCTCCCATTAGGGCAGCTGCTCCGAATTGTTTCAAACCAGTTAGATGTGGTTGCATTGCTGGCACTTTATTTCCATCTTTATCAGTCTTAGCTCCAGAATAAGCAGTATCATTTAATAAAGCTTCTTTTCTAGCAGCACGTATAGCTTTTCTCTTACTCATATCGGCATATTTATCTTTATTATTTTCATACCAATCATTTCTAGCTTTTTTATTATCTTTTCCTATACCTTTATTTAAACCAGCGTTTTTATATGCTGCGTTTTTTAGTGCCTTTCTATGGCTAATTTGATTTGCAGTTGCTTTTGCAGTTCCTGAAGCAAGACCTAGTGCACCATGTCCAGCTTTAGTAAGCATTCCACCTACTAAAGCAGCAGATCCAAGTCTTTTACCAAGACCACCTAGTCCACCATCAAAATCTTTAACACCAATTAATCCACCTAACCATTTTGGAAAGTTTTTAGCAAAAATAAGTATTGAAAGAATAAAGACAATATTACCCCAACCACCTAAGTTAATATCAGTATTTCTTTGTTGCCACAAAGTAGTTAAAATAATTATTAAAGCAAGAGCAGCTAATCTTATATATAAGCTTACATATGTACTTCCTACTTCTTTAAGCCAGTTACTAAATGGTCCAGACTTAGCAGACTTTGGATCTATATATGTAACTATAAACAGTGGTGAGACAATTTCTAATATTGCTAGCTTTATTACTCTTTCTGCTAAGTCGAAGCAAAACAAAATAAGTAAATAAGTAATTGCAATACCAACTATAAATGTTAAAAACATAGAATAATCATATACATATATTTTTTCTTTTCCGTTTCCAAAATCATCTTTAACATAATCGCCCATATGATCTAATAATGTTGAAAACATGTGTTTTCTTTGTTCTTCTGTGCCAAATAAGGCCTTATTATAATCCTCTATAGCTTCTTTACAATGTGTGCTATCATCTTTACAATACTTATCAGTTCCATTATTGCCTGTAGTTATTTCGTATTTATTATTTTTATAAACAGCAAAAGCCTCGTTTGGATGAACCAAAGCTGAAATTGCCTGTGCTTTAAACATATCTCCTGGATTATAATTATCAGGAACATTAAGTCCAAAAAGTCTATTAACATAATTTCCCTCTACAATTGTACTTTGTAAATTCATAGATTCTTTAAATAAAATAGGAACAAATATAAGTAATGCAAACATTATAACTACATTACGTATAATCACTACAAATCCTTTATCTTTATCAAATAATCTATCTGGACTAACAATCGCATTAACTAATAATACAGCCATTTTAAACAATGCAAAAAGACCTATTACAACATAAGTACTATTCATTATACCTGTTATTGCATCTGATTTAAAGAACTCTGCCTTAGAAAAAACAACAATTAAATTATAAGCATTATCAATTAAAGAAAATGCAACCTGATCAATAGTAAATAAAATTGTCCTTATATTACCAACTGCATCTAAAATAAACAATTAAATCACCTCCTAATAAAAGCAAAAAGTTAAGCCAAACCATCCAAAAATAACATTAATTAAATATGGTAATAAAAGTAATATTAAAGCTGCTATAACTCTTTTTACAGCATTAGAAGAACTTTTCTTTATTGCATCTGAATCCTTAGAAGTTAAAGCTTTTATAAAATCATAAGTAATAAAACCAATTAAAAGAAATGGCAATAAAAATGTTACCCAATCCCAATATTTTCTTATATAGTATCTAAGCGTGTATTTTCCATTTGAATTTAAGTCCCCCTCTTTGCAAATAAAATTACCATTGCTCGCTATAGTAGGCGACTGAGTGTTAGTTCCATTTGAACTATTATTTGAATCATTCTTTATATCACTCTTTGCATCACTGCTTGCCCAATTACTATCTGAATTATTTTTTTGCATATAATTATTATCTTCTTTACTACTTGAAACATCTCCCATTGAATTGGTTTTAGTATTATATTGCATATGAATAATTTCGCCCTCATTAAATTTTATTTGGATAATGTAACATTGGTTTTCTTTTAAAGTATTTTCTCTAATTGAACCAATTTGTGGATGATCAGCTACTGATGATATAGGTCCTCTATATTTATCCCCTACAGTATTGTTGCATCCACTGTCATTATATACATCATAATGACTAATTCTATCTCCAAAGCCTCTCCAATGAATTGTTACACCCTCAGAAGTTGCATTGGTAAACCAAACATATGGTGAAGGTACTCTAGTATCTTCTAATTTCTCATCTAAACTTGCACCATTACTATTAGTTTTAAATTTAACCTCACCAATCTTTTTACTTTTTTTAGTTTTAAATTCAACTTTATATTCTTTATTATTTTTAAATCCACTAATTAATAATCTATCTGATTTATCATGCTTATCATTATCATCAAACCATTTTATTCTATTTCCTTTTGAATCATAGAACGTATACCCATTAATTTTTTCGCCATCTGTACAATACCAAGCAATCACTACAGAATTACCATTAATAGTATTATCTTCAACTGCAAAATGACAATTACCAGCATCAGCTGACCCGGCTTTTACTTTTTCTAAGCCAAGTGAAAAACCTGTTACTCCATACATACCCCCATATGCAAAGAATATAAATAAAATAGTAAATAATAGATATTTTATAATATTCTTTGACTTTCTGAATTTTATTTTCTTATCATTTTTCATGTGTACATAACTCCTTTTAGGCAATATTTTACTTATACATATATAATAACATGTTTTAAACAAAAAAAGAACCTATTTTACAGTTCTTTTTTACTTTTTTAATTATTACTCAATTGCTTCTGGACCAAAGAAATCTGTTATTGAATCATCTTTATGTGCTTTCCAACATGATTTCCAATCAGTATTTCCAATCATACCCATTAAAATACTAACAAGTAGTGGTACTAAAAATACTATAACAGCAGCAATAACTCTTTTTATTAAAGTTTTTTGTCCTTTTTTTATGTCATCTTCCTTACCAGCAGTAACAGCCTTAACCAAATCAAATGTTCCTAAAATTATTAATATAATTGGAACAACCCATTGAATAATTCCCAATATAAAAGAAACTATCGCAACAACTGCTCTTAAATCTTTACAAGTATCTACTAATATAAACATAACTCTTTCCTCCTAAACATTTATAACTATATGTTAACCTATTTTATTTTTTTTGTCAATTAATTTTATTATCTATATTGTTCATATTTACATTTATTTGATATTATATGGTTTTTCAAGGGTTCCATCACCAGATGCTTTAATACTTTTGCCAGTTAAATAAACAACTTGATTAATTCTTAATCCAACTTCTGCATATGTATCATATATCCTATCAGATAAACGTAATACAGAATATGTATTCTTTGAAGATGGATTGATAAAGAAAGAACTAAATTTATAATCAGCTAAGTAATTATAATTAGAACATTCTCTATTTTCTAACGTTTTACATTCTGCCGATAAAGATGCATTTTGATAATCTGTAGGATTTAGTAATCCAATATATTCATAATCAGTTAATTTAGAACATTCTTTTTCATAACTAAATTCATCAGTTAATAAGTAACTGCCTACACATAATCTTTTTTTAACAATTTTAGACTTAGCTTCTTTACTAAAATTATCATTATAATAATCGTTTAATGTTTTTCTAATATCTGTTTTTAAGTAATCTGTTGTTATTCCAGAATTATCTTCAGATTCACTATTATATGCAGTATCGTATGGATAAGAGTCTTCAGTAGGCTCTGCAGAAACTATTTTTATATCACCATCTTTATCTATTTTAATAATTCTCCATATCTTATTATCAAATTTAAGATAGTTATTAACATCTTTGCCACGATATACGTATTCGCCATTTAAGTTATATACACCATTACCATATTCATCTGTTGTAACACCTTTTATTACATCAGTTAAATACTTTGGCTCATAGTTACCTTTACAATTTAAAAATGGACTATATGAGTAATCATCTCCTACTTTTGTTACTTCAACATAACCAGTACAAATGCTATTTTTATCTTTTGGATCTTTAACCTCATCCAATAATTCAGCATCAACTAACGTACCTATATTTACTTTAACTACCCCACCATCTTCTTTAGGTAATTTATCTTTTCTTGCATCATAATAACTTTTAGCAGCTAATTTCATTTTTTCTTCTATTTTCTCATAGCTAGAGCCAGTATTTTTATTAGCACATGATCCAATTAATATTACAATTACAAGTATAACTACTGTTCCTCCTAATAAATAATAAGATTTATCTTTAATAAAATCTAACATATAAACACCTTCCTTAAGTTAATTATACCCTATAATACAAAAAAAAGTAAATGTTTTATTGTATAAAATGTTAAATAGTGTTAAAATTACTTTGGGTGATTTATTATGGTTAAAATTATTAAAGGACTTATTTTAGGTTTAATTATTGCAAGTTTTGTTTGTGGATGTTCAAGTTCTAGTAATATAAAAGAGATTTCTCTTAATGAACTTAATAAAAAAATTGAGAATAAAGAAAACTTTGTATTATATGTTGGAAATGAAGGCTGTCATAACTGTGTTAGCTACGAACCAAAACTAAAAGAAGTATTAAAAGAATATAACTTAACTATTTATAAACTAGATAATAGTAAATTAAGTGAAGATGAATTTAACAAATTAAATGAAAAATTTAGTGTTAGTGGTACACCTACTATTATGTTTATAACTAAGGGTGATGAAGAAACAACTTTAAATAGAATTGTTGGAGATACTTCTAAAGAAAAAACAATAGAAAAATTTAAAGTAAATGGATATATAAAATAGAAATGGAATTTTTCCCATTTCTATTTTTTTATGCCTCCAAATCTTCTTTCTCTATTGTTATATACATCTAATGCATTATCAAACTCTTTTTCATCAAAATCAGGCCATAATGTATTTGTAAAATAAAGCTCTGAATAAGCCATCTGCCATAACATAAAATTACTTAATCTATATTCTCCAGATGTTCTTATCATTAAATCTATTGGTTCTAAATCATTAAATAAGTATTTGTTATAGCACTCTTCTGTAATATCATCAATACTTATTTTATTATTTAATACATCTGTACATATTTTTTTAGTAGCTTCTACAATCTCAATTCTACCACCATAATTTAAACATATATTAAAAATACCATTAGCATTATTTTCAGTTTCTTTCATCATTTTATTCATTGCATTTATAACTTTATCGCTTAGCTTATACTTTACACCAGAAAAAATAATCTTTACACCTTTCTTTTTAAGAGAATCAAAATTATCTTTAAATGATTTTAGAAATAAATCCATTAAATAATCTACTTCTTCTTTATCTCTTTTCCAATTTTCAGTTGAAAATGCAAATACACTTAATATCTTAACTTTTTTATCAAATATGTATTCTGATATTTTCTTTAATGTTTCTGCACCCTTTTGGTGTCCCTTTGTTCTTTTTAGGCCTCTTTTTTCTGCCCATCTACCATTACCATCCATAATAATTGCTACATGATGTGGAATTTTCATATTTTATTACCTCCATTTATTAATTAAAAGTATATCATTTATATAGTAATTAGTAAATATTTTAGAATGTTTTTTATTTTACAAATATTTACACACTTTTATATCAACTTTACTGTTATGTATTGCAATATTTTACATTTAAATGTATACTTAAAATATATAAAAATAAAAAGAGGGATTAATATGAAAAAGAAATTAAGGGTTATATTATTACTTATTTTAGTATCATTTACACTCTGTATAATGAGCAATACATACTCTAGGTATGTTGCTGATACAACTGGTGATGTTGAAGCATTATTTTCTAAATGGCAAATACTTGTAAATGATAATGATATAACAACTAATCAAAATACTTCATTTAAATTAGTACCTATTATAGATGAAAATAATAATGTAAAAGCTAATAGATTAGCACCATCTTCTACTGGATACTTTGATATTGAAATAGATCCAACTCTTGTTGATGTATCATTTGATTATGAAATAACATTTGATATTCTAAATAAAGATATGCCAGATCTAATGATATCTAAATATGCTATTTTAGATAAAGATTATGCCGAAGGAGATGTACTTAATTATAATAATATCACTTCAAATAAAATAACAAATGAAATGCTATATGATAATACTAATGAAAATTTCAAATTTGATAAATTTACCATTAGAGTATTCTTTGAATGGTATGATGGTAATGATGAAAAAATGACTGATGATGATGATGTTATTGCATCAAATAATAATGAAACATTTAATATAAATGCTAATATCAAGTTTAGTCAAAAGTTAAATTAAACAAAAAAATGCAAGGAAGTTAGTTCTTTGCATTTTCTTTTTGTTTTTATATATAAATTAGTTTTTTAAACTACTTTTATTAGCTATTATAACTGGTATAACTTTGCATGTTTTGTCTTTTGATACCATATTTATACTTGATGTATCATTATCTATTTTAGCTAAACTATAAGCAAATGTACTATTATCATGTCCATCTAAAAAGTAACATGTATTACTAGCTAGATATAGAAATGAACTATTTTTAAATACATAAGAAGCATTATAATTAGAGTTATTATCTAATATGGTAGATGCCCTTGTTTTATAATCTACTTTTCCAAGTATTAAATCTGATAGTCCTTCTTTTTTTATAATAGTATTATCTATATCAGTTGAAATAACTTTTAATACATCTTCTACACTTAATTTTCTAGTATTAGCATTCCAACTTGATATTATATTGTTATATAACGAATCACTATTATAAAATGTATTTTCTAAATAATTGTTATCAAAACTTGGTAATAATGTAACAATATCATCTGCTATTTTATTTTTTGTATCAATAACATGAGTTTTAATACACGTACTGTTTATGTTATTGCATGTTTTATTATCTTTGACATCATATAAAATAAGTTTCCCAAGGTCATAGTTATGATCTAATTCATTTTCATCATCTTCTATAACCTGCTCTGCAATTAAACTTATTCCAAGTTTTATTAATGGAGATGAATTATTTGTATCTTTTTGATATTGATAAGCCTTATTTCCCCATAAACTATCTAATTTATCATCACCAGAGTCAAGTGGCCAAGAAACAGATATTTTAAACCTATTTTCTTCACCCTTTAGTAGTACATTATTTCTATCTAGTCCCATATTTATATGAAATGGATAGTTATGTGCTATAGCATCTTCTATATAATCAGATGTAGTATCTAATGATGATGTCATATTATCTTCATTTAGTATTTTAACATATTCTATTTTATATTTAATACTTGCATCAGAATCACCTTTATTATTTATTACTATTTCTTCTGTATTCGTTTCCATACCAGGCTTTACATCATCAAGTGATATTACTATATCTTTTGTTGCAACTTCTTCTCCTCTTTTAAACTCTATATACCATGATTTTACAGTAACATCAGTATCTACCTTTGATAATCCGCTATATGCAAACCAAGCAAGAGTAACTGAAATAAATGAAATAACCATAAATGTAATAGACATAATGCTAAGTCTTATATTAACTTTTCTTCTTTTATCCATTTACTCCTCCTTAATAATATTTATTTTGTTATTTACTTCTTCTTTTTTCTTCTTTTTCTAACATAAATGACAATATCTCTGAACCTATTACATAAAATAATGGTATTATTACAAATATTAACATTCCATATTTAGTACTAACTATTTTATAAATAAGTGATAATAATTTTACTTTATATACTACAACACCATATAACTGATCTTGATAAACCAATGGATCTTCTACTAAGTTAGCAGTACCTTTAGTTCTAAATACATATTTACCATTTTCATCTTTTTCTATTCCAACAACTTTATGTGTTATAACTTTATCCCTAAAGCTTCCAGCTCTACCTAAATAACTAATAGTATCTCCTACTTTTATTTTAGAAGCATCAATTTCTTTTGATATTAAAACATCTCCTATGTCATAAGTGGGCTTCATACTTCCAGATACAACAGTAAACATTCTAAAATTGAAAAATGATAATTTATTATTACTAAATCTTTGTAATACAACTACTATTACAAATAGTATAACTAAAAGCGCTATAACAAAGTTTAAAACACTTTTAACTATTTTTAATCCTTTATTTTCCTTCTTTTCCATAAATTATAAATAATCCTTTATCCTTTCCATATATTCATCCATTTCCTTTTTAAACTTTCTTTTTACTGCATCACTACCACTAGACTGTATTTTCTTTTGTTTCTTTATTTCATCTGAAATAAATCTCATGAACTCATTTTCATCTATTTTAATACCAAGAGACATAAGTAAAGAAATTATTTTATCTATTTCTTCTGCACACATAAGTATTGCATATTTAGATAATTTTTCTTTTTGCTCTTTTTTTGATGCAGCAATAGAATCTAAAACAAAATAATTCATTAAGAAAGATCTATCTAAAAAAACTTTAATTATATTATTTCCATCAGTATCAAAATTTTCTTTTAAATTCTTAGTATCATTTAAATAATAGTTTCTTAAATAATCCCATAGTTTAACAGCTATTTGGAAGTTAGGATTCTTAAGTATAATATTTGTCTTTTTAACTTGTGAATTAATAAGTGTTATATGAGCTTTATCTAAAGCTTTAACCATTTCACTTCTCTGCCAACTTGTAATATATTCTTTTACTCTTTTTATTCTTTGTTTAATATTTTCTATTTCTTCTTCTATATTTTTATTAGTATCATCATTAGGTATTGAAGTAGAAGTTATTTTAAGTGATATATCTACTTTTTCTTTTAACGTAGTAGTATCAGCTTTATATTCTAATACTTTCTTATTATTTACTTCTAGCTCATTAAGCAAATCCTCTTTTTCTAATATAAATTTATTCATTGTATATATAAGAGAATATAAAAATCTATTTTCATATATATTATAAGTTTCTTCATTTCTTATATCTAGTATTTTTTTAGGTTCTATATCTTTTGTCTTTTCATTTAATTTTGAAATGTAATTAGTATGTCTTGCTAAATCTTTTACACTTGCAACAGTTATCTTTTTAGCTTTTTCAACTTTAACTACCATTTCTTCTTGAACTAAAGCCACTTTAGGATTTCTAACTATTATATCAATAAAAGGACAAGCTTTTTCCATCTCATCCATCCATTCAAAAGAAAGGGAATCTCCTAAAAAGTCAGATTTAAAGTGCATATCAGAATTAGTATTTTTCAAAAAAACTTTTGAATTTTCATTTAATGTTTCATCAACTAAGTTTTCTAATTTAGCCATTTATATCCCTTCCCTTTATTATATACTCTTCTTTAATGTTTCTAGGTAAGATATACATTCTTTCATTACACCTTTACCTACCCTTTTATTTAAATATGATATAAAAGGATCTATTTCATCTCTTATAAATGAAACACTTAATTGATCAAATTTTCTAAGTATTTTCTTAGCAATAAAGTAATCAATTCCTTCTATTTCACTACCACCACATCCAACATATACTGGAACGAAAGTATTAAGTTGTTTCATAATACGATTACCAAATGATATTCTAAAATGCTTTATTACATAATCATCCATTTCACTAACTAAATCTAAGTTTGCTTTTGAAACAGGATGTTTTTCAATTGCATCTTGAAATAAACTTTCTAAATAACTAGAATTTATTTCTAATGCTTCTTGATCTCTGCATTCAAAAGGATCTACCTTAGTATTTATATCAAGTGGCATAGCACGGTCATAAACTTTATCTGTTACCATGAATGTTGAATCATCATTATTTATAGTACCAATATACCAAAGATTTCCTGGTAATTTAAGTTTTCCATTTGGAATTTTCTTTGGATCTTTTTCCCAACTACTTGGTACTATATCAATTATCCATTCATCTCTATTAGGCATTTCAAGGATTGATAAAAGGTCCGCAAAGTAATACTCTACTCTGGCTAAGTTCATTTCATCTAGTATGATTGTATGAACATTATCATCAAACGATGCTGTATATATTTCACCTAATGCCTTTGTTTCAGTAAATTTCTTAGTAAATTCATTAAAGTATCCTAAAAAGTCTGATCTATCTCTCCAAGATGGTTCAACAGAAACAACACAAGAATCTACTTTAACAAACTTACCCCAAGCGTACGCAAGTGATGTTTTACCAGTACCAGAAATACCTTGTAATATAATTAACTTACCACAAGCTAATCCTGCAAAAAATGGTCTTAATATATCAAAATCATAATATAATTTTAATTTACTTGCAGCAAAACATCTAAAGTCATCTATTATTTCAGTTAAACTTTCACTATTATTATATTTTTTAACTTTATAATTAGCTAATGCTTCATCAATAGAAACAAGCTTTGGAAATCTTATATTTGGATCTCCTTTTATTTCATCTGAAACGTCATCAGCTTCTTCATCTTCTTTTTCCTCTTCATTAGGATTAATACCTAACTGGGAAACTTTCATTGCCATTATCTTTTCTTTTTCTTTCATAAGTTGTTTAACTTGTTCATTTAAATTACCAATTTCATTTAATAACTCATCTTTATTTAATTTTCTATTAGCTTTTCTAATCATCTTTTTAATAAATAAAACTATAAGTCCAATTACTAATAAAACAATTATAACAAGAAAAGCAATACCTATGTATAAAAAGGACTTTTCTCCTTTACTAAAGCTTCCACTATAACTATCTATTATTTTAGCATAAGCTTTAAAATCAAACATCTTTTTTATACCACCAAACAGTCCTTCAAAAAAGACAGAAAGAAATTCATAAAAGAATCTTAAAAACGTATTCATTATTCTCCCCCCACGTAATTTCCAGTTTTATTTAAAATATCATCAAAGACAACTCTTTCTAATAATTCTTCTGGAATTGAATCATATATTACAGAAGATACATTTTTCTTAAGACCTACAAATATGTATTTAACTAAATATAAATCTTTCTTTTCTTTTTCATTTAAAGATTTTTCTTCTTCTAAACTTATTGCAAACTTAAAACCTATCTTCATTAATTTTTTAATTATTTTCTTATTTTCTCTAAATTCATTTTCTCTAACTAAAATAATTATACTATTTTTAACAAATTCATCATTTAGTTTTTCAATTATTTTATTTAGTTTATTTTCTTTTTCATATAAGGTATTAGGTAAATATATAATGTATTTATCTTTAAAGTTAAATGAGAACATATTTTTAACTAATTTACTTAATAATAAGCTAACTAGTATAATTATTTTATCTTCTGCAATTACACCTTCACTATATGTTTTATCCACAATATAATCACTATATGCCTTGCTAAAGGTTATATTATGTTCTAGATTAATACCATATAAATCCTTTTTAGAAGTAATACCTTTAACGTTTAATTCAAACATACCAGTTTCTAATTTTTCTAAACTTTGTTTAATCATACCAGTATGTATTTTTTGTAACCTTATAATTCTATTTACATTTATTAGTATATCTTCTACTTCAGAATAATTTTTTATATATTTTAGTATCTCACTTTTATATAATTCTCTTTTAGCTTTTATATCCATATCTACTAAACTGTAATGATCTAAACTAATAATAACATTAAATATAGATAAATACTTTTCTACTTTAAGTCCATACTTTAAGTCGGTACCCTTATATTTTTTTATTAAATTAATAGCTTCTTCTTTCATTATATCTTTAGTTTTCTTAATAGCATTACGACCATTATACATCGTATTAACATCACCAGAATAATTGTAATACTTTCCATCTATATAAGAATTTAATAATGACTCTTTAATAGTTGCTTCATTAACTTTTAGCTTTTTATCAGTATCTAAAATACTAATTATTTCATCTAATTCTAACTTTTTAATATAAATAGCTTTTTCTAAAATACTATTAAACTTTTTCTTTCTTTCATTTAGCATTTCTAAATTACTTTCTATAATAGATGCATCATCTTCTTCATCCTTTTTATCTTCTAATGCTACTTTTTTTATAGACTCTTTATTATCATCAATAGAAGTTTCTGCAATCTTTAAATAAGTATTATCAAGTTCTGTTTCATCAACATTTACCATTCTAAAGAACATAGTTTTATCCAAATCTTCAGGATTAGGTCTTGCCTCTATCTCTAAATTAAGATTATTAACAGCCTCATCTTCTTCATCTATTTCTTTTTTATTATCTACTTTTAATTCTTTAATTATTTCTTCCTTGATAGGCTTTTTATCTTCTTTTATTTTTATACTAGATAATTTATCTTTTATTTTTTTAATAAAATCTTTTCTATTTGGTGATACTTTATCAATTAATTTATTAATCTTATTATCATTTGAATTAAGATTAGCTACATAAACTATTAAAAGTAAAAGTATAATTATAAAAGGATTAAATAAAGTCTTCTTAACAAATCCAAAATGAGGAAGTACTTTAACTACTTTACCAACTATTTGCTTTTTACTTATTGCATCATCTTTAGTATTATTAGCATCACCTTTAGTAACGTAAGTATTCTTATAAGCTTCAACTACTCTATGTGTTATAAAATTCTTACCTTTTTTATACGTAACTACATCATTTAATGAGATATCATCTGTATATTTAACTATTATCCAGTCTCCTATATTTATTTCATTTTTCATACTACCTGTTTGAACTTCGAATAATGAATAACCAAAGAAGCTAGCATGATCATTTCCTAACACTTTTACTTCTATATTGTTATATATAAATACAATTAGAACAAACCCTAGTAAAAATATTAAAATATCTAAAATAACGTTTAATACTAACTCTTTAACACTTTTTTTGCTCATAAATACCCCTACCTTCTAGTATCATATCTTACTAAATTATTTTATCATAATAAGGTGTATATTACAACAAAATACGACTATTTTTTTAAAGAAAAAACTACCAGTATTTATAACTGGTAGCAAATGCTTATTCTTAAGCCTCTTCTTTTGAACCATACTTTATTTCTACAATTAAAGCATATAATTCATAAATAAATATTAAAAATGATGGAAGTAAAACTATAAATAAGAATCCCCATTTAGACTCTATTACTGATAAAAACGTACCAACATCATGATATACCTTTCCAGGTGTTCCAACAACGTAATTAATAGAATAAGTTGAACCATTTTCATACGTAATAGCTTGTTCTTGTTCATATATTTCACCAATCTTGCCATAGTCTATGCTAACAGATCCTTTAGCATCTACTTTATACGCAAAAACATTATCACCAACTTTTAAGTTTTCTAACTTTTGTTTTTGAACTAAAACTAAATCTCCTTTTTTATAATCATTAGTAGAAATAGCTTCTTTTAAAATAACTAATGTTTTATCCCCAAACTCAGTAAGTCCATAATCATTATAATTTAATAATAACACTGTCATAAAAATAACAAATCCAAAAAATACAACTGCTAGTATTCCTAAAAATATATTTTTAATAAGTTTTAAAGCTTTCATAATACCTCCTATACTACTATCCAAAATTATATCATACTTTTAAAACCTTATCAATAATAATAATTTAATAATTTAAATCTATAAATTTAAAATATTTTATAATTATCAATTATTTAAATTTATCTTAAAATCATTTTTATCATAGGTTTTACCTAAATCTGTTTTATAAAAAACTATCTTAATATTTTTATTACTATCTAAATCAAATGCAACTTT
This sequence comes from uncultured Bacilli bacterium, assembly GCA_934162425.1. Lineage (GTDB taxonomy): Bacteria > Bacillota_I > Bacilli_A > RF39 > UBA660 > Aphodocola. The sequence goes on from CAKPIS010000005.1 coordinate 18,567, forward strand.
ATTAATAAAATCATTAGAATCTTTGGATTCTTCTTTTAAATTGCTAGTCATATCTACTCTTAATTTATCCGAGTCAAAATAAAGTGTATATGTCTTTTTACTATCTAAAAGATTAGATACTATAACCTCTACTTTTTCATCGTAATTATTACAATTAAGTGTAACATCATCATTAATATTTAGCTGCCTTGAAAGCGAAAACTTTCCCTTTAAAATCTTTTTATAAGGACTTGTTGATGTAACTATTATATTAACTTCAGCATCATTTATCTTAGTATTATCTAAACTTACTAGATTAAAATAAAGTTTTGCTTCACTTTTATTATCAAGCCATTCATATCCATTTTTAATACAATCATCAAGATTATTAATATCTGTTATAACATCAGAGACAGTATTAAAACATACTTTAGATGAAGATATAGTGCCATTATAAGTACTATCATTATCATTTATAATACATTTATAATTACTATTATTAGTAGAACACTCTACTTTATAAGATATATCATAATCAGTTATTAATGAATCATTTAAATAGTTTTTAATATCAAAATATGTATTACTACCATCCCAAGCATTATTAACATTAGATACTTCTTCTAAATCAAGACTATTACTAGAAAAGTAAAAATCTTTAGACTTATAATAATAGTTTAAAACGTTATTATAAGCATACTTAGCAAAGGATACACCATATGTTAAAACAAGTGTAAGTACTAATATTAATATAATTATAATTCTTATCTTGCCACTTTTTTTCATAATTCACCTACTTTTGCCAGCTTTTTATTTCAATATCAATATAATCAGTTATATTTGAATAACTACTATCATTATAATCTTGTGGAAAACTAATATTTAATCTATAATTATCATTAATTTTTTCATTATATACCATTTCAAATACATCTGAATTACATACTAAAGCATTTTCTTCATTTCTACTATATGTTTCATCACAAGTTAAAACTAAATTACTTTTATTATTCTCTTCTTTATATAAATTAATATTTAATGGAATAAAATGATAAGTTTTTATAGTTATTATATAATTTAAAGTAACATCACTACTATAATTTTCATTATTATTAGAAACAGTAAAGGTATAATCTTTTAAATCACCTGGTTTTAACTCATCTAACGAAATATTTATATTATCTGTTTTCTTCCCATCAAAAACAAATGATGCTATTTTTTCATCATCACTTGTAAGTGATGCTTTAGAGTTAAATTTAGAGTATGTTATACCTGATATAAATAAAGTACTAACTATTAAAATTACTAAAATAATTATTTTCTTTTTCATAATCATACTCCTTTTATTTTGTTATAAATGCTTTATCTGTAAAACTTATCATTTTATCATTATCATATAAGTAAAATCTTAACTTATACAAATTATAATCTAAACTATTAGGTTTTAAATTAATAGTTATCTTATTATTAAAATCATTTTTATTATCTACTAATAAATACATATTATCTTTATATAGTGTTAAATTATTAGATGTATAATCATTTATATTTATTTGTTTATAACTTACATCTAATGCTGATAATACACTTTTTTTAAGTAATGATACATATATTTTAGGATTTGATAATTTACCCTTATACAATATATTATAATTCATACTGTAATTATCTAAAGTTTTCTTAATTATCTTTTCGTTACTATCTTGTATATCAAATGAGTAATTATGAGTATTCTTCTTATTTGTAACATTTAAAGGAATATTTATAGAATCTATAGATAGTATGTTATCTAATACTCCATCAAATGATAAATAAGCTTCTATATCAAAGTAGTATTTACCCTCATCTAAAATGCTATTATCTACTTTAGTTATAATATTAAGAACTTTATTTAAAGTATCACTACTATTTGATAAATTAATATTTATTACATCTTTATTCATAGAATATTTATTATCATCTATCATAAATTTAATGTTCTTTAAATACTTATGATCTACTATATTTTTATTTGAATCTAATACTTTTATCTTTAATCCCCATACCATGTTAAGTAAATTACTATCTATAATCTTATTTTTATTTATATAGCTATATACTTTTGATAAATTAATATCTATATTATTTTCAGAGTTACTATTATACATAACTTCATCACTATAATTAGATTTTATTTGAGCATTAGAAGTCATATTATTGTATATATTTATTTCTTTTAAACTATTCTTTAAAGAACCTCTAACTTCATTTTTCTTATTATCTAAAACTGAAACTGATAATATTAAACCACTAATTTCTTCATCTATATTACAATAAGAAAAATCTACAGTTATTTTATAGGTATCATCTACATTTTTAGTTACATCTTTTTTAAATACTTCTTTAGAAGATTTTCCAATTAAACTAAATAAGTCAAATGAATATAAGTAATATGAATCTTTTAATAAATAGTCATCTTCTTTTACATTATAAGTATACATACTATTATTTAAATTCAAAGTTATTTTAGTATTAACAGGTAATATTTTATTTGACTTTAAGTAAAATGTATCATTATCATTAAATTTATAATCTGATTTATAAGTATATTTTAATAAAATACTAGAATTACTTGTTATATTTAATTTATCGTATGACTCATCATAGTTATTTAATATGTATAATCCTTCACACTTATAACCCTCATACAAAATTAAGTCTGATGAAGCATAAGATGCAATACCTATATTATCTAAAGCTTTAATATAAATAATAGAACTTTTATTATTTATAGTTATTTTATCTTTATAATTAGTCCATAAACTATCATCTATTAAATCTAGTTTTTCTTTATTTAAGACCTCTTCTGAAACATAATACTTAATAGATTTAACGCCGGACATTTCATCTTTAGCATTTACAAAAACGTCTAAATTATCATTTATAAAATATGCAGATGGATTATCATTTAAAGTATTTAAAGTTTTATTATTATAACTTATTTCTATATCACACCCACTTTTATCAAGTACTAATATATCAGAATTAATATATGTAATATTATCATTATAATCAACTATTTTAGCATATATAATGTAATACCCTTCTTCACTAATTTTCTTTGATGATGTAAATAACTGCCAGTCATTTATATTGTTTAATTCATCATAAGATAGTGCATTCTTATCTTTTTTTATGTAATAGTATATTTCTTTAACCTTATTTAAATTATCATCTTCTTTAATATTAAACGTAATATCATTACTTACTAAAACTTCATTTAAGCTGTAGCTTACATTATTCCAAGAATAAGAATTAATATTAATGCTCGCTAAAGGCTTATTAATATCATCGGTATATAATATTGGATAAGAATCATCTTCATATACCCAAACACTATTAGTGCTATTTTTTATGTTATCTAAATCTGTAAATTCACTAAAGCCTAGTGTATTAATTAAAAAGTTTTTATTTTTTAAATTAGAAGTATAAGTTATTTTACCAGTATAATTACCTGAAAGTGCATATTTACTTGATGAAGCGTATGAATTTGTTATGCTAATAGATGAAGATAATATGTTTAAAATAAAGTAGGAATCAGTTGCATTAAAAGTATTTTTTATAGAAAAGTTATTTGTATTATTTATATTTCCTATAATACCAGATGAATTTTCTGCACTTATTTCTCCTGCGTTATAAGTATTTGATATTAAACCAGATGCATTATTTAAGTAAGATATAATACCTGATGCCATCATCTTACTATTTATAGAGCCTGTATTATATGAATTATTAATATTTAATTTTTCCATTCCTAAAGAAACTATACCAGATGAATAATTATAACCATATACATATGCCTTATTAATAGTATTTAAAATATTAGTATTACTAGCTTCTGAAGCAATTCCAGATGAAATACCAAGTTTATGTTTTACTTTGTATTTTAAATTAGTTATTTTAATATCTTCTATCATGTTTAATTTATATAAAATAGATAAATTACTAGCACTACTATCTACGTTTATACTAAAATTACTACTATCTATACTATTATTATTTATAGATATACTAGATAAGCTAGAAAAGTTATCTATTACACCTTCTAAAGTAATACTTTCTATATCATAGTAAGATAAGTTAATATTACTTAAATCTATATTTGATGAAGTACTATCTTTTGATAATAAAATATCATCTAAACTTATTTCATTTTCTTCATAAGTATTATTATCACTACCAATTACATATCCACCATAAATAGTATTTTCTATTAAACCATTATCTATATTTGATGCAATACCACCAGTTATATTTCCACCATAAATAAGTGAATTTTGTACATATAAATCTTTAACAGTTCCATTTAAATTAGTAAATAATCCAAGATATTTAGTATCTTTTTTAGTTATATAAGCACCGTATATAGTATGAGAATTACCATTAAATGTACCCTTAAAATTATTAATTGAATCAAATAAGTTAATACTACCAATTTTATTTGTCATATCACTAGAAGAATAATAATTAGATGAATATTTATCTACAAAATAAGTATTACCATCTAATATATATTTAATTAAATTATCTTCATATTTAAATGTACCTTTATTTATTATAATATCATTACTTAACTCAAAATAAGTATTACTATAACTAGTAGCTTTAAGCATATTACTAAAATAAGCTAACTCTGATGCATTAGAAATAATAAAAGGATCATCCTGACTTCCTGAACCACTTCTATAACTAGAAGAAATAAAGCCATCCCAAGTATTATCAATGTTTAAAGGATTTCTATTTTTTTGTCTTGCAAAAGTCGCTATTGAAACAGATGATAGTATCAAAATAAAAATTGCTATAAGTATTATATATATTTTATTTTTTTTACTTTTAAGGTTAAACTTTTTCATACTTATATCACTATCCCTTCTACTTCTTTTTATCTAGTTTATATACATTAAAATTATAACATAGATTTGACAAATTTAGACAAAAAAATGCACCAATCATAACCAATTGGTACATATTATATTATTTCTTAATGCTTTCCTTACTTAGTATTTTTTCAACTTCTGTCATAAACCATATTTTATTTGCAGAAGTACTACTATTATTAATTTTATTAATTCTTAATATAAGTAATATTTTATTTAATAAGTTATCTAAATTATCTGGATCCAACTCTTCTAAAGTTAACTTAATATTACTAAGTCTATACTTATTAATTATTATTTTAGCTATATCAGTATCAGAAAATACTAAAAGACCATTAACTATTATATTAGTAGGATTCATAGCATATAAATCAAACTTTTCACTTAATTCTTCTATTTCTTCATAAGTACCTAAATTATATACTCTTTGAATAGTTATCTTTTTAAAGTAATCATAACTATAATATAAATTTAATACATCAGATATTGAAATAGTATTATTTAATATTTGAAGAACTTTATCTTTAAAATATGCTTTATCATATTTTTGATATAATTCATATAATTCTTTAGCTATACATACTGAATTAATCTTCATTTGTTTTAAATTAGAATCACTTTTAAATTCAAAGAATCCAGGTCTTCCGCCAAATATCTTTTTATTCAATTTATAAAGTTCTTTTTCTTTAGCATCTATTTTGTCTACTACTTCTTTTAATTCTTTATATTCAGTTTTTTCTTTAGAATCTACTTCTTTTTTATACTCTTTTTTAAAGTCTTCAAAAAGAGGTAAAAACATAGCATAATTACTATACTCTATAACATTTAACTTTAATTTTTCTAAAATATCACATATCTTATTTAATTTATCTTTATCATTAAAATCATTTTCATCATAAAATAACGATTGTACTGCATTTGTCTTAACTTTACTATTTTCTAAATATTCATTTATATTTATTTTACCAGTCTTAGCTAAATTAGCTATATCATATATATTTTCTTTATTAGCAAAATTAAGTTCTATGTATGCTGATTTTAATTTTTCTAAACAATCCTGATAATTTTTAATATTATTATTAACCATTACTTCTTTTTGTAATTTTATAATATAACTATTAAATTTTCTATGATTATCTTTTATTAATTTTCTAAAGTTCAACTCTATATGACTTATAATATCAGGATTTACCCAGTATATTTGTTCAAATATTTCTGATACTTTTTCATATGATAAGCTCTTTTTATTTCTAACGTCTAAAAAAGAAGACATATATTCATGTACATAGCATGTATATTTAAAATCATCACTTGTTAACTTAATACCTGCTAGTTCAAACTTATCTAAAAAGCCATTTATTATTTCATTTAATGATTTAAAATTAAATGTATAATAATTGTTTAATCTATATAATAAATCATCAAAACCCATCTTTTCAAAATAACTATTTGATGGATTAAGTAAAAATTTTACATTTTCTAAATTTATTAGAGTATCATTTAATTTATCAAGGTTTTCTCTATTATCTTTAATTTTAATAGCTCTGTTTTTTGCTAATATATAATTTCTAACACTATCTTTATATTCATTATATTTATTTTCCATATCTTTTATATTAGCATTAAATTTTTTCTTATTAGTTTTTGTTTTTGTTGGAAGTGTTGATAAAAGTGTTTTCTTTGCATTAATATCTTTTACGATAAAGTCTAAAAAGTTATTCATTTTTATCACTTTCCTTTTCTTCTATATCAAACTTATTATCATCCAAAAACTGTAAGAAATCTACTATATCTTGATAAACTTTTATTAGATCTTCCAAACTTAATTTTGAAAGATCAAATCCCACTTTATTATTCTCCATTTTCATAATCTATACCTTCCCTTTTTAATTAAATGATGTATATCCTGTTGTATCTTTTATAAAATTAATTGAAATAGCAAGTTCAGCCCCAGATGAATCTGTCTCTAGACTATCTATATCTTGTCCTTCTATCCATACATAGACTCTCATTTTAGTAACTCCATTTGGAATTGAAAATAACGGAGTATCAAATTCTGTATCTGTAATAGTTTGTTGTTCTTCAAAATAATTCATATCCATTGCAGAAGAGCCTGATACTGTATCTTTTACATATATTGGTCCTCCAGCTTTTTTATAAGCATATGTTGGAAACTTTTCGCCATCCTTTAAATTTATACCATATTCTTTAGCTTTTTCTTTTGACATATTAGTATGAATTCTACTATTAGGTTCAAATATAATTGATCTGCAATTATTATTACAAGATAAATTTTGTATTGTTCTATAATCAGTATCAAGTGATGCACTACCTACTTTAACAAATCCTATTCTAGTTGAATTAACAAGACCTTGCATTTCCTCTGTTTCTCCATCATCTATGGTAACTTCTGTTCCAAAGTCTAAAAATAAATTATCATCTACAGGAGAACCTGTATCATTCTTAACAAATAAATCAAATGCTATAAATGAGCTGTAAGGATATATTCCTTTTTCTGTTAATAATTTAGTATTAACAAATCCATTTTTTTGATTTTTGTTTCTATACATAACTCCTGCACTAGAATATATTTCAAATTTTGATGTATTACTATCTCTAACACCTAGTGTAGATACTGGGGTAAGTCCCATCGCGGCCCACTGACTAGTATTATTAGGATATGTATTTTTCAAGTTATTTATAAGTGTTTCTCTAGATATTTCAACATAATTATCATAGTTAATAGCATCAAAAGATATTTGAAGACCACTATTTTTTGTTACTATCATATTAAACGTTTTAACCTTAACATTTAAGTTTGTTGAAAACCATGCATATGTTGCTGCAATTAAAGTAATTCCTAAAAAAACAATACTTGTAATTAAAAGAGGGCGATTTTTCTTATGAAGTAATACTCTTTCTTTTACTTTGTTTTTTCTTTTAGCTCTGCTTTTAACAGTCTTAGTATTTTTCATATAATCACCACCTTTTAAATACAAACGAAGAGTAATTATAAATATTTATTACTCTTCATTTATTTATAATTTTTTATTCTCCATCTTGAGATGTTGTTGGAGTAATATCAGTACTTGGTCCTTCATAATTTACATCAGTTTCAGTAAATCTTTCTTTAGTGAATCCAAAGTTAATTGATATTTTCTTTCCAAGTGATGCGAAATCATAGTTATCAACATCTTGACCTTCGATAAATACATATACTCTAACCTTTGTAATACTATTAGGAGCTAAAGTCATAAATGTAGGTCTTTCAGTTCCTTTTTTATTTTTCATAGTATCTGTAAAGTATGGAAAATCAACTAATTTGTATTGTGATTTATCTTCTGCCTGAGCATATGTAGCATAATCTACAGTACTTTTTTCATAACTGTTATAACCAGCTCCATCATATACATCAACGTTATCAGCTATAGTAAGTGCTCTTGAAATAGCATATGTTGGTTTAGCGTCTGTAGTAGTAAATGTTGCACAGTTAGTTTTTGCACCATCTCCTAATGTAGTATCATAAGAAGCTGCATCAGTAACATTAGTTCCTTCTGATTTTCTCTTTAAGCATGAAGTTTCATACCAATTAATAGCATTTTGAACGTGTGCAGTATCATTTGGTTCCCAAATTTGAGCACTACGGCAAATACCAGTTACTTGAGCTTTACCATCTGCTGCTTCAACATTAGAACATGTAATACCAGTTATATTAGTTGCATCAGTAGTATCTCCTTTAACACGACCAATTTGTGCAAAGGCAACTCTAACAGAGTTTTCTATACCAGTTCCATTTTGACCAGTTGAAGCAACTTTAACAGCTGAATTAGTTGTTAAATAAATAGCTTCTTCGTTTAATGGTTCATTATCTGTATAATATTCAGTACCAGATAAGTTTTTGATAAATAAATCAAATGCTACGTATCCATCGCCTTCTATGTAGTTACCCTTTTCATTTTGAGTTTCATAGTTATGAACACGGCTTGTAAGTAATCTATAACCACCTTTTGTAGTAGTTAAACTTCCCTTTTCAAATAATTTTAATCTTGATGAAGTATCATCCATGTCACCTACTGTTGACATTGGAATAAGTCCATTTTCAGCCCATGTATTGACATTTCCTTCATAAGCTTGTGCATTTTTTGCATCTAATTTGTAACTCCAACTAGTTCCATCCATAGATAAGAATAGACCTTCAGTTGTAGCAATATCAATATCGAAACTAGATACATTAACTGTTTTCATACCAATGAACCATGCATATGTTGATACAGTTAAAATAATTGCACAAAAAGAACATAGAATAATCAGATTTCTAATTTTCTTCTTATTTTTTCTTTCTTTTTTCATATCTTTTCTCCTTTAAGTTTTTTTATAATAGTGGAATTGAAAGTAATACTTCTCTTCCTTTTCATCTTTATTTATTAGTTACCAGTTGTTGTTCTAGAAGTTGTATGATTCTTCTTTATAACATCATCAGGTAATGTAGCAGAACCATCTGCATTATAATCAACATCTTCATCAAAGAATCTTTCTTTAGTGAATCCAAATGCTACTGAAATTTTCTTTCCAAGTGATGCGAAATCATAGTTATCAACATCTTGACCTTCGATATAGATATATATTCTTACTTTTGTGATACTATTTGGTGCTAATGTAATAAATGTTGGTCTATCAACACCAGATAAATTCTTTTCAGTATCAGTAAAGTAATCAAAGTCTACTAACTTACCATCACTAGCTGCATTAGTTATTGATTCAGTATAACCATTATAATCTGCTCCATCATATACATCAATGTTATCGCTATAGTTAATTATACCACCAACAGCATATGTTTTATAAGCTGTACCTTGTTCAATTGTTTTACAATTTCCAGTATATGATGCATCTTTAGTTACATCCAAACCAGTTCTTGTTTTACAAGAAGTATTATACCAATTAATTGCATTAGTAACGTGCTCTGTATCATTTGGTTCCCAAATTTGAGCATCTCTATCTGTACAAATACCAGTTACAGCTCCTTCTGTTTTACAAGTGATACCTGTAATAGTTCCTACTTCTTCAGTAGTAGCTTTAACACGACCAATTTGTGCAAATGCAACTCTTACTGAGTTTTCTATACCTGTATTAGCTACTCCGCCTTGCTGTGCAACAGTAACTTCTGAATCTGGAGTTAAATAAATTGCTTCTTCATTTAGTTTGTTTAACTCACTATAATATTCTTTACCTGACATATTTTTAATAAATAAATCAAATGCTACGTAACCATCTTGTTCTTTAGCTCCTGAGTTATTTACTCTACTAGACATTAATCTGTAACCACCTGGAGTTGCAGTTAAACTTCCCTTTTCAAATAAAGTTAATCTAGATGAAGCTGAATCAATTTTACCTACTGATGATACTGGAACTAATCCTTCACCACCCCAGCTATTAGTATTGCCTGAATACACTGTTTGTCCTTCTACATCATTATAATTATCTTTAGATATAGTTACAGTATCAGACCAATCTTTACCATTAAGTGATAATGATAAACTATCAATTGCTGCAATTGATACATCAAAACTAGATACATTAACTGTTTTCATACCTATAAACCATGCATATGTTGATACGCCTAAAATAACAGCACAAAATAAGCATAGAATTATAAGCTTTCTAACACGTTTAACGTGCTTTTTGTCTTTTTTGTTCATTAAATACTTTCTCCCTTCTTTTGTTCATCGACATGTTCTGAATTAAAGTCCATATGTACTTTAAATTCACCACCCAGAATATTGTCAGTACATTCTGGATCACTGCCCTCTATCCATAAAACGATTGTATACTTATTGATATCCCCAGGTTTAAAGTTATCAACATACTCTTTAGCTACCACGTTATCATCTAAAAATGGAGTCGTTTCCTTCTCAGGAGTTCCCTTAGCACCCATCTTAGCATAAGTGATATAGCTATCGTTTTTATAGACTCTTATTCTGACAGCATCATCAACATTTCTAATAACATCATCAATTACTACCTCACTATAATAATCCGATACACTCTCACCAATGTTTTCCACATAAAAAGTATAAGCTAAATAGTTGTTACCATTATGCGAACCATTAGTTTCAGTTAAATTATTTGGTAACCATTTATAAGAAATGTTATCAAATGACTTTGGAGCTTCGGCATAAAGTTCAGTTCTATATACTTTGTAGTTAGGATCATCATAAATAATAAGCCCTTTATCAAAGTATAAGTTCTTATCCAATGTTATACTGAAATTTCCACTATTATAAATAATACCAATAACAAAATAGGAAACTAATAATATTAGAAAAAAAACTATTAAAAGAATTATCATCCATTTCTTTAGCTTTTTTTCTTTTTTAATCTTAATTGCCGCACTCTTACTATCCATAATAACCATACCTTTCCTCAAACAGCAGGCATAGCATTATAGACTGCTATTGTAATATCTTTATAATACATCATAATTATATCATAAAAAGACTTGTTGTCAACTATTGTATTTATTTGTCGAATGCAAATTATTAAGAAAAATTACTTATTTATTAAGAAAAATAAAAGAAAAAAGTCTTAAAAAATTTTTTTAAACTTTTTCCTTATTCATATAAAAACTTATAGTCCTTTCTAGTGGATCTTCCTTATCGGTATTTTCTTTTTCTTCTGTATCCACTACTTTAGGTTTTGTTTTATTTAATTTATTATATTCATTCTTCATTGAAATTAAATCAGTCATACATTTAGATAAATAATCTATACATTCATCAAGTTTTAAATTTCTTTGTTTTTTCTCATTTTTCTTGCTTGTAAATACACCTATTTTATTATTTCCTTTTTCTATTATAAGTTCACTTATCTTAGCTTCGGTAAAATTAATTATAGAATCTATTTTATCCAAAGAAGTCTCATTAAATTTTACTATAACACCTCTTATAGCAAGATACTTTTCTATTTCCTTTATCATTTCTTTTATTTTATTGTTTAAAGAATTAATATCTTTATCAATTACTTTACTAAGAGCTTTATTAAAGTTACCAGATACTTTAATAGGTCCATTATTATCATAGTTTTTTATATTATTAAATTTTGAAAAGTCTAATTTTTGGCTACCTAGACTATAAAATATTATTTTATTATCATCCATAAATGTATACCTCCTATCATATTCTCTAATACTAATATATCACATAAAATAAAAAAACTCTAGAAAAACTAAAGTTTTATTATTTTTTTTGCCTTTTATTACTATTTTTATTATCAGACGTTTCCATATGCCACTTAGCTTTATCTGTTAATATATCAGTTGATAAAATAACCCATGTTATTAAAAGCATTAATATAACATATATAATAATACCAGCTCTTCTATCTTTTAATACGTAAAAGATAGATGCAAGTGAGAATAAAATATTTACAGCATATATTATTAATACGGTTGTTTTTTGACTAAACTTTTTATTAAGTAGTTGATGATGCAAATGTTTTTTATCCGCTACATAAATAGGTTTATGATTAATTAATCTTCTTAATATAGCAAATAAAGTATCAAGTATAGGTATTGCAAGAATTAAAAGTGGAACAACAAGAGAAGTTAAAGTAACAGCTTTAAATCCAACTAAACAAACAACAGCTATCATAAAACCTAAAAACATTGACCCTACTTCACCCATAAATATTTTTGCTGGATTAAAATTAAATATTAAAAATCCAAGACAAGCTCCTAACATAATAAATGTAAGAGTTATTTCTAAACTTCCTATATTATGCATAATAAATGCAATTACACCTATGGTTGCAAAAAATATACTAGATATTCCTGCAGCAAGACCATCTAAACCATCTATTAAATTTATTATGTTCATAACTGCTACTATGAAAATAACAGTAATTGGATAAGATAACCATCCAAAGTCAAAATAAAGACCAAAAAACGATACATCATTTAATAAAATTTTACCGTAAAATACTACAACTAAAGCTGCAGCAACCTGACCTATAATTGCCTCTTTAGCCTTTAATGGTTTTATATCATCTATTATTCCAGTAATTACTAAAATAAAACTTCCAATTAATATAGATAGCATTTGCGTTGTCTGTGGTGCAAAAAACATATATCCAAATAAAAAGCCAAAAAACATCATAAGTCCACCTAAAAGTGGCATTGGCTTTTTATGTACCTTTCTTTCATTTGGATAATCTAAAGCTCCCATATGATTAGCTATCCATTTAACAATTGGAAACATAAGAGCAGTAAATAACATAACACTTACAACTATTTTTATTACCTCAATTATTTTTTCACTCATATTATTTTCCTCATTCTATGTATTATTTTTTGCTATTAAAGCCTATTTTTTCTTTAATAATATAACAAGGTCTATTTAAAACTCTTTTATAAATTCTTGATATATATAAAGATAATATTCCAATGGATAACATTATAAATGATAAGAATAATATAATTGTTTTATTAGCTAAAGATCCAAATAGAATAAAATTTAAAAATCCAATTAAGAATGTAACAACACCAAGTATAAATATAAATTTATTAGGTTTAGTAGAAAATGAAATAATTCCACTTAAAGAATACTTAATAAGTTTTATAAGAGACCATTTAGAATTACCATGAAGTCTTTTACTTGGAGTATAAGGTACATATATAGTATTAAATCCTACCCAAGAAAACATACCCTTTAAAAATCTTTCTTCTTCTGGAAGTGATATAATAGCATCACGAACACATGATTTAAATACTCTAAAATCACTAGCTCCAGGAAGTAATTTAACATTTGATATCATATTATTAAATCTATAAAATAGCGACGTAAGAGTTCTTTTTATACTAGATTCATCTTCTCTATTTTCTTTATATGATGCAACAATATCATAATCTTTATTTTGAATTAACTTATTATACATCATAATTAGTGTATCTGGTGTATGCTGAAGATCAGCATCCATAATTGAAACATATTCACCACTACATGCCTTAAGTCCTGCATACATAGCAGCTTCTTTACCAAAATTTCTAGAAAAACTAATTACTTTAACGCATTTATCTTTACTTGATAAGTTTCTTAATACATCCATTGTATTATCACTAGAGCCATCATCTACCATAATAAATTCATGAGTAATTTTCTCTAATTCTAATCTTTTGCTAACTGCATCGTAAAATTCATTTAATGATTCACCTTCATTATAACAAGGTACTATAACAGATAATTTCATTTAACACCTACTACTTTCTTTTATTAATTAATTTAGACCATTTATCCAATATGAATTCTGGTGCATAACTCTTAGATTCATTTTTGGCATTTTGTCCCATTTTCTTTCTTAATTTATCATCTTCTATTAATAAATCTATCTTACTTATCATTTCTTCAGAATCTCTATTTTCTATTAAAAATCCTGTTTCTTCATTTTTTATAATTTCATTTGCTCCCTGTGCACTAGTATAACTTACGCAAGGAATACCAAAACTCATAGCTTCTACTAAAACAAGACCAAAGCTTTCAGTATGAGATGTCATAACATAAATAGAACTTTTAAGTAAACATTCATTTATATACTCTTTATTTTGATAGCCATGAAACACAACTTTATCACCTAACTTTAATTCTTTTGCAAGATTAAGAAGTTCATTTTTTTCAAGCCCATCACCTATTATGTTTAATTTCCAATCGCTATGTTTTAAACTTATCTTTTTAAATACTTTTAATAAATCATCAAACCCTTTTTCTTTTGATAGTCTACCTACTGAAATTATATTTTTTTCTTCTAATTTAGAATACTTATTTGGCAACTTATCTAAACTATTTGGAATATAAACTACTTTATCCCCTAAATAAGTTTTATAGAATGCAGCAAGTTCTTTTGAAACCAAAACTAAGTTATCAATGTTTTTGCAAGATTTAACTAGTTTTTTTATATATTTTTTATCATTATTATGATGATTATGCTCCCATGCTATTTTTCTATATGAGTCCTTTCCATATTTAGATACCCAATTATTATGAAGGGTTCTAGTTGAAATTAAAACATCAGTATCCACGTTTTTTATAGCCTTAACCATCAAATGTCTTCTTAAAAAATAAATCTTTACTGCTTTAAACAATTCTTTTATTAATAATGAATAGTTTTTATTTTTAAAATAATGTTCTATTTCTTTTTTATTAGGTTTTAAATCTTCTTTTAAATATGTAACCTTTACTTTTTCATCTAATTTATATGCTGGTTCATTATAAAGTTTATAGGTAGATATTATTTCAACATCATACTTACTAGATAAAGTATTAGCAAGTGTCGATATAACATTTTCTATTCCACCATAACCTAAATGTAACGCTAAAATAGTTACTTTTTTCATCTTAATCACCATTATAATTATACTATATAGATTTAAAAAGTCAAAAAAACATGCATAACTAATGTAAAGTTATAACATGTTTATATATTCTTCTATTTTACTTTTAAACTTTTCAGTATTAGATTCATATTTGTTTGGTTTAAATTTTTTAATATCTTCTAAAGCTTTATCTAACTTTTTAACATTATATAATGGAATAATATATCCTTTGCTTTCAAAGTCTTTTGTAATTTGAACTTGATGATCATTTGCATGTTCACCATATTTTTTAAGTCTTGGAACAACAATTACTCTTTTATTTTTATTTAAGCATTCTATTATCGTACCAACACCTGCATGACATATAACAATTCTTGCTTCTTCTATTAATTTTTCTATTTTTTCTTTAGTGCAAAAATCAAATGATTCTATTTTTTCATCTATATTTTTTGTACATCCTACTTGTGCAACTACTCTTTCTTTTATATTACCTAATTTTATTTGTCTTGAAACTTCTTTCATAATTCTATTAAAAGGATTATCCTGAGTTCCTAAAAGTACTAATATCATTAAAAAATCCACCCTTCATATTTAGCCTTTGGATATAATTTTAACATTGATTTCCATTGTACTATAAATATATCTGCAATTGGATAAACTAATTTACCCGTTAGTGTTTTAGTTTCTATATTCGCAAAAGATTCAATAAAGATAACTTTCTTTTTAAATAGTTTTGCTATATAACACATTAAAACGCAAGTATGAGCCCCTGTTGTTACTATAACATCTGGTTTAAATTTTAAGAAAATTTTAAAGCTTTTTAAGGCGTTATATGGAATTGCAAAAATATATTTAAGCATGTGTTTTCTATTAGCCGCTATTAAATAATCTATCTTACTTTTATATCTAGCCTTAAGCCAAGATGTTGATTTATGTTTTTCAGTAACTATCATATAATCATAATTTTTAAATATACCCTTAAGTTGCATCATTTCAGTTAAATGACCACCCATACTAGATATAAACATTACTTTTTTCATATATATACCTCTTACAATTATTATAACAAATAATATTTAAAATACAATCAAAAAAGTGGTAAGTATATTCTATATTATCTATAAATTCTATAAAAAAAGAAAATGATGAAATTATTCATAATCATCATCTTCTAACGATACCTTTCTATAGCTAGGCTTTGACCTATCTAATCTTTCTTTAGCTTTTCTTATTTCTTCTAGTTTCTGCTTTTTACTTTTCTTACGAATAGTATATTCATCTTCACTAATTTCTTTAACAACTGGTCTATCATCTAAATCATCTAACTCATATGAGCCCGTTTTTTCATCTCTACTACTTGAATCATTAGTAAATCTATTTTTTAATTTTCTTATTTTTTTATTTTTAGCTATTATAATAATTAAAAGTAAAAGGGTAAATAAACCAAGTCCAATTATTATATAATTTCTAGTATTTATATCTTTATTTTTTAAATCCACTATATCAGAAAAATATATTTGAAATGTTTTATCACGGCTATCATATAAATATAAACCTTTATTACCAGTTTCCATATTTTGGGCATAAACTAAATAATATCTACCGTTTGTATCACCTTTTAATTTATAACCATTTATACTTTTTCCTTCTATTTTGAAAGTCTTTTCTTTAAATTCTTTAGGAACATCACTTGCTTTTTCATCTAATATAAGTAAATTAACAGAAGCTGCTGTAACCTCGTTAAATTTAGAATATTTCTTTTTCTTTTCATCATATATAAATAATGCTTTATTATCCTTATCATCTTTTAATACAACTAAAGTTAACTTTGCAGCTTCATTTTTATATGCTGCTATTTCTTGATCATTAATAGTTACTGTACTTTCAATAAATCCTGTAGGAATAGACTCTATTTGCCCTTTTTTTCTGACTACGGTATATTCTTTTCCATCAACCTTTACTTTTATTGGATCTAGTTCTTTAACAGTTATGTTTAAAACATAAGTCTTTTTTTCACCATGTTGTGCTGTAACTACAACTTCTTTTTTGTTTATTCCATCTATTACATCTACCTCGCCTATACCTGTTATAGAAGCTGTTTTATCTTCTAAAGTAGCATTTATAATAGCTTTCGTAGTATCAACTGGAAGAGTTACAGAATACTCTAAGTTATTTTTATCAAAAGTTGGAGTAAGTTCTCCTCCTTCAACAGATAATGAAGATAAATTATTATTCTTACTATAACCGGCTTCTATTTCAGCTTGAGTTTTCATAGTAATAGATGATGAACCAGCTGATGCAGAACACTGAGCATTCGTAGAATTACTTGCAAGTGATAAATTCACTGCTTTAAAAGATGTTGTACCAGATGAAATGGCTTTAAAAGTATAACTACTAGTTTTACTATCTCCAATTACGCCCACTACCTTTGGATTACCACTAACTAACTGAACCTTAGATGAATCATAACTTAAGACATAATACCAAGAACCAACATCAGATGATACTGTTGCACTTACTTTAAACGTACTTCCTACAACAGCACTTTTAGGCGATGATACACTAACAGAGCAAGCTGCTTTTACATCATCTATCTTAACTATAAACGTAAATAATAATATAAATAAACTAAATAATAATATCTTAATTTTTTTATTCATTTATTTCCTCCTACTGATTTATATTATATTCTTGTAGCAAATATTTCTTTATTAATAGTAAATCAACAACATCTACCTTACCATCTTTATTTATATCAGCTGCCTTTTTATTAGGTTCTGCTAAGTTTATTTCTCCTAAAATATATTTTTTTATGAAAAGTAAATCTACAACTGATATGTTAGCATCTCCATTTATATCACCATATACAACAACTTGGAAAGTTTTTTTACTATCTATTTCAACTATATCACCTGTTGCAATAGCTCCTGAAGTTTTAGAATTCCAAGATGAATTAAGTGTTGCAGCTGTAGCTGAAGCATTACTTAATCTTTGTCTTAGGCTTGACATATCTTCTCCTAAATTAACTTTAGTTATATAACCAGTTTCTAATGAATATCCTGCATTAGATACCTTAGTTTCTGGACTTATTTCTGGCTTGTTATTACCACCATTATTATTATTTTCTTCTGTTTTACCATTATCAGTTTCATTACCGCCTACTGAATCAGTTCTAGAAACTTTATAAGCATTAGATGTCATATTATTATAAACTGGTATAGTAAAAGTATAATTATCACCTAACTTACCATTTTTTTCATATGAAGAATAAATACTAGCTGACTCTGATGATGGTGCCATAATATTTGTCATATATTCATAAGTATAAGGTGCTGTTTTTCTTTTAGAAGATACATTAAACTTTTGAAAATATAAAGTATCTTTTCCGTTATTAACATATTTATTAGCAATAAATAATGCTCCACCAGTTATTGCTTTTTGTCTTGTGTTCCATCCTTCTTTAACTGCTCTTTGAAGTCCTAATATATAATTATTTTCTCCAGAGTAAGCTCCTATGTTATAAAAGTTATAATACCCCTCATATCCACTAACTGTTCCAGATGCTGCAGATGACATTTTTGTTCCCATCTCTTGAAGTGCACGTGATGCAAGATGCGTAGATGATACACCAGATGTTTTAGCGGCCTCTATAAATGCATGAGCATATTTTTTAGTATAACCCTCTTCAGAAAAACTACCTTCCATAAAGCTTCCATTTAATATACCTTGTACTGATGAATTTTGTTTTTCATTATATACTAAACTTTCAAACATAAATATATTTTTTTCAGTTAAAAAGTTTCTTGGATCTAAATAATATCCAACTGCATCATAACATGGTGCATACCAACTTTTACCATCTACTATTATTCCATTTGGATTTTCACTATCTCTATAAAATAGTGAAGGATAAAGATATGATATAGAACTTTGTCCTTTCTGGCTTTCTGCTGTTACTGAAGCAGCCCAATCAAGATTAGTATTATCTATTTTAAATGTCCAATTAGGATGAATTGCATGTAATTTTCTTAAATATGGTTTATAACTATTTGGAAAAGAACTTATACTTTGTTCAAATGAAGAATCATCATTATATGAATAAGTTTTAGTATCATACATACAAGCTTTAGCAACATAACCTGTATATCCTCTTGCAGCATAATCAAACTTAACAGCATACCAATCCTGATTATTCTTACCGTTATTTGGTCCTTTAACTGTCTTTATATATTCTAATTCTTGGTTTGGATAAACAGTAACATCATCATTTCCGTTTTTAATAGCTGAAACTTTATCACTAGCGCTCGTTCTAACCTTGCATTTATATTTAACTTTATAAACACTATAAGAAGCTGCCTTTATATTTAAAGGTAATATTAACATAAACGATAATATAAATAACATAATTAACATATATTTTCTATTTTTCATAGCTATCAGCTCCTATCATAGTAATTATAACATAATTGATAGATTTTTTTTAAATAAAAGATAAATAAATGTCAATTCATGTCAAATTTTGCAGAAAAATAACAATGTTTATGTATATTTAGTAAGCTATTTTGCCATATAATAAATAGAAATACATTTTTAGTGCTCTTGTAGAAAAAAGTATTTTATTGTATACTTATTAAAGTAATATGTGAGGTGGTTTATTTTGGAAAAAAGAAAGAAAAAGTTTAAATATATGGTTTTGTTAATACTACCATTGCTAATTACTTATTATGTATCTAGTATATTTTTTTCAAAAGAAATATTTTATTATAATTCATCTAAAAGTTTTATGACTTATGTTGTATATGCTCTAATTATACTTACATGTTTATTTATGGTTATTTTTACTATTTTAGCTTTCAAGGCAGTTAAAAAAAATAATACTAAAAGCTATTTAACCTTTATAATATTTATAGTATTATTTATTACTGGACAAATATTTATCAGCTATAATTTAGGTAAAGTCTCAAGTTCTATAAAAAAAGTAACTAATAATTACACTACTTATTCATCTAGTTTAATAGTTTTAAATGATAATAAAGATAAAAGTATATCATCTTTAGACAAAATTGGTATGATAAGTGATAAGAATAACATAGAAAGTTATATTATTCCTAAAGAAATTATTAAAGAAAATAACATTGATAATGATAAAATAGTTAGCTACGATGATTTTTTACTAATGCTTGATGATTTATATGATAAAAAAATAGATGGTGCATTTGTAAGTTCTTCTTTTAGTACGATGTTTTCTTCTAATGATAAATATTCTGATATAAAAAATAAAGTTTCGGTTATAGAAACTAAAGATAAGAAAATGAAAAAACAAAGTGCTAGTAGTAGTAAAACACTAACTGAACCATTTTCAGTGTTATTAATGGGTGTTGATAGTGAAAAAGAATCCCTAGAATCATCTTCTTCTTTAAACGGTGATGCTCTAATGCTTATAACATTTAATCCAAGTACTATGAATGCAACAATACTTAGTATACCAAGAGATACTTATGTACCTATTTCGTGTTATAAAAATAAAGCTAAAAATAAAATTAATGCAGCAGCTTATGGTGGAGATAAGTGTATGATTAAAACAATAGAAGATTTAACTGATATTAAAATAGATTACTGGGTTAAGATAAACTTCAAAGGAGTTGTTAAATTAGTCGATGCTCTAGGAGGAGTTGAAGTTGATGTACCTTATGCATTCTGTGAGCAAAATAGTAACAGAGATTTTGGAAAATATACTATATTTGTAGAAAAAGGAAGACAAACACTAAACGGAGAGCAAGCTCTTGCCTTCTCTAGAAATAGACATACTTGGCCAAAGATATGCGGAAAAAAATACTCAAACTATACAAGTAATGATTTCATAAGAGGACAAAATCAACAGCAAGTAGTTAATGCAATGCTTAATAAACTTAAAAGCATTAATAGCTTAGAAGAAATATATAGTATATTAGATGTAGTTGGAAGTAGCATAGATACAAATATTAGTAAAGAAACTATGATTACTGGATTTGATACATTTAAAAATTTAATTAAAAAAGCTAAAAATATTAATAGTGAAGATTTTGTCGGAACACAAAGATTATATTTATCTGGATATGATAAAATGATGAATAATATATATTACTTTATGTACTATAAACAAAGTCTTGAAGAGATTGAAGACGCTATGAAAATTAATCTTGAATTAGAAAAACCAGAGATGGATAAAGAATTTAGTTTTTCTATAAATGAACCATATGAATCTACTCAAATTGGAAAGGGAACTTATAAATATTAAGTTCCCTTTATTTTTTTGCAATTAATTTTGCATGTAATACCATTCTTTTTTTATTATCATAGCAAGATGATAATGTAAGTATTTTATCAGCTGTACTAACAGAAGTATTATAATCATAAAAACTTCTAGATTTAATTGTATCTATAAACGTACTAAACTCTTCATCACCAGAAAATTCTGAAGTTATATAATAACTTTCTGGCTCTATAGTATAACTAGAAAATACTTCAAATAATAACATACTACTTGGTGTTGAAATCTTTATTATTCTATTATTTTTATTCTTTGCCCAGTCTTGCTTAACAGTCCTTCTTAAACTACCAAACATAGCATTATTCATAAGCCCATGTGCATAAAGTATTGTATTTTTATCTAAATTATCCATATCATTTCTATAATCTAAAAATACCCACCCTTTTTTATTATAAGTATTATCATATGAATGTTTTAAGTAATACTCATTATCAGCAGATTGCACAAATGGATAATTTACGTTAGTACCCTCAACTTTTATCCATCCTTTAGTATCTTTATTTTGTTTTAGTAATTCGTTAAAATTAACATCCAACATAGAAACATCTTTGTATTTAAAATAATCATCTGATACAACTTCTATATTATTATCTGAAGAGTTATCACTTTCTTTAACTTCAGTTACATCAGCTATATTAGATATATTACCACTTATTTTCTTAATTTTATTATTTTCATTTTGCCAAATAGCTAATTTATAAGATGATATTATAAACACTAAGGCACTAACTACCAAAACAGATAAACAAGCATATTTTTCTATTTTATTTTGTTTAAGTATTTTATCAAGTACTTCTTTAGTTTTAGGATAATAATCTATTTTAAAAGTTAAGACAAATTTATACTTTTCATATAATTTATTTATATTTATTTTATTTTTTTTAAAATAAAATAAAATATTAACATCATTATCGGTAACATCTCTTACATTATCAATTTCATTGTTATAATTAATTTTTTTTAGTTTATCAGAATACTTTTTCAAAAATTTATCTATATCATTTTTATTTTTTAATAAACAAATCTCTTCATAATTAAGATTTAATTTTGCTATTAAAAGAAGCATATCTATATCTTCAGATGATAAAAACTGATATTTTCTAGATAAATATTCTTTTTCCATTTTATCACCTTCCTAGATTCTACTTTATAAGTTTATATTAACATAATATTTAAAAAAAAGAAACCCTTAAAGTTTCTTATTATCTTTCTTATTTACGTATAAATATATAGTTGTCCCTATTATTAATATTAAAACAAATATTAAAATTATAAACTTATTATCAGAAACCATTTTAATTATACTGTTTTTATTTTCTTTTTTAGTACTACTACTATTTTCATCTATATTTGTAGTTTCATCATAATTTTTACGTATTGATACCTTTTTAGTAGTAGTTACAGTTGTATTCTCTTTTATATTTAAAGTGGTATTTGTTGTAGATGTAGTCTTATCATCTACTTTTTTACTGGTCGTTGTAGTTTCATTAATGTTATTTTTACCACTACTTGTTACAACTTTATCTTCCTTTTTAGTACTAGTTTTTGCTGTTGTAGTCGTAGTAGTTTTTTTACCTACAATATTTATAGTTCTAATAATATTACCATTATACATAATTAACAATTTATCATCTTTAATTTCAATATTTGCATTAGTTAAAGTTATTGAACTTAAATCAATATCTTCATTATTTAAATCAATTGTATCACTATTCATATTATATTTATCTGAAGCAATCTTTATTAGTTTCCATTCTAAAACTTTTTCTCCTTCATCATATGAAACAACAGAATCATCAAGTACCTCTAATTCTAAATAATCACTTGATCCATTCATTAAAATATCATTATTAAAATCTGATGTTCCTAAATATATATAATTCTTTGAAAGATCATAATTATCCGAGAAAACATTTGTATAATATAGATTAAATAACTCGCTATTAGAATCATCAGTAATTTTTATCTTATTATCAGTATCATTTACTTCTACATTATTATTTAATACATTTATCATATTCTTATCTATTTCATCAATACTATATATCTTTTTAACTTTTGGAGCTTCCTTACTAAATAAAAATATTTCAACATCATACGCTTTATTATTTTTATATATACTAGGCATAAACATCATTACAACAGGTCTTCTATCTATTTCATCCCCATTATATTTTACAATTAATTCTTTTTTATCATCTGAAAATTCATAATCACAGTTAATTCCTTTTATACTAAGTTTATCCGGTTCGTCCACGCTAGACTTAATTATAGCGTTATTATCACTAGTACCTGTATCTACATAAACAAGTTTATATTCATCTATTACATCATCATATGACATTATTTTTAATGTATCACCTGCAACATTAACTTCAGGATGTCCAATAGAAGAATGAATATCAGAACTACTATGTTGATCAAGATTTAGACAATAATCAGATTTTATGCATTCTTCCGTTCCATCCTTTACATATACATATTTTTCACTATTATTAATAGTAATGTGTCCAGGATTATAGGTTGAAAGTTCAACTTTTTTACCAATATATATACGTTGTTGATTTCCTATATCTTTATCATTTAAAAATACTCTAATATCCTCTCTTCCTTCATTCAAAGCTGTTACAGTATTATCTTCTAATTTTATTAAACTCGTACTACTACAATCGTAAGTTAATTTAGGACCAATTATATTATTCTTTAGTTTATATACTTGACCTACTTGTAAACCGACTGAATCAAACAAAGCTGTACCTTCTAAGTTTATGCTCTCTAATTTCACATTTTCATTTAATATTAATTTAGATAATTTACTATTATATGTTAAACCTAAATTAGTTAACAACGTATTATTACTTAAATCTAAACTACTCATATCATGAATATACTCTAAACTTAATGTCTTTAATTTTTCATTTTTACTTAAATTTATATCTGTTAAACCTGAGCAATCATCTAAATCTAAGCTTTCCAATAATAAATTGTTACTTAAATCTATTTTTTCTATTTCAGAATGATTTCCTAGCTTTAAAGAGACTAAACCTGATAATTTTTCTATTCCCGATACATCATAAACAGTTCTAGAACAATTTAAATTAGTAATATTAGATAGTTCAGTATCTGTTAAGTTATCTTGGATAGTCTTAGAAGCATTATTATCTTTATTATATGCATCTATTACGCATGTATAAAAATCCTCATCTTTAAAAGTGTTATTAGTTATTTCACTTACACTTGCATGTAATTTACTAAAATCATAACTATTTATATTATAGACAATAAAAGTAAATAAAAATACTAACATAACTGATATTGTTATATATACTTTCTTTTTTCCCCTACTTATTTTACTTTTTATATTTTTTAACTTATTTCTTATCATTTTTATTTCCTTTCTACTTTATCATCTTGATAATAATAACATTACAATTAAATATAAGTCAACATAAACTTATATTTAAAAGAGCAAAATATTAATTTACGTTTTGCTCTTTATTATTTTCATCTTCCATTTGGACTATATATAATTTTTTATCTTCTTTTATTATGGTTAAAACAGCATCAGTTTGATAACCCAAATCCTCTTTATAATCCCAAGAAATAGTTACTTTATAAGCTGGAACTTCTACTCCTTTTTGTTTAGCAGTTCTAGTTTTACTTTTTATAGTTGTTGTACTTACATTTGTATCAATAATTGTAAATACCTCGTTTTCTACTTCTACATTATTAATTTTACTTACTTCTGGAAGATGTTGATTTCTATTCTTATCTTTTACCTGCAAGTATTTATAAAAAGTACTTCTGGCTTGTTCTATAAAATTATCTCTCATGCTTTCTTTTATAAACTCAGTTCCACCTATATCATTTTTAGATAACTTATTATTTAATGTATAAAAATCAATTATAAATAATTTTGATATAGTCTTAGCATATTCTTCATAATTAACATTAGCATTTGATAATATTTTATCAAGTTCTTCAAAGTATTTATTATAAAGCTCTGTTTCATTATCATTTAGGTTATACCCATAACTATCTATTTTTTTAACTACTTTAACTTCTTCTTTATCATTATTTTTAAAGAAACTATAATATATTAAGAATGCTACTAAAAAAATTAAAAGAATAACAAATAATACCTTAAAAATTTTACCCTTTTTATTTCTTTTTTTCATCTTTTTCCTCGTTTTCTAAATCATAAACTATTATTGAATTTGATATTTCAAGTAGTTCATTTGCATATTCTTTATTTTTTTCTATTTCTTCATCTGTTACTACTACGTTATCTTTTAATGATAAGGTTTCTTCTTTTTGTGCATTATAGTAAACTTTATCTGTAACCCAGTTACCATTTGGAAATACTACAATGTTATCATCTACATTAAATATATCATGACCTAAAGCATATTTATAATCAAAATTAAGCATATTTGCAAGAGTTGGCATAGCATCATACATTCCCATAACAGTAGTTATTTCCTTGTTCATTTTAGTTCCTTTGCTATCCTTTGTCCATATTATAAATGGTACTTTTCTATTAAGCTCATATTTATAATAATCAATATCTACATATCTTTCATCATCTTTAGAATATGTTTCTCCTGTTTCAAAATCATAATTGTAAAAATATCTATATTGTTTCTTTGATATTTTAGCATCATGATCTCCGTATATTACAATTGCAGTATTTTCAAGAAGACCTGCTGCATCTAAGTCATTTATAAATTGACCTATAGCTTCATCAGCATAATGAACTGCCCTAAAATAATTTCCCAACTCAGTTCCTTCCATATATGGTAAAGTAACTTCGACAGTATTTCCATTTTCATCTGTTTTAGTAGTTTTATAATTAACTTCATAATCGCCATAAGCTTCTCCACCATCCCATGGTGTATGATTAGTTAACATTATCATTGTCACATAATAATTATTATTTTTTTCACTTATATTTTTAATTTTATCTATAGATTGTTTAAAGAATGCTTTATCAGACAGACCAAGACCTATTATATCTTCTTTATTAGAATTATCAAATGAGTCTTTAGCATAAAACTTTTTATATCCAAGAGTTTGATGCATAACGTTTCTATTCCAAAAAGAAGCATTATTAGCATGCATACTAGCTGCATAATATCCTTTATTACCAAGTAGGTTTTGTATAGCTTCATATTTTCTATCCCAGTAATTTACAAATACAGTACCTGTTGATGCTGGAAGTAGTGATGTAGAAAAAGTAAACTCTGTATCACTTGATGTACCTACACTAACTTGTGGATAATAATTTGAGAAAAATAATCCTTCACTAGCTAACATATTTAAATTGGGTGTTAACTCTTTATTATTAAATGATAAAGTCATATCATGAGTCATTATACTTTCAGCATGTATAACAATAACGTTTTTCCCTTCTAAAGCATTAGTATATTCATTTGTTTTCTTAACACTACTTTTTTCTTTTTCTTCATAAAATTCTCTAACTTTTTTAGATGCTTTATCATATCCAAATAAACTAGTAAACTTAGATTCTGTACTTTTTATTGCATCATTAAACTGATAAACATATATACCAAATCTTTGAACTAAATACTCTCTATTCCACTGTTTTTCTAATCTACTATAGTCTGAACCTTTCATAGTTGCAAGCGTTATAAATAGCATTACAGCACTAAATATAATAGTATTAGAAAATCTTTTCTTACCTCTTTCTATCTTTTCTACTTTTTCAAAGTACTTTTTCTTTTTTAATATAAAGTAAACAATTATAATTACAAATATAGGAAATATTACAAGTACATCTTTTGGTTGTATTAAAGAAGTTACAACAGCTCCTCCCATATCTCCTAAAAATGATGCTGTAGTAAGAAGAGAAAAAGATGCAAACGATACATAATTTTCATAATATATTGCATTAACTACGCATACTGCTGTCATAATTATGGTAAGTGGAAGTAATATCCTAATTTGTTTTTTAGGCTTTAAAAGATATGCAAAAGAACCTACAAATAATATAAATAATAAATCAGAAAATATTACCTTTATATCAAAAAAATTCCCCATCGTAATTACTCTAAGTAACCATGAATTAATAAGATTTATTAGTACATACGTAACAAATAATATGTTTGTTTTTATATATCTATATATACTAATTTCTCTAATTCTTAGTTTTATTTTAGTTATTTTATTTTTTATATTTAGTTTTAATTTATTCATAAAAACCTCCAAATACTTTATTTATAATATATACGTATTATAACACAAAAAAGATCTTATTTTAAGACCTTTTCTTTCTTTTCATTATTCTTATCTAATATGTAATGATTTATAGTCATACCATATACAAATATATAACATAGCCAGTATATCCAAATCATTAGTATTATTAAATTTGATAGATTACCATAAAATTTATCATAATTTGCAAAATTAGTTGCATAAAATGAAAATGCATAAGTTGATACTACCCATACTATTGTTGTTAAAAGAGCCCCTCTATTAACACTTCTACTTGGTATATTTACATTAGGTGCAGTTGTATAAATTACCTTTATTGCAAAAAATACCATAAAGAATACAAAAGGCCATTTAAGAATCGTATAGGTTAAATATACTATTGGATGAATAGCTTGATATGTATCACTTAAATAATTTGCAAGTTTACTTCCTATAGCAAGAGCTCCAACTAATACAACTATTAACGTAACTAGTACTATTAAAAGTAGTATTGCTTTTATTCTAGTTGTTATAAAATCCTTTTGTTTTCCATTATATATTTGAGTTGATGCAACAATAATAGAATGTGTTGCTTTAGAAGCTAGGTAAAAGGCTGTTATTATAAAGAATAAATCAAGTGCTCCTACCCTTTGCTGTTCTAATATAGATAATATAACTGATGCTATAGTTGGTGGTATATAATGATTAATAGCATTTGCTATAGCATCATAATTTAAGGACAATTTAGATATTATCATCATAAATATACTTGCTAAAGGTATTATAGAAAGTACTACAAAGAATGATATTTGACCTGGCAATATTGACATTAAAGGTGTACTCATCAAATTATAATTCTTTTCTATAGACCCCTTTATTTTTTCTTTTGATTCCTTCATGATAATTCACCTATTACTTTTTATTATTCATTTCTTTGTTAGCCCTAATTTCAAGCACAGCTTCATTTATAGCATCATCAATTGACTTAATATCATCTTCAATCATACTATATCCTAATGTAGCTCCATAACCATATGGTAACTCACCTAATTCTTTATATAGTTTTCTCATATATGCTACTACTTTATTCTTTTCATAACCAACCATATAAATTAAGTATTCATTACCATCAGTTCTAATAATATCACTTTGATCTAATTGATTTCTAATTAAGATATTAGCAGCTAATTTAATTAATTTATCTCCCTCTTCATGTCCATATACATCATTAACATGTCTTAAATTATTAAGATTAACAACAATAATAGACTGTGGATAAATAGCATTATTTTCCCATAATTTAAAGTTTTTATTCAAATAATTACGATTTTTTAAAGATGTTAGAGGATCAACATATCTTATCGTTTCTTCTCTTTTACTCTTCTTTTTAATTTTTATCTTATTTTTAAATAAAGACCATATAATAATTAATATAATTAAAGTTCCAGAAATATATAAGTATACATAATTAATTTCTTTTGAATTTACACTATATTCTTTCCAAGCAACATTATATACTTGTTTATAATTTATATATTCTATATATTTAGTAAATAATTTTTCAAATGTTGCATTTTCATCATCTTTTCTAATTACATAACCATAATTTAAATTTTGTTTATCATTATAAATAACCCTGTAATCTGATAATTTATTATCTTTATACATCTCATAAATATTTTTATCTAAAACTACTATACTATCTTTATTTATCTTACTAATTAATGTACTAATCTTATCATAAGAGATAATATCTGCTTCTGCTTCTTTTTTCAAATACTTAACTAAAGTACTATTTATAGTCATAACTTTCTTACCGTTTAATGACTTAACAGAATTTATAACAGTATCAGTCTTATTTTTATGTATTAATACAACGTATTCTTCATCATAAGGTGATATACTTCTTGTATAACTTCCACTTAATCCTGAATAATTATAATAATTTGGTGCAATATCTACATCACCATTATTTAATGCCCTAGTTAAGTCTTTAACACTATGATATTTTTTATAAACAAAACTAGCATTAGAAACTTTACTAAATGAATTTATAAACGTACTATCAAGTCCTATTAATTTATTATTTATAAAACCAGTATAAGGTTCATTTTCCAAATAACCAAACGCATACTTTTTACTTAAAAAGTCAGCTTTTGATTTTTCTGATATATTACTATATTTAACAATTAAATTTATAAGTGCATTATTATAATCTTTTTCTAAATTATTTTTCTTGTAATCAGTAAAACTCTTTTTTGTAATACTAGTTAATTCTTTATTATCATTTAATGTTTTTAAAACATAAGTTTCTTTCATTTCTGTAATATTATAAACAATATGATAAGAGTTTGATAATATAAATGATAAGTACTTTGTTTTTGGAAGAGCAATATAATCTTCTTTAGAATCTTTTAATGCAGCTTCTAGTTTTTCTACGTTTTCATATGGAGTATAAGTTACACCATTTTCTGATGAAATGTAGTAACTAACAGTTGATAAATCATCTGTTAACGTACCTATCTTTTTATTTTTAATATTTTCTGGAGATGAAATTTTTTCACTTTCTCTTCCAATTAATACATAGTAATCTGTATAAAACTTCATATCATCTTTTGATACTTTACTAGCATTTTTACCCTTTAAAACTTCAAAATATAAATCATTTTCTTCAGTATCACCAGATACATCATATGAAATTAAGTTAAATGATAAATTAGTCTTTTCTTTTAGTTTATCAACAAAATCAAAGAAAACACCTTCTCCATCATCACTAAAAACAGGTATGTTATTTGCAATTGATACGTTAATTACATCTTCTTTATTATTTTCAATCCATTTTTTCTCAGCCAAATCAAGCTTAGTATCTTTATTATTTCTTGAACTAAAATTAACTAATGCAATAAGTATAATAACTAAAAGTACTATTAATAAAATCCCAGTCTTTTTATTATTTTTCTTCTTTCTCATTTTTTCACCTTCTAAAGCTCATCAAAAGTCATTACATCTTTTGATTTATGTTTATAGCCTATTATTGGGTATTTCTTTTCTCCATCTATAGTCTGACTAACATAAACCGTAATATCATAATAACCTTTTGTTTTATCATCAATAAAGCCAAGTGCTTCATTAACTTTATTTTTAATATCTTCTTTACTTACTCCATCTGCTGCAGTAATAAAGTATTTTATTAATCTTCCCTTTAATGTTATTTTAACATTATCAAATCCTTCTATGGCTTTAGTTTTTTCTTCTAACTCAGACATTTTCTTATTATCAAAAGGATAATCTTTTATATCTTTTATTCTAACTCCATAGTTTGCTTTTTCTGAACTCGAATAAAAAATCATTTTATATAACATAAGTAAAATTATAAGTATAATAACAAATATTAGTATTCTAGTTACCATTTTTTTATTTTTTACAATGTATTTTTTTATCTTTGGTATCAAATTAATCAACTCCTATACAATAAGTATTATACTATAAATTATGTTTTATTTCTACTTTAATTAAAAAAAATTATTACTAATTCATATTTATATAAAAAGAACATAAATGTAGATATTGATACACTTATGTTTTTTACTTAAATAATACACCCATTATATTTTCATATTCTTTTTTAAATATAGTCTTAGTTTTATCACTTAAATCATTATAATCTTTTTCAAAATAACGTTTTATAAAACTTCTTATGTTACTTAAATTAACATCATAGTTTTTATATGCATAATCAAATATCATTGGTATATTATCAAAATGGGATAATATATCAGCATCTGCTACGCATACTTCTTCATCTGTTACAGCATCAAAACTTGTTCTATGATGAAGTACGCAACTTTTAACTTTTTCTATCTTTTCCTGTGGATAACCATATTCTTTTAATATATTTTCAGTTATTTTTGCACCATTTATATGATGATTTGGTCTTTCTCCTACTTTTTTTATTAATGCTATATCATGCATAAGTGACCCAAGTGATACTATTTCTACATCAGCATTATATTTTTCAGCAAGAAAGACTGATTTTTCATATACGTATTTTATGTGTTCATTCCAAAAATCATAACCATATTTAGACTCATTTTTATGTATAATGCATTCTTTTTTTACATACTTTTTTATTTTATCTACTATGTTCATTTTATTTAACCTATTTTTTTATCATATTCCTCTTTATATTTTTTAAATTAATATTTTTTATTTCTTGCTTACCATTACAAGTGGCACGTAAACTTCATCTTCTGTAATACCAGCATGAGCCGATTTAAACTTTGAGTGTTTATCACTATATCTAATTGCTTTATCATTTGTAGCTATCGCCATATAATCTCCTATTCCATCTTTAAATAATGGATTTTCTATACCAGTACCAAATTTTTTACTTTTAATTATTTCTTCTTTATCAAGAAACAAGAAGTCATCTTTTATTATCTTTTTTATTTTTTTTCAAAAAAACACCTTCTCTACTCCTAAATTATACTTTTTTATATTATAAAAGACAAGAAATAAATCTTGCCTTAGTTTTTGTTGTTAGTGATTTTTTCATTATCATTACTCTTAATAGAATCTTCGCTTTCTATTGTAAAATACATTAAAAATGTAATAAAAGTTTCCATTGAAGTCATTAGAAGCCAACTAGGATTAATTGATTGTATTACCATTATTGCAGCTCCGCCTGCAATAAATATAAATAATGGTGCATATTTGGTACCTTTAATATTTTTAGGATTAGAAAACATTAATATTAAACATAATATAACGAAAGCTTCAACAAACATATATAGCATATTAGTAGAACTTCCATAAATATACATAACCATATTGTTTTCAACATGATATTTTATTGGTAAAATAAATATAAGTATTGAAATAACAACATACAAAATTAAAATAAATATATTGAATATTTTTTGTAATTTACAATATTTTTTTGAATTTTTATTCATTGATATTGAAAATATATATCTTGTAAACGTTATTATCCAGGTCAATAAATAAATTAAGTAAAGTCTTAACACAACACCATTTATTATTGGTATACGTTTATAATTTCTACACGTAATAACACATAAAAGTTCAATTAATATACCTAAAAAATTAGAAATAACAAGTATATTATATATTTTTCTTTCAGAATCATTTATCTTTTTTTTCTTTTTAAAAAATATCAAAAACAAAAGTAATACACTATAGAAAAAGCTACATACTGTTAAAAACATTGTACTATTCATACATACCTCCTACTACTATAGATTATAACATAAAAATAGACTTTTATCATAAAAGTCTATTTAACCATGTTTTTATTTACAAAAGTTTTACATTTTTTATTATCCTCATTAAAAACATAAGTAAATTGTTGTGGCTTAATTCCCTCAACATTCATAACCTTTATTAAATATTTCTCCAAATCATATTTTATATTTTGATCATACCCATTATTTAATGTAATATTTAATTGATACTCACCAGACTCCAATAAACATATATTACAATCTGAAACAGCATCATAAGAAGATACTATATCTTCGATTTGAAGAGCTTGCTTATTTATTTTTCTAACTTTTGTTAATGGAAAATCATCTCTAAATTTAATTGCAACAGGACAATGATAAGCTTGAAAAGAATTCATGTTACTTTCATCATAAGAAGCAATTATTTGTTTAAATATCTCATCTTCATGTCCTTTATATTCTTCTTTTAATAGTACATGAGCTTTTGGAGCATGATTATCAATTTTATCCTGAACAGATACCACGCTACATTTTTCAATCGCAGGATTAATAGATATTTCATTTTCTATATCGCAAGTGAAAATTTTATATCCACTTCTTGGTATCATATCCTTATATCTACCTTTAAAAAATATAAATGATCTTCCGTTTTTATCTGTTACACCCAACTCTTTTACTCCACAATCACCAGTATGAAGCCAAATTTTTCCATCGGAATGTTTTTTAAAAGTTTCTTCAGTTTGTGTTTCATTTTTATAATAACCAAGAGCAACTGATGGTCCATTTATTATTATTTCACCCTGTTCACCATCTTTTAATTCTTCTTCCGTTCCAGGCTTTACTATTTTTATTATATTATTACCAATAGGAACACCAACACTTCCATTTAAATAAGAATTATAAGTATTTGTTGCTAAAGTTGTATAATTTTCTGTCATACCAAGACCAAATAATAATTTGGTGTGACTATTATGTTGCCTTAGCAAACTATTTATCCTTTCATTTTCTTCTAATGTCATACTATCACCACCAGCTGCATACATGGTTGCACAACTTAAATCTTTATTCTTTAACTTTCTGCTTTCTAATAACGGAATATAGTAACCTGGAACTCCAGAAAAGATGTTTATATCATTATTTTTAAAATAAGAAGGTAATTTCTTTTGATCAAAAAGTGGCACTATAATTATCTCTGTTCCTTCAACCAATCCTTTATGTAAATTGGCACTACCATAAGCAACAAAAGGAACTAAAACATCTAGATTCTTTTGACCAGGACTAAAGACTATATTTTCAAGTTCAAAATTTCGAAGTAGGCCTTCAGCATTTTCATTTCCTATCATTGTAAATTTTGGCATACCACCAGTAGTTCCTCCAGTTGGATGCATTATAGCTGGTGTTCCAAGTTCTAAATCAGCAGATTTTAAATCATTAACAACATTACCATTATTAAATAAATTTTCTATATCTAAATAATTATCTTTGGTATACCTACCCTTTACTTTTCTTTCTAAAGCCTCATGTACATTGTAAATTGTTTTTACGTTTTTAGGTAAAGATCTAGATGGTGATAATGGTAATACATCTATATTTAAATCTTGATTTGCTTGATTAATTTTATCACAAATCATCCTATTTTCAGTAACAACTATAAATTTTGGATCTAGTAATTCTAATGAATATTTAATTTCACTAATAGGTGCTGTTGGATATATCATACAAGGAATAGCACCTATCTTATTTAGTGCATAAAATAAATAAATAAATTCTGGAGAATTTACACAACAGAATGCAACTCTATCACCTTTTTTTATATTAAGTTTATTTACTAAACCATAAGCAACATCATCTATATTTTTAATTAATTTTTCATATGAAATTTTATTTTCAAAGTAATTTATAGCTATCAATTTATGTCTATCATTAGAAGCCTTAACAAGTCTTTGATACATAGTCAAAATTTCATTTTTATCATATATCATAAAAAATCCTCCCTTTTAAACAAAAAGTCCTGTTTGCAAACAAGACTTTATTATTTGTAATATTGCTTGCTAAATAAATGTTTCTGTACAAGCAAACATTAATAAAAATTATGTCAAATATATTATCACAATTTTTATTTTTGTCAAGTTTAGTATTATAATTATAACTTTTATGTTAATTATATATTATTTTTATATTATTATTTTATAAGCTTTTCTATATCTTCTTCTTTATATATTGTAATACCAAGTTTTAATGCTTTATCGTATTTAGAGCCTGGTTTATCTCCTACTATAACACCTGTTGTTTTTTTAGTTACACTACTAGTTACTTTAGCACCCTTATCTTCTAACAACTTAGTTAGTTCTTCTCTTTTATACTTTTCTAAAGTACCAGTTAGAACAAATGTCATACCATCTAGTTTATCATTTGTTTCACCTTCATTATAACTAAAGTTTAGCCCTACTTCTTTTAATTCATTTATAAGTTTAATATTATCTTTATTATCTAAATACTTTCTAATACTCTTAGCAATTATCTCTCCAATATCATTTATATTGGTCAATTCATCTAAACTAGCATTAATTAAATTATCAATATTTTTATATTTTTTAGCTAATACCTTAGCTGTTTTTTTACCAATATGTCTTATTCCTAATGCAAAAAGTACTTTTTCTAATGAATTTTCCTTAGAATGCTCAATACTACTTAATAGGTTATTAACACTTTTCTCACCAAAACCTTCTAATTCTATTAAATCTTCTTTATGTTCATATAACTTATATATATCTGATATAGAATTAATAAATTTCATGTTATAAAAGTCTTCTATAATTCTTTCTCCAAGTCCTTCTATATTCATAGTATCTCTAGATACAAAATGTATTAATGCTTCTATTTTTCTTGCAGGACATAATTTATTAGTACAAAAGTAATTAGCATCTTTCTTTTCTAAAATCATGCCACACATAGGACAGTTTTCTATCATTTTAAATGGTATTTCACTGCCAATTCTTCTTTCTTTTTTTACTTCTACAACTTCTGGTATTACGTCACCTGCTTTTCTAATAGATATTATATCTCCTACTCTAACATCTTTATCTAAGCAGTAATCTTCATTATGAAGTGTTGCCTTAGATACAATAGAACCTGCAACATGAACTGGTGAAAATATTGCATTAGGAGTTATTTTACCTGTTCTTCCTACAGTAAACTTTATTTCTTTTAATTTAGTTAATACTTCTTTTGCTGGAAATTTATATGCAATTCCCCATCTAGGTACTCTTTGGGTAAATCCTAACTTTTCTTCATCATCTAAATTATTAACTTTTAATACAACACCATCTATTTCAAAAGGAAGACTATCTCTTTTAATAGATAAATCGTCAATATAACTTATTATATCATTAACGTTTTTTGCAATTCCATTTAACTTATAATTAGTTTTAAAGCCTAGTTCTTTTAAGAAATCTAATGCTTCGCTTTGAGTCTTAATACCATATTTGCTAGGATTTGGTAAAAAGTATGCCATAAAATCAAGATTTCTTTTAGCAGCTACCTTACTATCTAATTGTCTAACTGACCCTGCAGCAGCATTACGAGGATTTGCAAATAAATTTTCACCTCTTTTTTCTTTTTCTTTATTACAATCCTCAAATGATTTCTTACTCATGTATATTTCACCACGAACTTCTATATCAATTTCTTTATTTAATTTTAAAGGAACAGATTTTATTGTTTTTACATTATCAGTAATATTTTCTCCAATAAGTCCATCCCCACGAGTAGCTGCTCTTTTAAGTATTCCCTTTTCATATAAAAGTGACCCAGATAAACCGTCCATTTTAGGTTCTAGTGTGTATATTGCATTAGGACAAGTTTTTCTAATTCTTTCATCAAATGATACTATTTCATCTTCATTAAATATATCATCAAAAGAAAGCATAGGAGTTTCATGTTTTACTTTTTCAAATTTTTCTAAAACCTTTCCACCTACTCTTAATGTAGGTGAAGCTTCTTTTTTTAATTTGGGATACTTTTCTTCTAGTGTTAATAGTTGTCTATAATAATCATCATATTCCTGGTCAGTAATACTAGGATTATCATCAACATAATACTCATTACTAGCTTTATTAATTATATTTATTAACTCTTCCATTTTTTGTTCTATATCGTTCAATTTTATCACCTATTTATATTGTACCAAATTTCTTGTTAAAAGTCTTCATATCAAGAAAAAAACTAACTTTTTTAAGTTTTATTCCGTGAGATTTTGAATTTTCATTTCGTGAAATTTTAACAAAAAATAGTGCAAAATATTTGCACTATTTATCTTCTTTTTTAGACTTTTCTTTTTTTGAAATTCCAATTCCAAGACTTTCCCTTACCTTACTTTCTAACTCATCTTTAATAGATGGATTAGCTTTTAAGAATTCCTTAGCATTTTCTTTGCCCTGACCAATCTTATCTCCATTATAAGAATACCAAGCACCACTTTTATCTATAATACCAAGTTCTGATGCTAAATCAATTATTTCAGCAGTTTTAGAAACTCCCTCACCATACATTATTTCAACTGATGCAGTTTTAAATGGTGGTGCAACCTTATTTTTTACAACTTTAACATTTGTTTTATTTCCTATTACATTATCACCATTTTTTATTTGTTCACCACGTCTTACATCTAATCTTATAGTTGAGTAGAATTTAAGAGCTCTACCACCTGGTGTTGTTTCAGGATTACCAAATAATACTCCTACTTTTTCTCTTAACTGATTTATAAATATTGCAATTGTATTTGTTTTACTAATAGTACCAGATAATTTTCTTAATGCCTGACTCATTAATCTTGCTTGAAGTCCAACGTGACTATCTCCCATTTCTCCTTCTATTTCAGCTTGTGGTACTAGTGCTGCTACAGAGTCAATTACTACTATGCTAATAGCTTCACTTCTAACTAATGCTTCACAAATTTCTAACGCTTGCTCTCCAGTATCTG
Source organism: uncultured Bacilli bacterium (assembly GCA_934162425.1). GTDB lineage: Bacteria > Bacillota_I > Bacilli_A > RF39 > UBA660 > Aphodocola. The sequence goes on from CAKPIS010000005.1 coordinate 56,575, forward strand.
GTTGTGATAATAATAACTCATTTATATTTACACCAAGTTTTTGTGCATAAACAGGATCTAGTGCATGTTCTGCATCTATAAATGCTGCCCTCCCTCCTGCCTTTTGAGCTTCTGCTATAGCATGAAGAGCAAAAGTTGTTTTACCAGAAGACTCTGGTCCATATATTTCTATTATTCTTCCCTTTGGATATCCACCAACTCCAAGAGCTTTATCAAGTGTTAATGAACCACTTGAACAAACTTCTATTTCATTATGAGCCTCCTCACCAAGTTTCATAACAGAACCCTTACCAAATTGTTTTTCTATATCTTTAAGTACTTCATCTAATGTTTTATCATTGCTTGCTTTTTTTATCATTTGTATCCTCCCTTAAATTAAATACAATTCCATTATAAATTACTTTAAAACAAAAATCAAGTGTTTCTTCGAACAAATGTTTGAACTGTGCAAATTTTTATACAAATACTTAAAAAAGCCTATACAAAAAGGCTTTTTCTGTTACTTATTTTCTACAGAATTACTAATTTCTTCTCTTTCAAATATAATATCTTTATTCATTAAATAGTACTCTGCACCAGATATTATAGAAAATATAGTTGCTAAAACAAGTAGAAAATTAGATATATCTAAATTAAATAATTCAAAAGGTAAATTATAACACATGGTAAATATTACCCCAAACATTAAAAATGAAGTTTTTACCTTACCAGTTTTTATAGCCGCAACAACTTTTCCTTTACTTGCTGCAAGCATTTTTATTGCATCAACTACTATATCTCTTAATATTATAATAACAGTTATTATTGGTGCTATAAATCCTTGTGCTGATAAAATAATAAGTGCTGAATCAACTAACATTTTATCTGCTATAGCATCAACTAATTTACCAAAGTTAGTTACCATGTTATATTTTCTAGCTATATAACCATCTAAAAAATCGGTAACCGATGCTACTGCAAATATAAAAGCTGCAATTAAATATTTTATATCAACTGATATAGTTCCTATTAATATTTTAGGAAACTCTACGTTTACTAAATAAAATGGAAATAATAACAAGGTTATAAATACCACTGTTAAAAATATTCTTATCATTGTTAATTTATTAGCTAAATTCATAAATCATTCACCCCTAATTTTCTAATAATGTTAATTCTACGTTCGTATCATCTTTTGGACTTATATATTCAGTTACTACTATATATCCAATTAAAAATAATAAAAGTGCAATAATTATTCCTATAATTATTGGAATAGTTTTTGACTTAGGTTTATCATCTATTGTATAAGGAGATGCTATCTTATTTTCTTGTCTTTCTTTTTTTTGTTTTTGAATAGATGCTTTTTCTATTTCCTTAATTGGTATTTTAGAAGTTTCTTCAAAGAAGAACTCATTAAATTCATCTATTATTTTTTCATCATCTAATCCCAAATACTTAGCATAATCTCTTATAAAACATTTTAAATAAAAAACATCTTTAAATACTTTTAGATTTCCACTTTCTATGTTTTCTATTTGAGATACTCTTAAGTTTAGATCTTGTGCAGCCTCTTCTATACTAACTCCGTGCTCTTCTCTAGCTAACCTTAATTCTTCTCCAATTTCCTTCAAAGTGTTCACTCCTTTTTTTATATATAAATAATTATTTTAATAAGCCACGTTCTGTACCAGATAGTCTGGTCACAAACATTTATCTATGCTAAAAGTTTAGCATCCTTTAATCCGTTTTTATTCCTTCATAAAGATTCCCCTACCAAATTTGGGTTTCTCACTCATGGGGTTTACCAACGTTCCACCTAGATAGTTTCCCACCTAGCTCGTCTCTTTGGCACTTTATGCCTAATATAACCATATTCTAAAGAACTATAGGTTACCTCGGCGCCGTTAGGTAAAATACCTACCAAAGGTTATTTTTTCCCTTTGCATGAACACTACGTCCGTTACAGGTACGTGTGAGCGTGGACTTTCCTCTACTAAATTAAATTAGCAGCGTTTGTGTAAAAATAATTACTCATCTTTATCATATACGTATTTTTCCAGTTGTGATAAACGTCTTAATATATCTACGTTAGTAATTTCTTTCTCACTTTTCTTTACAATATCTATATTTGCTTTTAAATTTCTAAGTTGATGTTTTATATCCATATTTTCTCTTGCAAGTTCTTTATTTTCCTCTTTAAGTTCTTTAATAATGTTAATAAATTCTACATAATCTTTTATTATTTGATCTAAGTACTTATCTACTTCTTGAAGTCTATAACCCCTTGTATCAATCTTAAAGTCTTTTTCAAAAATATCTTGCGGTGTTAATACTATTCTTCCGTTAAACATAATTTACCACCTCTGTAATTAACATTATCGCAATTTTTTTATAATTTGTCAATTTACACATTGAAAATTTTATTAACACACAAAAAAGCAAACTATTCCTTTCTATATATTCTTTTAGTTTGCTTAAATAAGTCATACGAAGACACTGAAAAAGAAAAAGTTATAATAGAAGTTAAAAAGCTTTCAAAGCTTATGCCAAAAAATGTAAAGTAAATTATCATACTAACAAAAATAAGTATCCATATAATGTATTTGCTATCAATTTTAAAAGTCATTTTAATAGTATTACCAAGTATATTAAGTATTATACTTATCTCTATTATATATGGAATTAAATTATATATAACTTTTAATTTTTCCAAAATAAATCACCTAATTAATTATATGAAGAAATAATTATATTTTCTTCTATTTCATTAATTTTCTCAAATAAATCATCAAATAGTATAAAAAAACAAGCTTTATCTGTCATGTCTTCCTCCTTTTTTATAACATATCACATAAACAGTAGTAATTATTTTGTTTCGACAATACTTTTCAAAAATTACTATAAATTTATCTAGTTATAGTAGATTTTATTACCTCAATTTGATATAATTAACATGGTGAATATAATGAAATTTAATTATTCATATTTAGATAAAAAAAGACTTGGTAATTCTAAAATAAATTTTGCAAATAGAGGTATGGCTCTTGAAAGTGATATTAATTTATCTAATGAATATTATAGAGTAAATGATATAGCATATATTTATAAAAAACCTACGCCAATAAAATTAGTTAAAGTTGATTATCAAAAAAGCTTAATTAATGAAGCATATTTTTTAACACCATCAACTACTGATTATAATGGAATATATAAAGGAAAATATATTGATTTTGAAGCTAAAGAAACAAATTGTAAAACATCATTTGCACTATCTAATATTCATGAACATCAAATAAAGCACCTAATAGACGTACAAAGACATGGTGCTATATCATTTTTAATAGTTAGATTCATTCATAATAATGAAACTTACCTATTAGATACTATGGATTTAAAATACTTTTTAGAAAATTATGATAGAAAGTCTATTCCACTTAGTTTTTTTAAAGAAAAAGGAAAATTAGTTAAAATGAAATATAATCCAAGACTAGATTATATAGAAGTTATAAATAATACATATTTTGGAGGTAATAATCATGATGAAGAAAAGACCAAATAAAGGTAGAGAGTTAAAAAATAATATAAAAGCTAAAGCAAGTAAGTTGCAAAAAAATAAAAAGATAAAAAAGAAAAGTAAAACCAAAAGAATAATTCTTAATATTTTATTATTTTTAGTTATTTTTGTAATAATTATATCTTGTATTTTCCTGGCTTATATAATTATTAATGCACCTAAGTTTGATCCAAATAACTTAAAATTCACACAAATGTCAGAATTATACGATAAAGATGGAAATTTAATTGCAAAAATGGGAAATGAAAATAGAACTGAAATATCCTATGATGATTTACCAGAGGTATTAATAGATGCAATTATTGCAACAGAAGATTCTAAGTTCTTTCAACATAATGGTTTTGATTTAGCTAGATTTATTAAGGCTGCAGGTTATAAAGTTCTTGGTAAAAATGGTGGTGGTGCATCAACTCTTACCATGCAAATTGTTAAAAATAACTATACAGCTGGTGCTAATGGAAAAATAGAAACTAAAGGTATTAAAGGTATAATAAGAAAGTTTACTGATATATATATGTCTATATTTAAAGTAGAAAGAAAATATACAAAAAAAGAAATACTTGAGTTTTATATAAATGATGCTTATTTGGGTAATAGAGCTTATGGTGTTGAACAAGCATCACTTAACTACTTTAATAAATCAGTTAGTGAACTTAACTTATCAGAAGCTGCATTTATAGCTGGATTATTCCAATCACCTAATAGTTATAATCCATATAATTATCCTGAAAATGCTGAAAAAAGAAGAAAAACCGTTCTTTACCTAATGAAAAGACACGGTTATATTACAGAAGAAGAAAGACAAGCTGCACTTGCAAGTCCTATTACTTCATATATTAGAACAGCGCAAACATCAGGCACTTATTACGAATATCAAGGATATATTGATACAGTAGTTGAAGAACTTGAAAATGAATATGATTTAAATCCTTATACTACTCCACTTAAAATTTATACATCTATGAATAAATCAAAGCAAGATTTTTTAAATGACGTTATGAATGGAAAAAACTGGAACTGGGAAAATGATTTAGTTCAAGCTGGTATTGTAATGACAGATTCAGCAACTGGTGAAGTATTAGCTGTTGGTGCTGGTAGAAATAAAAATACAGAACGCTCTTACAACTATGCAACTCAATCTAATAGACATATCGGTTCTACAGCAAAACCAATATTTGATTATGCTCCTGCAGTTGAATATTTGGGTTGGGGAACTGAAAATTACATAGTAGATGAACCTCACTCTTATAGTAATGGTACCAAAATATCTAACTCGGATGGTGGATACAAAGGCATACTTCCTATGTATAAAGCGCTAGGTCTTTCAAGAAACATAACAGCACTTAAAACTTTCCAACAAGTAAGTAAAGAAGCTGGTAATGATAAAATTCTCAAATTCGTAACAAATCTTGGTATTACACCTGAAGTAGAAAATGGTAAAATACATGAAGCTCATTCTATTGGGTCGTTTACTGGCTCAACAAAAAAGGGAGAATCAAGGAACAGTCCTATGACAATGGCTGGTGCATATCAAGCATTCTCTAATGGTGGTTATTATATTAAACCTCATACTATAAGAAAATTTATTTATAAAGAAACTGATGAAGTTGTTGAGTCAAACGTTTCTAAAACAAGAGTTATGTATGATTCTACTGCTTATATAATAACATATTCATTAAATTGGTCTGCTACATCAGGGCTTGCTAGAAATGCTGGCAATATAAATGGTGTTTCTGTTGCTGCTAAAACTGGTACTAGTAATTTACCTTATTCAGTATTAAAAGCAAATGGAATCTCTAGTAAACATGTTAATGATTTGTGGGTTTGTGGTTATACTCCATCTCAAACACTTACATTCTGGTATGGATATGGAAAATTATCTAAAGAACACTATAGCACTACATCGACTTGGACAATTCGTGATAAATTTTATAGATTCTTGGCTGATGGATTATTTGATAAAACTGGTGCTACATTCACAGCACCTTCTAGTATAGAAGCTGTTGATGTTATTAGAAATTCTATTCCACTTAAAAGAGCTTCAGCTGGAACACCAGACAGTATGAAAGTTACATCATATTTTAGAAAAGGAACAGCTCCTGAGGAAACTTCAAACACTGAACCTGATGCTAAGTTACCATCAGTATCTAATGTAACAAGTAAAGTTAGTGGCAATACAGTAAATTTAAGTTGGACAGGACTTTCTGCTGAGGATATGCTTAATTTAAATATCGATGATAGTTATGGTACATTAGGATATGATATATATGTTAAAGATGGTACAAATGGTACTAAAACATTTGTTGGAACAACAACATCAACATCGTATACACATACAACTAATTATTCAAATCCAATATATATAATTTATACAGCTTATGCTAATTATAAGACAAATCAAAGTGCTGGAGTTGAATGTAAGATCTCAGTTAAAACTGACTTTGATGTTAAAATAACTAATGAAACAATTAATCAAGGCGATTCTTTCACCGATAATCTACCTATTATAGTTTTATATAATTCTATTGACGTAACGGATGAAAGCAAGATATCATTAGTATCAGGTCACGTTGATACATCTACTCCTGGAACATATAAACTAGAGTATAAAATAACTTATTCTAATACAACTAAAACAGTAAGCAGAACTGTTACGGTAAAAGCTAGACAAACAGAAACTACGAAACCTAATACAACTTCTACTTCTGAAAACTACTAAACAAAAAAGTAATTTGAACATTTAACTCAAATTACTTTTTTTATTCATTTAACCAATCATATTCATAAAAAGATTCATTTTTATCTTCTTCTTCATCCTTTTTTACTTTATTTATATCATCAGGCTTTTTAATGCCTTTTTTATTCCATTCAAATAATATTTTATCAATGTATCTTAAATTACTTACACCATTAAATACAGCCTCTTTAAGTGCTGCTAAAATAAGATCATTAGATATTTTAGATTCAAGCCAGCTATTTATAATTTCATACTCCATAGGAGATAATGTTCTGCCAAATTCTTTTTCAAACTCAGAATACAAATTAGAATCATTAACTCTCTCTTTTTCTTCTTCTAAAAACTTAGAAAATACTATATCATAAAAAGAACTAATATCTACTCTTTCTTCTAGTATACCTGATTCATTCTTTTCCATAGATATTGATAAAATTTTCTTATCTTTAAGTACTGAAATTGATTCTAACAACTCTTTTTCAGTAAATGATAAGTCATTTAATATCTTCTTATAATTAAATATATCTTTATTCTTTTGATTTAAGAAATATATTAATAAAATAAGAGAGTTAGCATCTAATGAAGCTTCTTTCGCAAATAATAATACATAATTAGGCACAGTATAATGATTTTCATTATTAATCTGCTGCATAAATTTATCTTTAAGCAATTTTATCACCTTCTTTTTATTAACACTTACTTGTTAAATATTTTTTTATATCTTCTTTATTATTATTTAAATCACCAATTAGTATCTCACCTTCTAAGTCATTTAATATATCTTTTATTTTATAATTATCTTTTATATTTAATAAATCTATAATATCACGTGGTTTAAGGGCTATATCAGAGATCTTTTTAATAGGCAACTTATCATACATATCATGTATTAACCTTTCATCTATACCCATTATTTGAGCAGCTATTAAAGAAATATAATTACCATTTTTATATAATGTTATATCATCTATATTACCACTATTAATTATATCATCAATAGATTTAATATATCTTTTTTCATTACTAGTAAACTGATACTTCTCACTAGGTTTTAATTGCACCCACATACCTATTGGATCACTTGTCTTAACAAAATTATCACTTATTTGTATATCTAAATATTTATCTAAATTATACTTTTTAAGAAGTGATATACCATATAAAACATTACTAGAAAGAAGTATTCTATTTAACTCTTGTTTCTTTCTAAAAAAGGATAATTCAGATAATAAATATTCATTTTGAACAATAGCATAAGATAACTCATCATCAATAGTAAAATTAAGTTCTGTAGCAAACCTAATAGCTCTAAGTATTCTAAGTGAGTCTTCAGCTAATTTTTTATTAGCATCCCCTACCGTTTTTATAATTTTATTATCTATATCTTGCCTATTATTAAATAGGTCTATTATTTTACCTGATGAATCCATACAAAGTGTATTCATAGTAAAATCCCTTCTTTTTAAATCTATTTCTAATTTATCTGTATACATTATCTTAGATGGATTTCTTTTATTTTTATATTCTAAATCCATACGATAAGTAGTTATTTCAAAGTCTACTTTTTTATAATTTAAATGAACAGATCCATAGCTTTCAAATGGTAGCTTAACTTCTTTAAATATTTCTTTTATTTGCATTGGAGTTGCATTAGTACATATATCAACATCTGAACTTTGTCTTTTTAGTATATAATCCCTTACAAATCCTCCTACAAGATAAGCTTCATAATTATTATCTTCAAATATTTTTAAAAGTTCCATTGCTTTTTCTAACAAGTTAATCACCCTTATAATTGTATCAAATTAATATAATAAAATCTAGTAATTTATACAAAATAAAAAGCCATTATACATGGCTCTTTACTAGTTTAATGCATCTTTTAATTTAGCGCCAGCTTTAAATGTAGCAGCTGTTCTTGCAGCGATGTTTACAGTTTCACCAGTTCTTGGGTTACGTCCTGTTCTAGCTTCTCTTTTTGAAGTTGCGAATGTACCAAATCCAACTAATGATACTTTATCACCTTTCTTTAATGTTTCAGTAACACTTTCCATGAAAGCATCTAATGCACGAGCTGCATCTGCTTTAGTTAAACCAGCTTTTGAAGCCATCATTTCTACTAATTGTTGTTTTGACATAATTAAAAACCTCCGTTATATATAATTCATAAGCTATCTTGCTTACAATATAAGCGTACCATTTTTATATAAATAATTCAAGCTTTTCATGACAAAAATATGATTTTTTTCTTAATTTTCAACGTTTTTTGTACACTTTAAGGTAAATTCTACAACTACCCTTTTATTTTTATGTACTTTATGACATGTAATAAGTAATAATTTTTTACTATTTTTTTCATCATTAAGTATAAATGTATCTGTCTCATCTATTATATATTTACTTTTAAATAAATATGTATACTTAACATTATCTTTTGTTATGTACAATAAATCATTATTATTAAGCTCATCTATTCTATTAAAATACGTACCAAATCCAAGTCCTGAATGACCAAATATTAAGTTTTTATTATAAGAATTAAATGAATTATAATATACTAAATTATTAGATAAATTACTAAAGTTTTTATTAGCTTTAACTACTTTTTTATTTAGTTTTATTTTAGGTATAGAAATAACAATATTATTACTGTTATTATTATAATTAAGTTTATTATAGCTGATATTTACTTTATTGTACCTGTCACTATTATATAAATATTTTGAATCTAAAACTTCATCTTTAGCATAATAATCACTTATAAACATTAGCGAAAAGATAAATACTATCAATATGTTTATTATTTTAAATATATTTATTAATTTTTCTAGCATATCTATATATGACAAGTAAAAATAACTGTATTAAGAAAAAATATATATAATTTTTCTTACCAGTATTTGGTAGTTTTTCTAATTCGTTTACTAAAACCATATCAATAGTATTATCATTTATTTTTATTTCTATTATTCTATCATCTACTTTTAAGACGCCAACAGGAGAAGTTAATTGTTTTAATATATATCTACCATAAGGTAACTCAAAAGTTATTTTCCCATCACTATTAGTAGTATAAGTAGAAACTAAAGTTTCATTTTCATCATATATACCAAACATAATATCATCTTCTGGTGACATAACGCCACTTTTAGTATCATTTAATACTTTAGTTATATTAACAGTATTTTCTATTATTTTTTCATATGATTTAACGGTTACTGATAAATTATCACTATCTAATATAACGGTGTACTTATTATCATCTAATGTATAACCTATAGATGGTACTTTTTCTTTTATATAATAAGTTCCATACTCTAAATTATCAAATATTATTATTCCATTAGAATCTGTTTTTGCACTACAAACTAAATTATCATTAATATCAAATAGTTCATAGGTAGCACCTTCTAAGTTCAAACCTTCTTTAACTGATATTTTATCCTTAGTATCAAAATCATATTTATCAACAATTATCTTTCCATAACTAGCTTTTATATTATAGTCTTTTGAAAAATCATAAGCATATTCAAAGCTAGCTATCGTCTGTTTTCCATCTTTATAGTAAAACACAGGTCTTTTACCATTTGATTTTCTTTTTAATTTAAAATTATTATTTTCATCTAATTTTATTTTTATTTTATTATCATCTTTTACTATGTTATTTGATAATTCTATATCATATTCATTAAGCACATTATTTTTATCTTCTAGCATAATTTCTTCACCAACAATATAATTATCTTTTATATCAAATGATGGTGCTACTTCATAGTTATCTACTAGTTTTAATATTTCATTTTTATAATATTCTATATTAAACGTATTTCCGCCTTCCTTGCTATCTGTCCACCATACGTTTTCAACGCCAAGCAATCTCCAAATAAGTTCTTGTGCAGCCATATAATATTCTTTTGATGTATGATTAGAATAACCATATCCATAGTATCCTATTAAGCTAATTCTTTTAATATTTGTACTATCTATATGAGTATCATTAATATCATATGTAGAACTATACATAGCATCTTTTTGAGCCGAAATACCTGGTTCTACACAATATGATATTCTTCCATTAACCTCCATCATAGCTAAATTTGTTATTCTATCATTTCCTTTTTTATATTGATGTGCAAATATACCTCTATCTAATTGCCATGTTACATAAGAATCATCACTTAAAGCTTCTAATTTTAAAAATGGAATAAATAAAAATACGATTAGTAGTAATATACCCTTAACCTTTTTCATTTAATATCTATCCTTCCTTCTTTTGATACTTCTAAATTCTTTTTCTGTTACATTAAATTTTTTAAAGATATTAGGTAATTCATCTTTTTTACCATATCTTATTTTTGCATTTTCTCTTAATTTTTCTTTTTCCATACCAGTTAATTTATGTAATATGTTAAATGCATCTTTTAATGAATCATCTGAGCAAATATTATCATCATTACCATTTGGTATTATTTTGAATTTTGATTCTATGTCTTTTCCCATATTTTTCCTCCTTCACTATAATTATTAGCAAAGAAAAATAAAAAACCCTCTGTCGAAAAAAAAGAAGTTTTGTCTAAAATACAAAAAAACTCCTAAAATTAATTAAGAGTTTCTATATTAAATTCCATAGAATTAAGTTCTTTTCTAGATAAACAATTTGTACTATCACTATTTATATTATCTGTAAGAATATTATATAACAAATTTAATACTCTATTTTTTCTCTATTTTCTAAATAATCAATATCATTATATAAAATTTTCTTATCATAAGCTAATCTGGAATATAAAAAACATAATGGTACATTATTATCTTCACATATTTTTTTTCTATCATTATAATTTTGTAAAATACTTTTATACAAATTACTATTTATCATGTGTTCTAAAGCAAAATTATCGGCCTTTTTCTCTAAATTATCATCTCCATCTATTATTACTTTACTTTTTGCTTTGTTATAATCACTTTTAACATGTCCCAACTCATGATATAAAGCAAAGTAAAAAGATGATTTTTCTTTTAAATAATATGTCATATATATAGCTGGATTATTATCTATTACTCTTGTACAACCTCTTAACTTAGTTCCATCCAAAGCCCTTTCTATGACTAAATATATACCATACTTATTAAATAATTTAACAAGCTTTTCCTTATTAAAAGTTTTTGTTCTTTCTTTTTTTAATTCTTTTAACAAACAATTTAAATTTTCCTTAGAATAATCGTTAACTTTTTGTTTATATATCAAACTATCACACCTTGTTATCCAAAGATATATTTTCTTCAAATTAGAATCACTATATTTTTTAAAAAATATTTTTTCCTTTGCATATTTATAATATATATCAAAATCTCTAACATTTAAATATTTAAGTAAATCATAAGCTTTTTGTAAGTAAGAAGTTTTGTCATTTAATGTTATCCAATTTAATTTTTCCATTTCTTTTAAATAAAAAGAATCTAAAAACTCATTTATTTCTTTTTCATTTTTATAATGACTATTCAAATAATTATAAAGTTTTTTCTTAGCTTCTACAAAAGCAATTAATTTAATATCAATATCTGTAATAAGACTTATTGCAATCATTAATTCTTCAGATATATCAGCATTTTCATTTAAAATATTATTCATATGCTTTTGAGTAATACCAAGTTTCTGGGCAAAATCAGTTTGCGTAATTTTTTTACTTATTAAATAATCTTTTAACATACTTCCAAATCCAAACATAATTATCCCTCCTTATAATGTTTATCATCTATTTTTATAAATTCAATTTTAGTCAATTCAATTAAATTATATGGATATGTTCCTACAGGTTTCATATATAGTCTTATTTTCTTATTTATTCTAGCAGTATATATTTCTTTTAAGTTACCATTCTTTTTTTCTATGAAATATACAGTTTTAAAAGGACTTAAAATTAGTTCTTGCATATTACTCGAACTAAATATTAAATCTTCTATTTTATTTATTATTTCTAGTTCAACATTTAAGTGTTTATTTATAATTTTCTTTTTTAAGTCTTGTTTATACGATGTTGTTTTTATTATCTGCAAGAATATCACCTCACAGTTTTATTATAACCCACAAAGTTATAATATGCAATCATATTTTCAAAAAAAGTTAGCGATTTATTTAACTCTAACTTTTTAGTTTATATGTATTATTTTACTTTTTCTACTGATTCAAATGTATAGTTACCATCTTCGTTGTCTTTAAAAGTCCATCTATATGTATCTAGTTTATCTAGATAATCATCTATTTTTATTTTATCCAATGAATTATCTTGATTAGAAATTTCTGAAACCTTGTCTACTAACCCCAAACACGAAGCACCTTCACAATTATCAATATGTTTTTTTGCAGTTTTAAAAATACTTTGTTCAACATTTCCCGCTGCAAATACAAACATAACCTTGTTTTCTATTATGATTTTTCCATATTTCTTTTTACAAGATGTAATTTTTGTAAGAATATCAGCCCCTAGACCACCACCTATTCCTCCATTTTTAATAGTAATTTTATCTTCATTTATTATAGTCATTACACCTAAAACATCAGGACCCATACCATTTATAATGACTTTATTAATGTCAAATCCACTTCCAAATATTTTAATGGATTCATTATTCACATCTGAAACACTTCCAACAAAATCTTTACTAAAATTTTCAGTATTGTACCAACTTTTGCCTGTTTGTTCCTCAACATCTTTATAAAGACTTATAAATGCATATGCAAATTTAATTCTATCATCAACTTGTTCTTTTTTTAAACTATCACTTTGATAGAAATATGAATAAAGATTATCTTCTGCTTTAACATCAAGCAAATCCAAATCATTAGTAAATTTATTCATTTTATTAAATAAATTTACTACCAAATCACTATTAACATCCAAATTTTCTTCTTTTTCACTTTCTGTAGCTGTATCCTTTTTATTATCTACTGTTTTTTTATCATCTTTATTATTAATATTAATTATTCCTTTATCATTTAATATGTAAACTGTCATACCAGCTATTATTAATATTAATAACACACATATTCCTTTAAAAATATTTCTTTTTTTGATAGTTTCATTACTTGGTCTACCAACACCATTTTTAAATACTCCCATTTTTACTCTCCTATTATTTATATTTATACTTTTATAATAACATTTATTTTTTTACTTGACAATACCACTAATAATATGTACACTATTTTGACAATAAAAAAGTCATAGAATTTAACTTGTTCTATGACTTTTTAAATACCAAGAATTTACTTATGACGTAGTTTAACACAATCTGCATTATCTGACATATAAACGTAAAAATCACTACCCAAGTGTTAGTATTTAATTTTAAAAAGGTTACAAAAAACCACATAATAAACATTTGAATAATTTGTGTTGCAACTCTTCCCTTTACAAAATCAAATGCTTCTTTAAATACTTTACTACCTGTTGCATTTGATTTAAATACAAACTTTTTATTCGTAATATACGCAAATAATACTGCTAATGCCCATGATATAATTTCTGCTATTTGAAGTTCTAAACCATTTTTTTGATCTAAAACAGTTGCAAGTAGAGCTAATTTAGAACCCACTGCAACAACTGTAGTTAATCCACCTACTACTAAATAATTTATGATTTCTTGATATTTTTTATATAAACTCCATATTTTCTTCATTACTTATTTCCTCAAAGAATTAAGATATAATTCGTATAATTGTTTATGTTTTTTTACAATTACTTGTAGTATTATACCAGTAGTACATAAAAGAAGTGCAACCATAAGAGCAACCCCAGAAACTATTAATGTAGGAAATCTTGGAACTAATCCTGTTTTAAAATACTCTAAAACAACAGGAGCTCCTAATATAAGTGATATTATCATGCACAATATACTAAGTATATTAAAGAATGCTGCTGGCTTATATTCCTTAAATAAAGTAGCTATTGTTTTTAACACCTTAAAACCATCTGAATAAGTATTTAATTTAGATACAGACCCTTCTGGTCTATCCCTATATGTTACTGGAATTTCTACTAGTTTAAAGTTCTTATCAACTGCATGAATAGTCATTTCAGTTTCTATTTCAAAGCCTTTTGATAATACTGGAAAACCTTTAACAAATTCATAAGAAAATGCCCTATAACCAGTCATAATGTCTTTAACATTATTCTTAAATAATTTATTAATTAAGAATCTAACCATTTTATTTCCTAGATTATGAAATGGTCTTTTGTTTTCAGTAAAATAAGTACTAGATAATCTATCTCCTATTACCATATCAGCCTTTTCTTCTAGTATTAAATCACACATTTCTTTAGCATTTTCAGCTGGATATGTATCATCACCATCAATCATAAGATAACAATCAGCATCTATATCTCTAAACATACTTCTAATTACGTTACCTTTACCTTGACGGTACTCATATTTTACAATAGCACCTGCCTTTTCTGCCATCTTATCAGTACCATCTGTTGAATTATTATCATAAACATATATATCTGCTTCTGGTAACGCTTTTTTATAATCTTTTACTACCTTTTCTATTGTTTTAGATTCATTATAACAAGGTATTAATACAGCTATTTTTTTACTATCTTTTTTCATGCGTACCTCCCCTTTAAATAATAACATTTATATTTTGTTCATGCAACAATGTCTATAATAACATGTACACTAAATTGACACCAAAAAAAATCGTAGAATTAATTTATTCTGAGATTCCTTAAATAATAAAAATAAAACACTTCATTTAAAATCAATTTTTAAATTATGAATTGATAAATTCTATTATTTTTTTAATTTGTTTATCCCAAGAGTATTCTTTTACTTTAGCTGTATTTTTTTTCATGAAATCTTTATAATTTTTGCTATATTCATTTATTGCTTTTTTTAAAGTTTTTTCCATATCTTCTTCATTTGATTCACAAAAATAAAAATTATCTAAGAAATCTTCATAACCAGAAAATTTAGTACTAACTAAAACCTTTCCAACCGCTAAATAATCAAAAACTTTTGAAGGAAAATTATTTTGATTTTCAGGCAAATTCATATTTCTTGGATTTATCAATATGTTCGAATTACTTAATGTTTCTAAGTAGTCTTTTTCTGATAAACTTCCAAGATAATTAATACTTTCACTACAATTTTGTTTTATAAAGGCTTCTAATTCACCTCTGCCTGTAATAATTAATTTTGCATTTTTAATATTTCCTTTTTTAAAGACATTAACCAGCATATCAATTCCAGTTACCTTTCCTAAAAAACCAGAATACATAACTTTAATCTCTCCATTTATAGGTGTAGCACTAGTCTTTTTAAAATCAGAAATTTTTACTCCACCTGGCATATACATAAATTTTTGATTTTTATTTAAGTAGTTTTTATGTAATTTTGATAATCCTACAACATGGGTATAATCTAAAAAATCTCTTTTACAAATTTTCGCATAGATTTTTAACAATGGGTTTGAAAAGCTATTCGCATCACTAAAATCAGATAATATTAAAAGTTTTTTTTCACATTTTGAGATTCTAGGTAATCTTAACCACGGATAATTTACATTAAATGTCATTACTAAATCATAATTTTTTGATTTTTCTTTTATCTCTTTTCTAAATTTTTTAATATTAAGAAATGTGTTTGAGCCCTTATAATAATATTTATCATACTTATTTTTCTTATTATAATTGTCTATCTTTCTTTGCTGTTGTTCAGTAAGAGGAACACATATAAAAGATAATATATCAACATCTACATTTTTTCTTAGTTCGTTTATTAAATTCATTTGTAATTTATTTCCAGCTAATGAATTTTCTTTTATTTCTAATGAATATTCTTCTGGAACTACAGCTCCCACATATAATATTTTCATTATTTTACTCCTATCAAAATATTTAATTTTTCTAAATTTAATTTTTTTGTAAAAAATTTATATAAATATATTACCACATATGTTATTAATAGTGTTAATAAAAATCTAAAAATTATAAAATAACCATTCATAATTCTTACACAAATTCCAGCTATAGGCATATGTATTAAATAAAACGCTAATGAGTTTTCTCCAAAAAATGTATTTATTTTTAATTTCTTATCGTAAATAATTCCAAAAAACATTCCCCAAAAAGAAACTATAATTATTACACCAATAAAAGTCCAATAATTTATATCTATATTTTTGATAAAACCATATAAAAATGCAACTAGAAATATAATTAAAAATATAAGCATATTTTTTTTGCAAAATTTAAACAAATCATTAATTTTATTATTTTTTGAAACAATCATTCCTAAAGTAAAATAAGGTATCCAATTACAAAAATTAATGTATGAAAATGAATTTATTCCAAATATTATATTTAATACCACACTTATAATTCCAATTATAAGTGTTGAATACAAAAATATATTATTATTTTTAAATTTAAAATTAATTAAATATAAAATTAGTAAAACACTCAAAAAATACAAATATGAACCATAGCCACAAATAAATTTTAGATAATTTATAAAGGATATATTATGTTTAAAGTAAAATACCATCAAATAACAAAAGGTTCCTATAAAAATCCAAGGTATTATTATTTGTTTTGCTTTTTTACTCATAAACTTTTTAAAATTATCAGTGTTTTTAAAAAATAGATAACCTGATATAAAGAAAAATAAAGGTACACCAATTATTCCAAACAAGTTATATAACCATGATAATTTAATAGAAAAAATATCTTTTGAAGTTATTGGTGAAAGATGTGCACATATAATGGAAAAAGTAGCAATTGTCTTTGCAATATCAAATTCTTTTATTCTTTTCATTCTTTAAAATCTCCTTAAAAATTTCAATATGTTTTTTAACCATATTTTCTATTGTATATTCTTTGGATGTTTTCAAATTCTTTGTGCCAATCTTTTTTCTATCTTCATCCTTTATTTCTAACATTTTTTTCATTAACTTATATAATTGTTCATAATCTTCTGGATCATATAAATACTTTTTATCTATTAATTCTAAAGAAGCAATAACATTATTACTTGAAATTATAGGAAGACCATAAGCCAAAGCTTCATTAATCACCAAGCCCCAAACATCTTTTCTTGAAGGAAAGAAAAAAACATCTGCCATCTTATAGTACTCTTTTAATTCTTCTTTTGTACAATAATCAATTAGTTTAACGTTATTAATATTATTATCCCTCATATAATTAATATAATTTTCTTTTTCCTCTCCTCCACTAATCAATATAAACTCTATTTTATCAAGATTATCATTTTTTATAGATTTTAAAAACACATCATACCCTTTTAAATGAATAAAACGGCCTACACTCAAATAAACGAAATCTTTCTTTATATCATATTTTTCTCTTAATTTGTTTTTTTCTTCTTTTGAAATAGGTTCATTCAAAATTTCTTTTTCAAATAATGAAGTAAAAGGATAAATAAATATATTATCTTTTTTAGCACCATAATACTCAAGATATTTATTAGTTTCTTTTCCTGTACTTAAATAATATTTTGCCATTTTAATGAAATGGGTTTTTAAACCTTTAGATAGTTTATTTTCTTTATAGTTTATAAAGCCTCCATCAGCATTTATTATAAAATTTATTTTCTTTAATTTTAAAATATGCATAAACAAAGCAGAAATTTTAGTTGCATATGTACCAATTACAATTATATCATAATTATTTTTAAGCAATTTATTAAAGAAATTTAAGGAATATTTTGCTTTTACCAACTTAAAATTTTCATTTTTAAAATTATAAAATTTTTTATTTCTCTCATTATTTTTGTCTTTTTCATACATGACGGTTAAATCACATTTTTTTCCTAATTCATTGAAAAAATCAACTCTATAAAAAGCTAAAATATTAGTTGTAAATAATACTTTCATATGATACTCCTATCCACGTATTTTATATAATAATATAATAATTGAATATAATTTAAAATAAAATAATATACCAATAATACTATTTAATCCTTTAATCTTATACTGGTGATTTAAGTCAATATACAAATCATTATTTCTTACATATTTAAAATACTCAAGTTTTTTCTTAAATTTTATATTTTTAGATTTAGACAATTTGCTTATATTTTCAAATAACTTTAAAATAAATATATTATTATATTTTTTATTATTATCAATTTTCAAAAAAATTTTATATAAATAATATAATGAATCAAAACTTTTTACATCAAAAGTTTTAGATAATGATGTCGAGATATCACAATAATAATTATATAAAGGCTTATTTATATTAGCAATCGTTTTTGCAAATTCTAAATATTCCATACAAAAAATAATATCCTCATTAAATTTATAATTTTTCTTAAATTTAATATTATTATTAAGAATCAAGTTTCTTTTATAAATTTTATTCCAAACACTATAAATTAAAGAATTATCAAAAAAATTATATAAATAATCATTAATAAATGTATTATAATCAACTATAAAACCATTTTTATAACTAACCTCTATTTCTTTATTAACAAATACATTTTTATATCCAAATATAATATAATCTATATCTTTTTTGCTATTTAAAATTTCAAATACACTCTTTATGTAATCTTCTGATATTTCATCATCAGAATCTACAAAAGTTATATAATCTCCTCTAGCTTGCTCTATTCCATAATTTCTAGAAAAAGATACTCCACTATTTTTTTTGTTTTTATATAGTTTAATAAAATCATATTTATTTTCATAAGATTTACAAATTTCATAGGAATTATCAACACTGCAGTCATCCACTATAATAATTTCTAATTTCTTATTATTACATTTTATAATACTATCTAAACATCTTTTAATGAAATTTTCAGCATTATAAACTGGTATTATTATACTTAACATATTACTTCCTCCTAAATTATTTATATAAATTAATAATATTTTCTTTCATATTTTCTTCATTATATTTTTCAACATTTGAAAAGTCATATTTTTTTAAATTTAAAACTTTATCAATATGTTCTAAACCTATTTTTTCTTCAAATAAACATCCATTATTATCATTAACAAATTCTTCCATTGGAGTATTCTTAGCAACAATAATTGGTGTTCTGCAAGCTAAAGCTTCAATTGTTACCAAAGAAAAAGTTTCCTCCTTACTTGGATTTATAAAAACATCTGCCATACTATATAATTTAACTAATTCTTCTTTACTATTTGTTTTTTTTATCCCTAAAATATTTTTATATTTTTTTAAAATTCTCAATTGTTTTGTATTAACCCCAACTAAAACGATTAACTTATCATCAGAAATTTTTTTACTTAATTCTATAAATTCAAAAAAGCCTTTAGATTCAGTCCAATTACTTGCAACGCCTAATAATATCTTTTTATTTCCTATATTATATGTTTTTTTTATATTTTCATCATGTGTATATTTAAAGACTTTTAAATCAATACCATGTGGAATAACATATATAGGATATTCATTTAAATATGATTTTTTAACAATTTTCTCTAACCATTTTGATGGAACAATTATTTTCAAATTAGGCACGTTAGTAAAACATTCTTTTTTAAGTTTATAATTATTTCTAGAGTTATCATAAAATAAACTTATAGGATATTTTTTTTTGTTAGGGCACTTAAAACATTGGGTCTCGTATTTATTACATTTAACATTCACAAAATGACAACAATGTCCTGTCATTGTCCAACAATCATGCAAACTCCAAAATACTTGCCCTTTATATTCATTTTTTAAATACTTCATTAGTAATGGATAATTTAAATAATATCCATGCAAATTATGTAAATGAATAATATCTGGATTTTCATTTTTCAATATTTTTATCATTTTTTTTGTTTTAAAATATGAGCCTAACCCATGTAGATCAAATAAAGTAGTAATTATCACATGATACCAAAATGAAATAAATCCTCCAACTTTAACCGAATTTAGATTATCATATTTTTTTCTTCTTCCAAATATTGATAATGTTATAAATCCTTCTTCATTGCATTTTCTTTGAATTTGAGACATTATTTTTCCAGTTGATTCATTACAAACAGTATTAATTTGTATTATTTTTTTCATTTTTCACCTCATTTTTCTTTAATAAAGAAAAAACATATTTAAATTCAGCGCTATTTCTATAAATTAAAACTATAAATAATAAATATATCAACGTTATAATTATTCCTTTTACTATTAATTCAACTAATAAAGTATTTAAATGAATATACCTTATAAAAAATCCACATACTATAAAAATAAATAGTAGTAAAAATGCTTTTTTAAGATAATCAAAGTAATAATCAGCAACTTTTTCTTTAAATAATTTTTTATAAACAATAAATGGTCTTTCCCATACAGTAACCAATAAATAGCTTATTGTACTAGCCCCTAATATGCCAATAAGTCCGTATTTTATTCCTAAAACTATGGATAATACTATATTTATTGCAGCTTGAATTAAAGATACAAATTTATCTTCTTTATATAAACCAGCAGCATTTTTTACCATTTCGACTGGCATTAATAAAGATACTAAATAAAAGTTTATACATATTATAAAAACAATTTTACCACTTAATAAATAACTTTCTCCAAAAACTATTTGAATAAATATATTAAATAAAAAATACATTCCAATAAATAATAAACCACTAGCAGCAAATGTTATAAAATTAATAATATTAAATACATTTATTTGGACCTTTTTATCTTCCTTGACTATTAAATTACCATAACTAGAAGTTATACCATTTAATGCCATTAATAATATATTTTTTACAATTGAAACAATAGATAAATAATTTGTATATATACCTACTGTTCCTATATTTATTATCTTTGAAATTAGTAAATTATCAGTTCCATTAATTAAATAGTCTCCTACCCTTAAATAAAATAAAGACTTAACATTAGTAACAATGCCTTTTTTTTCTGTCTTTTTTAATTTACCTTCACTTGAAAAATTCACTTTTTTATATTTTGATTTAACGTATAAATTTATATATACAAATTTTATCAATCTAAATAATAAATCAATAAGTAAATACAAACTAAAGCTTTTTGTTACTTTTAAAATTAAGATTTGAATTAAACAAGTAAAAATATTACTTACTATATAAATCCATGAAATCTTATATTTTTTTTGATCTGCAGTAATTAATATTTCTGGATAAGCTAAAAAATATTCAATTACATATGATATAAAAAATAATAAAAAATATTTTATAATATTACTATCACTATAGCCACTTATTATATATTTTATAAAAGGACATATACATATTCCTAATAAGAGTACGATAGTCCCTATAACAATATATATTTTTTTTAAAAGTGTCATAATTATTCCAATTTTTTCATAATCTTTATCCGATAATGGTTTATACAGACTGAAACTTATAGCTGAAGATATACCCAAATCAGCCAATGATAGCATTGTAATTATATTAGTAAATAAACTATGTACACCAAGAAGTTCTTTTCCCAATGCTTTTAAAAAAGTAATTCTCACTATAAAAGCTAAAACAGTTTGAACAAGCAATATTAAAACATTTCCTAATGAATTATATATAGAATTTTTTGTTCTCATATTAAACTCCCTTTCATTTTCTACTACTAGATATTATCTGATGTACAAAATTTAGCACCTATCATTTGGATTAATGTTCTTATAATTCTTTTAAAAATTATTAATCCAACAAATTTATATCCATTATTTTTTAATGTCATTTTTGCTTCTTTTACATTTTTTAAATAACCCTTTATTCCATCAGAACTAGTACCACCAATCCTCATTAAAACTAAGTTTTCTTTTATATATGATAAATTGGTTTGTTCATCTTTATTTATCCTAATCATAAAATCATAATCAGCTGTTATTCTATAATTTAAATTATACAAACCATATTTATCATAAATTTCTTTTTTTAAGTATAAAGTTGGATGCGCTGGAAGCCATCCATTTTTTATTTTACCTTTTCCAGAAACCCATTTTCTAACAGGCTTTGAAAGGTCTTCATTAACATATAATAAATCTGCATATACTCCATCTGATTTATCTTTTTTTAAAGTATTTGCAATTGTCTCTAAAACTGTATCAGATGCATAAACATCATCAGAATTTAAAATACCAATTACATCTCCTGTTGCCATCTTAATTCCCTTATTCATTGCATCATATATACCTTTATCTTTTTCAGATATATATTTTAATCTTCCACCATATTTTTTTTCATATTTTTTTACAATTTTCATTGTATTATCTTTAGAATTCCCATCAACTATAATATGTTCCAAATCTTTATAAGTTTGCTTTAAAACAGACTTTAAAGTATCCTCTATCGTTGATTCTGAATTATATGTTGCTGTTATAATTGATATTTTAAGACTCATTTTTCCTCCCTTACTAAACAAACATCGTATACTTGAACACCACTATCTTGAAATACTTCCATTATTCTTTCTTTTAGTTGATTTTTAGTTACATCATCTTTTAATAATACTTGAAGAAAGCCACCACCGCCAGCTCCACATATCATTTTTGCTTCGATTAAATCTTGGCATGAACAAAGAATTTGATTTATACAAGAATTTGTACAACCTTTATCTAGTTTTTTTGAAAGTTCCCAATGTTTATTTAATAATTCTGCAAATTTTTGTTTATCAGAATTATCTATAACCTTAGCCATTTCTATAGCGACATCTTTTATTTTCATTATTGTATTTACTACTTTTTCATCACCTCTTATATAACTACTCATTATACTTCTTAAAAGATTTTTAGCTAACCTTCTTTGACCAGTATATATAAGAGCATATTTTTCATTAAATAAATTTTCCATTTCCTTTGATAAAGAAATATTTTGTATATCAAATTTTTGAAGAACACCTTTTTCAGTGTTGATTATCTTGATTCCAGGCACAAGACCTCCTATTTGATCTTGCCATCCACCGCCTGTTCCCATAAGTTGTTCTTGTTCTAATACTTTACTTGCCAATTGTTCATAGCTTATTTCTACGTTTAAGAACTCATATAAGGCTTTTAAACAAGCTGCTGCTAAAATACTACTTGTACCAAGTCCAGAACCTTTAGGAATATTTTCTACATCTGTTGTAAATTCAAAACCATTTCCAATTCTTTCGATAATATCATTAATACTATTATCATCATTTCTAATAATACCAGATACAATTAGAGCTGCCTTTAAAAGTGAAAATTCATCATTAGTATTAAAACAATTTTTTAATTCATTTATTTTTACAAATTCTTTTTCAACATTCAAATCATTACTTCTAAGTATAATTTTTTTATCATTTCTTTTTTCTACACTTACCTTAATTGGATTGTCACCATTTAATTTAAATGCACCATTTAAAACACTACCACCATTTTCTATACAATAAGGAGGTGTATCAGACCAACCACCAGCAAAATTAATTCTAATTGGCAATTCAACATTTACTTTATCCTTTGTATTATATCTATCATTATTGTTAAACTTAGATACATTTATAATGTCTTTTATCTCTTTATAACATAAATCTTCATAATTATTATGTAACAAATTTGTTTTTTCACCTATCATAGATAAGCCTAGATATGTACGATATCTTATGTGACTTTTTTGATTTTTTACAAGTTCCAATATGCTATCTATTTGTTCTTTTTGATTTGATGACTTTAAAATCAAATCATTAGCAATAGCTAAATTACTTTTCTTATCTAATAAATCAAAATATTTTAAAGTTCTTATGAATATTTCAATTTTTTCCTCATTTTTCTTCATATATGTTGCATCACAATTATTAAAGCTTTCTCTTAAACTGATTCTTTGGCTATCAAAATATTCTTTAGCAACGCCAAGTTGTACATCTTCATTAAATATTTCATATAATCTTAAAGCACTTTCAATACTTTGTTTTTCTGTTGTACATTTTTTATATATTTTAGCTTCCCACAAACTATAATCTTCATCATTCCAAACTTTTTTTTCTAAAATATCATATTTTTTTAATACATTAATAAAATCTTTTCCTAAAAATTTAATATGTTTATCTTTAGTTTGTTTTGGATTTTCATCTATAGAATAAATTCTTGTTACAAATGTCCCATCATTTTGTTTAAGAGTATTTAAACAAACATCATTAGGAATTTTCACATTATTTAATACAACATTAGATAAAATTACATCATTTCCTATTACGCAATTATCACCTATATAACTTTTTTCAATATAACAATTTTTTCCAATTATAGTATTACTATTGATAAAAGAACAGTTTGTTGAACATTTTAAATTATCAATTTTATTAGTTAATACCTTTTCATTCCATCCTAAATAACTATATTTTTTAATATTTTTAGTTACCATGTTTTTTAATTCACTAGTTGTTCCAAAATGAATAAATTTTGAAGGTGCTGTTTTTATAACTTTCATTTGATATTTAGATAGTTTTTTCCACAATATTTTTCTTGCACTTAACAATTCATCATTAATTATTCCTTCTGCCTCTTGCTTTAAGTATTCTTCAAAAGTTACATTATTAGCTAAAGGATATAAAAAATCACCATATAAACTCAATCTTACTGTAGAATTTATATATTTATCAGATTCCTTTTTTACTAATGAATATAATTCATCGCATATTTTATCATTCAAATATATTGCACCAGTATCAATATCTACGTTATTACTATTATTAATTGCACCTTTTTCTTTTAATTCTTTAATGCTTTTTTTATGTAAAAATTCAAGTAATCTACCATTGTTATCTGATAAAAATACTCCGTGTTCCTGTCCAATTACAGCACTTTCCTTTATAGATATAGCAGCACTATCTAAATGAAATAAATCAACTTGTAAAGGATTAAATGAAAGCATAACATCACCAGAAAGAAGTACCATTCCAGGAGACATTCTATCTGATACACTCAAAAAAGTAATCATAAATTCATCAAATAAACTTGATACTCTACCATTTGGTAATTCTCTTTGTACTGGTGAAAATAATTTACCACAAACAGAATACTGAGGAACTCTTTTACTATCACCGCCAGAATGTATTATTAATATTTTTAAATCTTCAAACTTTCTTTCATCACGTTTTTTTATTTCTTGTAAGACACCCAATGTTGCACCACCAGATCCAACTCTTTTACCATCTGGATCTGGAACAACCAAATAATTAATATTATCTGGTATCATA
Source organism: uncultured Bacilli bacterium (assembly GCA_934162425.1). Lineage (GTDB taxonomy): Bacteria > Bacillota_I > Bacilli_A > RF39 > UBA660 > Aphodocola. Next base: position 82,058 of record CAKPIS010000005.1, read on the forward strand.
TTTTGTTTAATTCTATAATTAATCTCATTTGTATAAATTTTAGCTTGATTTTCATTTGATGCTGTTAACACAACCCAATCCCAAGTTTTTAATTCCTTATTTGTTAAATGTTTATAATAATAATCCCATAAATCATTTATTGTTTCTTTCATGAAATTTTCTTTAATTTTATTAGTTATATTACTCATTATTTTCCACCTTAAATTATTGTATTTATGATATAATTATACAATATATTTTAAATTACTTCAACAATTTAAAAGAATAACCTAGGCGATTATTCTTTTTCTTTGCTTTTTAAATTAGATACTTCTTGAATAAGTAATGTTATTTTTTTCTTTTGTCCAGAAGTTATAATAGTTAGTGACATTGTTAAAAATAACAATAAAGCTAATATCACAGCTATTATTAAATTTGATAAAGTTTTAAATCCAAATAGTTTTGACACATATTCTATTATAAATGGGAAAATAGCAACTAATAAAATAATTAATGAACAAAAATACCATAACAATGAATATTTAATTGGTATTCTTCCTTTTTTTAATATATTAGTAGTTACTAAAGCCAAAATTACCGAAAATACAATTAAAGCTATCTTTAAAGATAAATCCATTACTTATACCTCCTTATTCCTACTAATAAAATTGATAATATAACATTAACCATGTAATAAGCATTTTTCCAAGCTTTTATAGAAGACTGTCCACCTGTTCTCTCATTCATACTAACCGCAACCTCTGAAACACTATAACCTTCTTTTAATAACTCTGCTGTTGTTATAGGTTCTGGATATTCAAGTGGATATTCAATAGAAAATTCTTTTATTATTTTTTTATTGCATGCCCTAAAACCAGATGTTGTATCATATATTTTTTTATGAGTTACCATTTTAATAAAATTAGATATTAATTTAATTCCAAGTTGTCTAGCAACCGTTGATTTAAACTTACTAGTTGTTTTATCTATATATCTAGATCCTATTACAAAATCTGCCTTTCCTTTTATAATTGGTTCTATTATATTTTTTACGTAATTAATATCATGCTGTCCATCTCCATCAAACTGTACTGCTATATCATATTCATTTTCATAAGCATATTTATATCCAGTTTGAACGGCTCCACCTATTCCTAAATTATGAATTAAAGTTATGTGAGGTATATTGTTTTCATCAAGAATATTTTCTGTATTATCTCTAGAACCATCATTGATAACAATAATATCATAATTTGTTTTATTATCTGTATTATATTTTTTAATTTTATTATATGTATTTAAAATATTTTCCTCTTCATTATAAGCAGGAATTATTAAAAGAACTTTTTTATTTTTCATATTCACCTCTTACCACAATTATACAATAAAAAACTTTGTTCTTCAATATCAAGCTCAAATATTATTCTATTGGAATTAATTTAATTGAATCACCATTATTTATTATTTTAAACAATGAACTTTCTTTTGCTCTTTCAAAATCATCATATAAAAATTTTGTTTCATTGAAAAACTCATCGTCTTTAGAATATAAGAAAACATAATCAAATTTATATTTTTTCAAATGTTTTGCCCAAGTTTTTGCAGTAAATCCCCAATCACTTAAATCATCTTCATTCTTTTTTGTTTTAATTTTCCATCCTATAACAGCTCCTGTTGCATTAGTTTTTCTTGGAAAGCAATAATATCTTGAATACCACATTGCCATTATACCATCTTCTTCTTGTTGATCTATTACATATATAAAACTATTAGATTCTGTATTTTTATTCACTATTTTTACCTTTTCATTTCTTTGATAATTAATGTTATAGCTTTCGCCTTTTAATGGATTCATTATAAATTTAAATACACTTGAAAGAGGAATATATAATAGAATAAAAGTCAAAATAATATTTTTAAAAATTAAATTACTATTATCAATTTTAGAAGATAAGAAAATAATTATTAGAGGCAAAGTAACATTAAACCAATTTAAATATCTACTGAAAGATGCTAATATACTTGCTTCATATACTGACAATGCATAAAAAATAGATATAACAGTAACCGCAAAAAATAATATATATCCTAATAATAATGGTAAAAATTTTCTTAATGTTTCTTTTATATTAACCTCTATTTTATATATTAGAATAAAAATCAATGAAAAATTAATAATTAAAAATTGATATAAGGTTAAATTAATAGGTCCTAAAATAAAATTTGAATCAAAAGAATTAAAAACTCTTTTGCAAAAGTTTAAAACATAATCATAATTCAATTTTAGACTCAAATTACCCTTCAATGAATCCGGAAGCAATATGAAGTCATAGTAATCGTTTGTTATCTTAGACATAAAAAATAAATAAAATTTCCAAATTATTAGAGTTATAAAGATTGAAAAAATAACAGATTTATATTTTTTTATAAAATTACCTATTTTTTTAAATGGTGCCCCATCTGACTTAATACTTACATTAAACATTTCACTCAAAAATATTATTATTAATGAAATTCCAGAAATAACAAAACCATTTGGCTTTGAAAGAGTTAAAATAATATATAATAAAATTAATAATTTATCATATCCTTTATTAAATCGCTCATCTTTTAATAAATAATAAACAAATAATGTTGAAGCAAAAATAATTGAAACGGCCGAATCTGCGTAAAGCGAAAAATATCCATAAACTCCACCAAAAATACAAATTGAAAAAACAGATGAAATAAATATAAATATTTTAGTAATAATATTATTATTTTTGATGTAATAAAAAATAGGAAGTAAATAAACCATTATAAGCATATTTAAGCCAACATATAAATTATGCTCATTAAATCCCGTAAATATAGAAACAATATAATGCCACACTGTAAAAATAGGAGGATAATTTCTTGATTTTAACATTATGTCTTGACTTGCTCCAAATTTAGAATAATATATAACTGCTTTAGCATCATATGCCCAATGAGAATACTCATCCCAAGAATGAACAAATAAACCTGCACCAAAAAAGATTGCTAAAATCCATAAAAGACTAAAAATGATAAATCCTGAATCGAAAAAGTTATTTAGTGTGGTTTTAAAAATTTTAGGCTCTTTTTTATATTGTTTTATATAAAAAACTATAATAAAAATTAATGATAATATTAAAAAATATTTAAATAGCGATAAAATTCCAAACAATCCAAAAGTAAATGCAATTATTATGATTAAAGAAAAAGATATAGGCAGTGCTATTTCAAATCTTTTTACTCCTTGCATCATAATAAAAAATGATAATATTAAAAAATAAATGTACAAAATTAAAAATGGATAAGCAACAAAGTCGTTAAAAAAAGTCTCAGAAAAATTATAGATAATAATAGTTCCAAACATAATCCAAAAATAAATTTTTCGTTTAAATAAATATTTCTTAAATATTATGCATAATGAAAGAACGAATATACTTATTAATAACGATAGACTAATAAAATTAAAGTTTCCCCTTTCATTAAAGAAAATTTTTTTTGCAAAAAAATTTGCATTAGAAAAAAACAAAAGAACAACATATGTGGATATTATTTTTATTATATTAGTTAATAAATTTTTTTTATTCATTTTTTACCTTCTTTCTTTTTTACTACGTATTATTATTTTCATGACCTGTCTGAACAAAAAAACAATAACATATTATTTTCCAAATGTCATTATATTATAATCTTTTTTACTATCAAAAAAGATTCAAACTCTTTTTTTCTTTAAAATTTTAGAATAATTTAATATAAACATTAATAATAACCCAAAAAAAGTTAAATAGTTAATATAAACATATCTCAAATCTTGAGCAAGATTTATAGGTATTAAAGAAATAGTATTCATTAACATAGGAGTTATAAATAACCATATTTTTTTACCATAAACCTTCTTTGATAATGTGATAGTTATTATTAAACTTAAATATAATATAAAAGCAGGTTCATAGAAAATAATAAAAAGTTTATGTAATGATAAATTGATATATTTATCATACAGATTTTTTAAAACTGGAATTTTTGTATTAATTTTAGTATATTTAGGTAGATACTTTAACTCCCCAAAACTATAAGTATAAACATAACCATTAATGGAAGAAACTGGATTAAATAATAATGCATCAGATTTTAAATAATGTTTTATAATTGTGTTAGGATTTTTCATAAGATATTTTAAAAATATTTTTCTAAATTTAGTTTTATTTTTAACTACATATGACTGATCAAGACTTTTTGATAAATTTGTATTATTTATTAAATACGGATTATATACTTTTTTCCACTCTTTAATTGGAATTATATTATTTAAAAATTCTAAATCAGATTTATCTTTTACATTTTTTTCTCTTAAATGTGACCCCATCATCCACACAAGATAACTGTCAAAAGTTGAACATGAAACTTCTTTTATTTCTTTGTTGTCTTTTTCATAATTTTTTAAATACATATTTTTAGGTATAAGTATTATTATATATAAAACTATAAAGCTCAATATTGTTAAAAAACTTTTATAAAAATCTTTTTTTATTATAAGTCTTTTTTTATATTTTATAAATTCAATAAAATAAAAAATAAATAATATTAATAACGAAACAATAATACCATTATGTCTATAACTAAATGCTAGTTGTAATATTATTCCTAATGAAATATATTTAGAATTAGATAATTTATAATCATTATTTGCCCATGAAAATATAAATATACCTATTAAAAATAAATAATCAGTATAAATAACATCTTTCCATAAGGTTATATTATAAATTCCAATTAATGGAACTAAACAAAGTATTATAGTAAATAACATTTTTATAATATTTTCATGTTTTAAATTCAATTTTAAGGAATTACAAAAATAAGCCCAAATACTTGAAAATAATATGATTTGAAAAATAATTATCATAGTTATACTATTACATATTTTTGACAATAAATACATGAAATAAGTACTAAAAAAAGGATGTGCATTATTTATAATACCACTTTGTACCTGTTGCCATTGATAGTTTCCATCATATGTAAATACACCAGGATAATAAATAAAATAAGTCAACAATAAAATAATAAATGATAAAGAAAAACATATAAAAAACATATTGTTTTTTATAATAAACTGTTTTATTTTTTTGAAATTTTTTTGTACTTCATTATTATATTTTCTCATTTTTACTTTTCCTTACTATATTGCTTACTTTTTTCATGATTTTATAACTTCTAGAAAATTTAATACTTGCAAGTTCTTGTTCTTTTTCCTTTAAGTATTCTATTCTTTCATTTTGATAACTAATTTGATCATCTTTTTCTTTTATTATCTTTTCATATTTTTTTCTTAAAGGAACAAATCTTTTTACTCTATTACTTATCAAGTTTCCATCAAATATATAATCACATATTTCTTTACATCCACCATCTTTTAGATTACCGAAAATAAGTTTTTTATTAATTGCTACTTTGCAATGATTAATATTGCTATCTATCTTCTTTATTAATTCTTTATAAGATAAGCAATACTCTTTTTCTGTCCAAAAATCATAATCATCAAAAATTATACCTCTATTATTTTTGTATTCTTCTAAATCTGTTGCTATATAAATTACAGGCTTATCTAAAAAAGAAAATTCAGTTCCTACAGAGGAATAATCAGTTATTAAAATATCCGCAGCATTTAAAATGTTGTTAACATCTAAATTATGTTTGTTAAGCATATCATTATCAATATTTAAGATATTTTCATTTTCTATTTTGACATAATTAAATTCATCACTTGGATGTCTTTTTATGCATAATAAATAATTATTTTCTTTTAAGTATTTAATTAATTCTTCTTCTTTATATGGTAATAAATTAAATATATTTTTTTCATTTAGTGAACCATCTTTACTTCTACCGCAACCAATTTTAAATGTTGGCATATAATAAATTATTTTTTTATATTTATATACATTCTTATTTAATACTAAAGATAAATTTTTTTTACCCTCTGAATATTTTATGTCATTTAAAAGTGGTAATCCAAGCGATAAAATTCTTCTAGAATCAATATTAAACAGTGAAGAATATATTACTTTCCACATACCTGATGGTACTATCAAATAATCTATATTTTCTCTTAAAGAATTATACCATTCTTCATCTTCTTTACTAAGATTTTTCATTAAAAATCCTATGGGTTTAGGACCTATTCCATGCCACAATTCTATATATATTGAATTTTTAGCTTTTTCTTTATCTCCAGTTAAATTAGCATGAGTAGTAAAAAAAACGTTAGTTTTAGAAATATATTTTTTAAATTCATCTGTCCCGATTAATATTGCATTTATATTTTTTTCTTTAAGTAACTGCACTGTTTCTTCATTATATACAATCCATGTATAATTCATATTATCCTTATATCTTTTAACCATATATTCATATAATGATTTTGCATTACCAGCAAAATCAGGAAAACTACAAAAAGTAATGTTTAACTTATTCATTTTTCCTCCAAAAATTATAACTTCTTATATTCTTCTAGTATTTTTTTATAATTTTCTCTAACAAAGTTAATCTTAGATGCTATTTCATTTATATCATCATCGCTTTTTATAACTAAGTGTTCTTTTAGATATTTATTATTATCAAAAAAGTCTGTATTTCCAACTATACAAGGTATTCCTTTATTAAAACTTTTTATGATAAGTTCATTATTAGTATTGGTAAAATTAACATATAAATTAACAAAATTATCACTCATAACTTCATCAATATTTTCTTTTATTTCGCACTTTAAATCAAAAAATCTAATAAATTCTTTAGTAGCTTTCATAACACTTAAAAATTTGCACACATCATAATCTATAAACTTAATAGATGCTAGTTGATTGTAAAAGTTATTATTAGGATCAAAATCATCACTTAAAATGCCTATTGATTTTGATTTTATTTTACCTATCTTTATATTTTTTTTAGGTAAAGTAAGTTCAATATATTCACATTCATATCCTGCGTTTTTAAAAACCTTTTCACAGTCCTTTGACACACATCCGATTGATTTTATTAAACTTCTATCATAATATTCAAATATAGTTTGTATTGCATACCTAACCCCAGAATTGGATAAATTAGAAAAAGAATCAATAAATATCCAACATACCTCTATTTTCTTTTTTAATCTTGGAAGTATATATCTATACCAATCACTATTACCAACTAAATAAATTTTTTCTATTTTAGAGTTATTTATTAAATTTACTATTTCTTCGTTTTCTTCTTCATCATTTATTTTTATTACATTTCCTAATGTATAATTTATGCTATCATAAAACTTATAATCACAAAATGGTAAAAATGTAATAGTTTTTTTATTATTATATTTTTTAATTTCTTCTATCATATTTATACCTCACATTTCTATAAATTCCTTAGCACTTGTTATACTATTTTTATCATTTTCTTTTTTCCAAACTTTATAATCTTTTAATATTTCTTTTTCATTTTTCATACAAAGTTTTATTTTTTCTGCAATTGAAATAGGACTTTCTTCATTATCTACTACTAAATATTTTTCTAAGGAAGTATCTTTAAAATAATGATGGTTATTACCCGTTAAACAAATAGTACCAACTTCTAAACTTTCAATAGGAAGCATTGGAGCACATTCTGAAAAAGTTACATATAAATTCATTGTATTTTTAGCCATTCTTTTTAAAAGTTCTTCTCTTGGAATTGCTTTATCTACTCCTGTTACTTTTAAACCTAATTGTTCTGCAAATGTGGCAGCTTCATAATCCATTGGAATAATATCAATAGTTGCATTTTTTATTAATGAAACAGCTGCTATTTGTGCAAACAAATTCTTTCTCCAATCATCTTTTTTAGCAGCATACAATCCAATAACAGGATTTTTAGGACTTTCATGTTTAATTTTTTTAGGTAATATAACATTATTCATTATAAATTTAGTTTTAATACCTAAATTTTCATAAAATTTAACAAGTGATTCTTTACATGTGCCAAAAACAGAGATTGTACCATCTTTACACATTTCAATTAGCTCTAGATTTCTTTGCCATCCATAAGGTTCTGAAACTTGTGAAATACTTCCATGCCAAAATACCTTTATTTTTACGTCTGGATTTTTTTGTTTTAAATAATATGCTAATTCTTTCCATCCTAAGCACATAGCACTAAATACAACCTGCGTTATATTTTGACTTAATATCAAATCGCCAAAATCTTTTATATCCTTTTTTCTATAAAATTCACCGCATGGAACTCTATTAGAATCAAATAGCTCAATTGTTGCACTAGTAATTCCAAGCCAGTTAGGATTATGCATAACTATATAATCATTTTTAATTTTACTTAATGCTTTCTTTGCATTTGAAATATCTTCTTGGTATTTTCCCTTATTTAAATATGTATATTTAAAATATTTAGCTGGTTTAAGGAAAATTTTCTTTAAAACTGTACCACCTAAATGTCTAACCTTTTTATACAAATTAGCTACTTTGCTAATGTTTTTTTCTCCAAAAGTTCTATTTAATTTAACTCTAAATTTTTCTTTTTTACCAAACCAACTTGCATCAAAATAGTGTATCATGCAAGTATTTTCTGTAAAAACATTATCTTTAAAATTAAATGATAGTGGATAGAAATACTCTCTAGGATAAACAGTTATACCATGACTTAGTTCTTGTATTTCATTTGATGTATGATCAAATCCCATTGTATTTAAAATTCTTGTCATTATTCTAGGTATACTCATTTTAAACATATTATTTAAATCAAAATGTTCTTGACTATTATAAAAATCTAACATTTTTTTTGCGAAATATGTTTTTGGTTTTGATGCTCCCCAAACTGCTGAATTAACCATAAATGAATCTTCTAGACCTAAAAAAGTCTCTTTATCTAATAAAAAATCTATTGGTTTTGTAACTAACATATCAGTATCAAAATAAATACCACCCATATTATATATAGCAACTGTTCTAGCATAATCTGCAACAAATGCCCACTTTTTATTTTCGTAAGCTTCTTTAATAAATGGGCAAGCATTTAAATCAACGTTATTTTCATTCCATTCTATTATTTCATAATCAGGAAGATATTTTTTCCAACTTTCAATGCATTTTTTAGCTAGTTTAGGTAATGGATTACCACCAAACCAACAATAATGTATATATTTACTTTTCATAATTCCTCCACTATTTCATTTGTGTATTATAGTATTCTTCACATATTTTTTTTGTTTCACCCATTTTTATCATTTTTCCATGTTCTATCCAAACAACTTTATCACATAATTCTTTAATAGAGTTTAAAGAGTGTGATACGTATAAAACAGTAGTACCACCTTTTATCATTTCTAGCATTTTATTTTTACTTTTTTCTTGAAATTTTATATCTCCTACCGACAATATTTCATCAACAATTAATATCTCAGGATTAACAACTGTTGCAATAGAAAATGCTAATTTTGCTGTCATACCTGATGAAAAGTTTTTAACTGGTACATCTAAAAAGTCTTTAAGTTCGGAAAATTCAACAATTTCATCAAATTTACTTTCTATAAATTGTTTAGAATAACCTAATATTGCACCATTTAAAAATATATTTTCTCTAGCTGTTAATTCTGAATCAAATCCTGCTCCAAGTTCAATCATAGGAGATATAACACCATTTACTGTAACTTTTCCTTCTGTAGGTTTCATAACACCACTAACTATTTTTAGAAGTGTTGATTTACCCGCTCCATTGCTTCCTATTAATCCAACAACTTCACCTTTTTTTATTTCAAAACTAATATCTTGAAGTGCCCAAAAATATTCTTTTTTCTTTTTCTTATGTTTAAAACTAAAGAAATTAACAAAAGCTTGTTTTATTGAAAAATTCTTTTCTATGCCTAAATTAAACTTCATAGATACATTTTCTAACTTAATCATAGTAACCTCCTATATATAGTAAACAAATTTATCTTGATTTTTCTTAAATACTATTCCACCTATTAAAAGTGCTAAAATAGCATAACCTGTTATTGATATTAAGCCTATAGCAGATGGACATTTTCCATATAATACTATTTGTCTTGCAGAATTTAAGAACTGATAAAGAGGATTTATTTTAAATAACATTTGAATCTTAGCCGGTATTATACTTATATCATAGAATACAGGAGTAACATAGTTCCATATCATTATAACTATTCCATATATATAAAATACATCTCTTAAAAATACAGATACGCAAGATAAAAAAAGTCCTACACCAACTGTGAATAAAAACATACATAGAAAAACATATGGTAACAATAAAAAATATATATTAAAGTGACAAGTATATTGTCCTAGTCCAAAGTATGATAAACCAATCATTCCTAGCCAAGGAATAAGAGTTAATAAAAAGTTTATGCCAACAAATAAACATTTTGCAATTGGAAATATATATTTTGGAATATATACTTTATTAATTAAAGAAAAATTGTCTACAACTGATGTCATAGCATTACTTGAAGCCTCGTTAAAATAGTTAAACATAATAATACCTGTCATTAAGTATACTAAAAAATTAGCTCCCTCTACTCTAACTCTAAACATTTGTGAAAAAACAACAGCCATTACTGCCATCATAAGTATCGGATATAATAAACTCCAAACCACTCCAAGCACACTTCTTTTATATTTAACTTTAAAATCTCTTGAAATTAACTGAGTCATTAAAAACCAGTAATGTTTAAAATTAATAATTATATTATTCATTTTTTTTATCATATAAAACACCTCTATAATCTTTATATATTTAATTATAACATAAAATATATATTATTCAAAAATAAAGTTGGTTTAAAATGCATAAAAAAAGATAACTATATAACTATAGCTATCATATTGTTAGAACCCTTATTAACTACTTTAGTTAAAGTTGTTTGAAGTTTATGTCTTATATTATCTGGCATAAGTGATAACTTTCCTCTTATTCCTTCTTGTACTATAACATCTAAACTTCTTCCAAATATTTCACTTTTCCATACACTATCTGGATCAGTATCATAATTTTTCATTAAATGATCTATTAGTTCTTTACTTTGCATTTCAGAACCTATTATTGGTTCAAACGTTGATTCAACATCAACCCTTACCATATGAATAGAAGGTGCAACAGCTTTTAATTTAACACCATACCTAGTACCTTGTTTTATTATTTCTGGTGTTGCTAATTTCATATCTTTAAGAGTTGGAAATGACGTACCATAACCTGTTTGTTTAACCATCTTTAATGCTTCTTTAAACTGATCATATTCTTCCTTAGTTTCGTTAAACTCTTGGAATAGTGAAATAAGTTTAGCTTTAGAATTAATTTCATCTCCAATAATATCATTTAAAATCTTATTATATAATCCATCTGGTGCTTCTAAATTAATAGTTACTTCACCAGTTGCTGCATTAACCTCTGATAAATAAGCCTTCGAAATATTTTCTGTATTACTAAAATGATCTATTATAGTATCTACATCTCTTACTTTATCAACACTTGTTACGCTTTCTTTTATCTTATCTATATATTCTTTCTTTAATGGATGCTTGTGAGATAAGCAAGCTATCCAATCTGGCATATTAACATTCACACTTAAAACTGGGAATTCATATAAAGCTTCCTTTAAAATATTATATATTTCTTTTTCATTCATATCTATTACACTAATTGGCATAACAGGAACATTATATTCTTCTTTTAGATTTCTTGCTAAATCTACGGTTTCTGGATTATTAGGATGAGCAGAATTTAAAACAACAATAAACGGTTTACCTATTTCTTTTAACTCATCTATTACAGTCTTTTCAGCTTCTACATACTCTTTTCTAGAAATCTCACCTATACTTCCATCTGTAGTAACTACAATACCAATAGTAGAATGATCTCTAATAACTTTTTCAGTACCAATTTCTGCAGCCTCTACAAATGGTATTTCCTCATCATACCAGTATGACCTGTTTTTGTGATACCCATAAGTCTTTTTAAAAATTGCTCAAAAGCAACCTGTATTTTT
>CAKPIS010000006.1 GCA_934162425.1 uncultured Bacilli bacterium
ATTGTATAGAAATCTATAATTACATTATACTACTTTATCTCTTAAATGTCTGCAATAATCATGCAATTTTAACAAAACTTGTTTCCAAGTTGTTCCCAAGAATTATTATAAATTCTTTATATGCTCGCAAGCCCTTATAAACATTGGCTTTAAACAATTTTGATTTTTTGTTGGATGTGGCAGGGGGAAATATTTTTTAGTACTTAAATCATTTTACAAACTAATTCTTACATCCACTTAAAAATATGTCTTTTTCTTTCTTTATAAACAAATAATTTATTAGTTATATAGTTATACATAAACATAATTAGAGATGCTAATACTTTAGCAGTCATATTACCTATATTAAATTCTTTAATTAATAAAAACAATATAAATGAATCTAATGGAAAACCAATTGCTCTTATAATTACAAATGATATAGTTTGCTCTAACCTATCTTTTCTTCTAATTGGTTTATAATTAAATACTTTTCTATTCCAAAAGAATAATACTGTAAATGAAATTGCATAAGATAAAAAATTTGCTAACAAATAATTACCCTTAGTTATTAAATTAACTAAATAAAACACTAAGTACAAAATGCACGTACAAACAAATGATACAAAGCAATACTTAATAAATATTTCATTCTTACAATAAAACTTTTCTAACTTGCTCTTTCTTTTAAATAACCCTTTATTTTTCTTTTTAAACATATTTTTAATACTTCCTTCAAACCAAAGATAATTATATCATAAATTTGCCAAAAATAAAATGATAGCACATAAACTATGCTACCATCCTACTTTTCATCTTAGTTAATGCCTTTTTTTCTAATCTTGATACATATACTTGATTTACGCCCATTAAAGAAGCTACTTCACTTTGTGTTAAATTATTATAATATCTATTAATAACTAATTTTTTCTCTTCATCAGATAAATAAGAAAAAGCCTCTTTTAAATCAAGCATCATATCATTATCAATCATCTCTTTTTTAGCTGTAACTTCTAATAAAGTCATCTCTTTATCTTTAGAGTTTATTTCTTCATCTAAACTTCTAACGCTTTTATTAGATAACATATCAAGAATTTCTATTACTTTAGCCTCACTAATTTCTAAAATAGATGCTATATCACCTACAGTTGGATAATATCCTCTTACTTCGTAATGTTTTTGAATATATTCATTAATCTTTCTACCAAGCCTTATCATATCTTTACTTAATTTAAGTGCTTTATTTTTCCTTACAAAATCACTTATTTCACCTAGAATAAAACTATATGCATAAGTAGAAAACTTACTACCAAGTGATGGATCATACGTTTTTAAAGCTTTTATAATAGCTTTTGTACCTTCCTGATATAAATCTTCAATATCAGCATAATCCTTATACTTCTTACAAATAGAATATATCAAATTACTATTTTCTTTAATTATTTTATTCATTTCATGCGAATTAACTATCATCTATATCACAACCCTTTCAAATACATTTAGTTCGTTTTCTAAATTAACTAATGATTTAAGTTCTTTTATCTCACCACCAAATAAAAAGAATTGTCCATCTGTTTTATTTATTATCCTTCTTAATTTTCTAATTTCTTTTATCCCATTTTGTGATATATCTTCTAAATTATTAACATTTAATACAACGTATTTTATCCCTGTCTTTATAATCACCTCCTTAACTTCATTATCAAATATTTTAATGGCATCATCATCAAATATTCCATATAATCTAACAAATAATATGCCACGCCTAAACTCCATTAATGCTTTAAGCAATTTAATTCCTCCTAGCATCTATATTTAATCACTTTTATATGCAAAAAAAAAGAGCTTCGACAATAGCTTACAAAAAGAAAACTATTATTTCTTATCTCTTAAAAAAGTTACTAAATCATTTGCATCTTTACCATTAAATACTATATCATAAATAAGACATATAAAAGGTGCATTTATGTTTTTCTTCTTTATTAAATCATACACTGATTTTAAAGTATAAACTCCTTCTACAGTATTGTTATCTAAATACTCTTTTAATTCTTTTGTAGATTTACCTTGACCTATCATTTTACCAAAACTATAGTTTCTACTACTTTCTGATGAACATGTAAGAAGTATATCACCAATTCCTGCAAATGATAAAATAGTTTTTTCATTGCCCTTTAATTTTCTAATTAATATTCTAACATCATTTATGCTTTCTGTTAAAAACATAGCTTTAGTAGATTCTATTATATTCATACCACTTAATATACCAGATGCAACTGCTATTACATTTTTCATAGTACCACATAATTCTACCCCAATAAAATCTTTAGTAGGTCTAATTTTTAATATGTCACTTTCTAAAGATTTAATAACATCATCTTTTGTATATCTATTAGTTGCAGCAAGAGATAAACCTATCAAACCATTACTAGCCATATCTTTAGCAAAGGAAGGCCCTGATATAGTACATACCTTTTTAGTTTTAAGTACATCTTTTACTATATTACTAGCAAATAAATTACTTTCTCTATCAATTCCTTTAGATGCAATTACAATATGTTTATCTTTAATATAAGGTTTTATTTCTAAACAAACACTTTTTAAATACTTTGTTGCAACAGCTAAAACAACTATATTACTACCATCAAGTGCCTTTTCTATGTTGGTTGTATATAAAATATTACTTGGCATCTTAACGTTTTTTAAAACTTTATCATTCATTTTTGTTTTTGTTAAAATATCTATTTCTTCTTTAACTTTAGACCAAATAATTATCTTATTTTTATTATAATTAAATCTTAGAGCAAGTGCTAGGGCATAAGAGCCAGCACCTAATATTGTTATATTCACAACCTTCACCATCCTAACATAATAATTATATCATAATTTACACTTAAAAATGTAATTATATGAAATAATTTATTTATAGTGTATAATACTTAAGAAGAGGTTTTTATGAAAAGAAAAAAAGTATTATCAATTATATATTCTTTAATTATTACTACACTTATAATTATAGGAACTAGTTTTATTTTAACTGGTAATTTTAAAGCGATTACAAAGCACCCTATTTTGTTTTTAATATCATCAGGATTACTATATAAGATAATTAATGAAATAACAATTCATCTATATGATAAGTTAGATGAAAAAAAGATGCAGAATTTAGATACAAAGAAAAGTAAATTTAATACTTTACTTAAAGAAAAGCCATTTATTTTCTCACTTATATTTATATTACTTTGCTGGCTTATATATTTAATAGCATTCTATCCTGGAATATTATCACCAGATCCTAGCTATCAAATATTACAGTATTTTGGCATAGATAATAAGTATTCTTACTACTCTATATTAATAGATAAAAGTGTTATTTTAACTAATCATCATCCTGTTATCCATACTCTTCTTTTAGGTTCTTGTATAAAGATAGGTATTAGATTATTTAATAGTTTTAACACAGGACTATTTATATATACATTAATTCAAACATTTATATTAGCAGCTACCTTATCATATACAATAAAATTTATGAAAGAAATAAACGTAAATGAAAAGTATAGAAAACTATGTCTATTTATATATGCATTAGTACCAGTATTTCCTCTTTATGCACTTTCACCTGTTAAAGATGTTATATTTGGATGTTTAATAATATTATATGTTATATCACTTTATAAATTTATAAAAAATAAATGTAGTATGAAGGTTAAAGACATAGTAAGAGAAATTATACTTATCATATTAATTATGTTATTTAGAAATAACGGATTTCATGTTGTTTTATTATCATTTCCATTTTTATTTTTAACTAGTAAGAAAAACTTAAAAAAATACTTATTAATCTTTTTAGTAGTTATATCATTTTATTTTTCATATAATAAAGTTATATTACCACACTTTAAAATAACAAATGGTAGTGTAAGAGAAATGTTAAGTGTACCATTTCAGCAAACAGCAAGATATGTAAAAGAACACAAAAATGAAGTAACTAAATCTGAAAAAAAAGCAATTGATAAAATACTTGATTATGATACTATTGATAAAAGATATAATCCTAAATTAGCAGATCCAGTAAAAAATAAATTTAATAGATATTATACTAATAATGATTTAAAAAACTATTTTAAAGTATGGTTTTTAGAGTTAAAGAAGCATCCTATAACATATATAGAAGCTACTATAAATAATACTTATGGATATTTTTATCCTGTTGAGACAAATTGGTATGTATATATTATACCTAAAAAAATTGTAAATGATTTTGGATTTAACTATAGTTTTAATAGTTTATACATTTTAAGATATGTACTAAGTGCTATAGCATTAGTATTTCCATATATACCATTTATTGGACTTTTTGTTAATATTGGTTTTAATACTTGGATTTTATTACTTATGTTATCTTATCTTTTATATAAGAAAAATTATAAAAGTATTATATATATACTCCCATCCTTAATACTATTATTGGTATGTTTTGTATCACCTGCTAATACATATTTTAGATATGCTCTTCCAAATATATTTTTAATGCCTACACTATTTTCTATGTTTATTAAAGAAAAAAGATAAATGCTCTTCTATCATGAGTAATTTATCTTTTTTAATGAATTAGTATTAAAACTTACCTTCTTTGTAATTCCTGCACCATTATTTGGTTTATAATGAGAATATACTAAGTCTATAGAAAATAAGAAAACTAATATAACACATAAAATCAATTTCAAATTAGGCGATATATTACTATACAAATTATCTATTAATGGAGCAAAAATATAAGTAAAAGCACAGCCTCCAAGTCCAAATACTATTAATCCTTCAAGACATACTCTTCCGTTTATATTAAATACATAACTGCTATAATCCCACCATTTCATATGTTTAAAAGTTTCTAAATACCAACCCGTAAAGTATTCTACAAAGCCACATAAAATAAATGCTAAGGCAAACGTTAATATAGGATTATTTCTAAATGGTTTTAATAATATAAGTACAAAAAGACCACCAAAACCATATATAGGAAGCCAAGGGCCAAACATAGTTCCTTTATTAATAAACTTTCCATAATTAACTAAGCCAATAGTAACTTCCCATATCCAACCAACAAAAGCGAATGTAAAAAATAATAATATTAAACTAATAATGCTATAATCTCTATTATAATTTAAAGAATCTATTTTAGTATAAGATGAAAATCTATTTTTTATTTCTTCTTCTGGATAAACATCATATGTAGCTTTACCATCTAACAAATTATCATTTAAAAGATTTATATTATAAAGGCTCTTATCTTTAGATATTTTTCTTATATTCATATAAAACGCTGAATATATAGCTTCTCTATAGGCATCAAAATAAAATACATTACTTAATTTAAATGTTAGAATACTAAGTATATGCCATGGTATAAAGGTAAACTGTAGCAAAAATAATTTCCATTTATAACCCATCATCATCTCTTTTGATAACTTAATAGCATCCTTTGTTTTAATATTCGGATTTTCTGCTAATATATATGGAACTAAAAAGTAAGAATAATACTTAATAACACCACCAATAATAGTTAGTCCCCATAAAAATAAATATATATTTTTAACTAGCACGCTAAAAGATGTATGAAGTATTTTTTTTATTTTATAAGTAAATACTAACTTTTCAGCCCGAGTATTTTCATAATTTACCTTTTCTATAAAATATCTAGATTTCCCTACCATAATTGGATATTTTATAAATATTAAATAAGTAATATGTATTATAAGTAATAAAGCTAAAATAGATATAATTTTATAATTTCTTTTAAAAATAATTTTATTAACAGAATTTAAAAATCCTAAGAAAAATGACTTTGAAGATGTAAACTCATTTATTATAAGTGATGATATATCTTTTTCTTTTTTTCTAACAATTTCTTCTTTTTTATTAATATCTTTTGCACTATCTATTACAATTTCATTTATTAATTTAGAATTAGATTTATTTCCTTTTTCAAGCTCTTTTATTGTATAAGAATTCTTATTACTATCATTTATAGAAGATATATAAGAATATCCTCCATTTATAATTAGTAAAGAAACAAATACAACTATTATATTTCTAAAATAGTGTTTTTTAACCATTTCTCTTGCTTTAGCTTTAATACTTTTAAACTTCATAAATACTTCTTACTCCTTTTAATACCCTTTATGTATATGATCAAATAGCATTTTCATAAATAACCATACTGATAATATAATAATTAATACTATTATTATAATTCTAAGTGTTTCATTTTGTTCGCTGCTAAGAGATAATATCAAACTTGCATCTATTATACCAATTATAAGTTCATGCAGCAACTTTTCTATTTTATCTACTGCATTATTAGATGCAGACATTTCAAATTTTATTTTATTATCACCATTATTAATTGTTTTAAAAAATGTTAAAATTTCATTTGGTATATTTATTAAACTCTTAGTATTTTTAATGGCACTACTTCCCATTTCTAATATTTTACTTTTATCTATTATTTTTTCATTATTAGATTTTATATGATTAACAAGTACACTAGTTAAACTAAGATTAGGATTTAAACTTGAAAGAGTTGATTCTATTATAATTATTCCCCTAATTAACATAGTTACATCTTTATCTAAAATTAAGTTATTTTCTTTAAGCATCAAAAACATATCTGATACAAATTTTGTAATATCTATTTCATTTAGATTTGAAGAAGCTGATGAAGTTAAAATAGTTGATATATCTTTTTTTAATTTAAACATATCAACATCGCCTGTTTTTTCGCACATAAGTGTAAGAATTTTAGATACTTCATAATAATCTTCTTCTATTATTTTCATGATGCAATCGTTAAGTAACTTCTTATTTTTTTCCTTTAGCGTTCCCATCATACCAAGATCAATATATGTAATAGCATTTTTTCTAATCATAATATTATCTGGATGTGGATCTGCATGAAAAAATCCATCATTAAGAGCTTGTTTTATATAATTATCACTTAAAATGTAGCTAATTCTTTCTAAGTCATAATCTTCTTTTTTAAGAAGCTCTATATTATCTAATAATATACCATCTACATATTCCATAACTAAAACTTTATTAGTTGAAATATTACTATATACTTTAGGAGATGAAATATTATTATCAGTCATATTCAACTTTTTAAATTTAATTAAGTGATCCTTTTCTATATTAAAATTACTTTCTTCATATGCAACTTCTAATATTTCATCAAGTACTTTATTAAGATCAATTATTTTTATTAATTTATTTAAGTGCAGAGTCTTAATAGCTTTTTTCATTAAAGAAACATCAAGACTCATTTGTTCATATACGTTTTTCTTACATACTTTTATTACTACTTTTTCTCCATTTTTTAAAGTTGCTTTATGTACCTGTGCAATAGAGCCAGCACCTAAAAGTTCATCTATACTTTCAAATACTTCATCTTTATTTTTATATTCTAAATCTAAAATAGAATTTATTTCTTCTTTACTTATTTGTTTTACGTTACTTCTTAATTTAGATAAAGCTTCTATATAATTTTTTGGAATTATATCTATCCTAGTAGATAGTATTTGTCCTATCTTTATAAATGTTGGCCCAAGTTCTTCTATAATACTACATAATTTATCTGGAGTTATACCCTTTTTTAAATCATACTTTAATAATATTTTTACTATTTCTTCAAGTCTTTTAGTCTCTCGTTTTTTATTCATTTATTTCACCTTCTTATTCTATAAAAATTATACCATAATAAATTAAATAAAACAAAAAATAATAGATAAATTCACACCCACCAGCAATATATATCATCTTGACAGCTTACAAACTTGATTGTTCATAAATTTTTATTTTATATAAATAACTATCAAATAAATTAACTTTTATATAATAATGTAAAAAAATCAACTATTATTAGCTGACTTAAATTTTAATATTACATTGAAACTTAGATTTTACTTTCTTTTATTATCTCAAAATTTATGGCAATAGTTGAAATTATAGATAATATAAATATTACATAAAATATTTTTTCACCTATAAAATTAGCTAGTATTGCTAATATGAAAAATACTATAACTTCAGTAAAGCACAAACTCATTTGACCTACTGAAGATAGTAAATCATTATCTTCTTTTGATTTTTTAATAATATTTTGAATTGACGTTTGTATTGATGTTTCATAAACTTTAGTTACATTGTCACTAACAGTTTTATTTAACGAAATAATAAATTTATTCTTTACAAATAAATATACAATTGTAATACTACTCTTTATAACTGTGACCAAATTATTTGATTTTTTAATGTTTTTATCCGTGTATTTTCCTATTAAAATGATAGTTATAGTCTGAAATAAAAGAGATACTATTGTAACCATAGAAAATGTTTTAAAATTCTTTAGTATTAGATATAAATATAGGGGGACAAATTGTCTTTCAATTATATGATTAGTTTTCAAAGCATATATTATCTTATATTTACTCTTACTTTTAATTAAATAATTTATACTAGCTTTAAATACACTAGATTTTCTTTCTGGTCTATAGTCTATTTTCGATATTGATAAATATTGTAAGAAAAAAAATATAGTTATTATAACAAAAAGTATTAGTGTATTGTTGCTTATTACACCCCAAGCAACTAAACAACTAGCTAGAACAGTTCCTAATATTTTACTTATACTGTATAAACTATTAAATCTTCCTCTGTGTTTAGTCTCTACATATTTACTAGATAATGAATCTGAAGATGGATTTGATAACCCGTTTAAGCCTAACACAATTACAAATATAACTATGTTGGCTATTAAATTTTTATTAACCAAAATAAAGTAAGCATATATGATATTAAATATATTTGAAATCAAAATACACTTTGCAACACCAATCTTGTTAGATATAGTAACAAATAAAGGAGTTATTAGTCCCATTATAAGAAATCTAATACCATATATTAATAAAATTATATATATCGGTAGTCCTGATTTATATAACATAACTGTTCCAAAAGTTTCACTTAATGCATTTGCAAAACTATACGAAAATATGCTTAAATACATATATTTATATTCTTTCTTGAAAAAATATTCTTGCATTCTTCCTCCTATCAGTTTTAATCTTTAGAATGACATAAATTATTAATTTTATTGTATATATCATACCAGCTAAAACATCTATAAATATTATTACTGTAAACATTTTTGTTGTATATATTATCGTAACATATAACTGGTATTTTTTTAGAAATTGATATTATGTTTTCTGGGTTATCTTCAATCATAATATCAATTTGCTTTTCTTTGCAAATAACGTCTTTATTTTTACTAAATATTACTTCATCATACAAAACATCATTTTCACAAAGCCATTTTTTTACTGTTTGTTGCATCTGCATTTGATATTTATTTTCATAAGTAGTAAAATCACGGGCTGTTATAATAAATATTTTGTGTTCTTCTTTTAATTTTTTTATAATTTCTGATGCAAACGGTTTGATTTTTATATTTTTTGAATATTCAAATATATAACTATTTAAAAATTTTTTATATTGTTCTTTAGTGACATCAAAAATTTCTTGCCCATAAAATTTGTCATCATGAATTGTGTATGAGATATTATTTTCTATAAAAAATTTTGTCCCATAGTCTATAATATATTTTTTTTCATCTGTTAGAACACCATCTATATCTATTCCTATTCTCATACATAACCTCCTAATATTTATCAATTTTATACTATATAAATAATATTTTCTATACACCTTTAAAAACCCGAATGTCAATTTTTTTTATTAATGTATACCTTCCCTTTTCAAGTTTTTTTAGGGGGAGCAACACTCACATTAAATATTTCAAATTAATTATATCAAACAAATATTTCTACATCAATATTTTAAATACATTAGAAAATGAGAGACACTAAAACTAAATTAATGTCTATTTATATTTATACATAAATTTATGTACTTCAAGTATTTTTTTAGAAGAATCATATATCATAGTAAATATTTGATAATCTCCTGAATTTACTGGAAGCTTGTTATATTCATCTAAAGTTTTATTATAAATAGAATAATATACTTTACTAGATGATTTTTGAATTATATTTACTGGAATAAAAATTTTTAAATTTGACTTTAATTCACTATCTAAAACCCAATTATCACTTTTTTTAACACTATTATAAAAATCTTTAGTGTCATCTTTTTTATACGTTGCAACATAAAGTGTATACTTACTAATTTCACTATTTGATGAATTTAAATCAACTATTTGTAAATTACCTTTCTTTGGTAAATTATCACTAATTATATTTTTATACTTATATAAAATATTGTAGCTAGAAGTACTACTTGGAAACATTAACCAAAAAGAACCATATATTAATAATAATATACCAATTATGTACCCTGAAATAATGTTTTTTTTAACTTTAAGTCCATTTTTCTTATATTTATAACCTAAAAATATTGATAATATAGGTACTGGAAGCCATAACCAAAATGCCCATGATGCAGATGTAAAATCAATCTTATTATAACTTAATATAGAACTTGTTATAAGACCAAAGAATATACATGCTAAAGTAAGTATAAATAGCACATTCATTATTATTTTTGTGTTTTTATTTTCTTTTTCAGTCATTAATTACCTCCAACTATTTTTTAACTAACTTTTTATCCATATAATAATTAAGATGCATCTTTTCGTATAGACAGAAAGGAGAAATGATGCACCTTAACTACATATTACCATAGAATTGAAACAAACTAAAGAAAAAAAAGAAATTTTTTTGATATAATACATGTAGGAGGAAAAGGATGAAGATTATTAATTTGTTATTAGATGAAAATACAGAATATCTAGAAGAGTATGCAACTATTTGTAAATTAACTTGGGGTAAAAAGCTTAATAATAAAGATTTAAAAGAATACGTAAAAAATAAAGTAAAGAGTATCTTAAATGAAGATAAAGTAATATCTGTTTTAGGATTAACTTATGATAATAAACTAATTGGCTTTATTTCGCTTTTTAAAAGTGATGGAGATAAAATGTTAGAATTAACTCCATGGTATGCTACTATGTACGTAAAAGAAGAATATAGAGGTAATAACTACTCTAAAATACTTAATGACTCTATTTTAAAAGAAGCTAAAAGTTTAGGTTATAATAGAGTTTATTTAAAAACTACTTTAAAAAACTATTACGAAAAATTTGGTGCTAAATATATTAAAAACCTAACTAATGATGAAAAACTATACTATATTGATTTATAAATATGAATAAGAGAAGACTTTCAAAATTCAAGTCTTCTCTTACTCTGTTATTACATTTATTATAATGTTTAATATTTCTTCTTTCATAGCATTATAATCTAATTTTTCATGCTTATGGTACACAACTTCATGACAATAATTATCTATTATTCCAATTATAATATGTACCTTCTCTTCCATATTTTTGCTATTAAACCCACTATTTATAAGTATATTAGATATCTTATCTGTCATAGTAAGTTCTCTTGTTTTAAATATATTTTTTATATCTTTATCTAAGTAACTCATTGCCATTAACTCTTCATGAGCTTCTTTTTTCATGGTATGAGTTTTTATAAAGCTATCTATCATTTTAGATAATAATTCTTTTAAGTTACTCTTATCTATTACATAATTATCCATTATATTTATCATAGGAAACATTATATTATCAGCATAATCTTTAACTCCCTCTATAAATATATCTCTTTTATCATTAAAGTACTGATATATAATTCCTGTAGATACATTAGCTTCTTTAGCTATATCAATAGTATTAATATTATGATATCCCTTATTACACATTAATTTAAATCCAATTTCTATTATTTTTCTTTTCTTTTCAATTGAAGTCTTTTTAATAGGTTCTCTTATATTTCCCACAATTAATCACATCCATTATAATTATAACACTTATATCATTAAACCAAAAGATTATCAAATACAAAATGTTATTCTATTTTATTTTTCTAAATTACTTAATACTAAATAATCATCTAAATTAAATGTAAATTCAATCATTCCAGAATAGTCATTTTTATCATAACCATAGTCAGTATAAAATGTTAAGAAAATAATAAATTTATTATTTAAATACCTAGTAATTTTAATATCCATTTTTTGTACGACATAATTTATTTTTTTTACATTTAGCCAAGTTTCATCATCAAAAATATAATCTTTAAAATCAATTGTTTCATTCATAGGTATTTCTAGTAAATCTTCTAATTTACACTTTAAATCAAAGCCAAATGAATAATCATCACCTGAAATATCAAAAGATAAAGTTTTAAATGTTTCGGATAATATAACTTTACCATTTTCATACCTACTTTGTTCATGTGTAGTTAAATTAATATTAACTTTTTCATTATTAACTTTTTTTAATTCTGATATCTTAAACATTTTCCTTTTATCTCCTAAAATCTATAATTTCAACCAAGTAGATAATAACATAAATTTTATTATTTAGCAAAACTTACATATTTTCTATTCATTACCTTTTAAGCTAGAAACCATATCAATATTTTTAACTTTTCTAGCTAGAAAACAAGATACTAAGTATGATACTACAAATGTACCAATACCTGATATAACGTATGTAATTAAATTTATTTTAGCATTAAAATCATAATGTTCTTCTATTGCATATTTAAATAGAAAATCAGCTAAATAAAATCCTAGTGGTAATCCTATTATAATAGATATTATAGTTATCCAGTTATTTTGCTTAATAAATATTTTCTTAATTTTCTTATCACTAAAACCTAATACTTTAAGTGTTGCAAACTGATATTCCTTTTCTTGAAATGATAAAATACCTAAATTATATATTATTATTGCTCCTAAAAGTACGGCAATAAATATTATTAAAGTAATCATAGATTTCATCATAGATAACATATCAGACATAGATTCTTTTAAAGATTCAATATCCTGAATAATACTTACACCATCTATCTTTTCATTTTTCTTTATATCGTTATTAGTATATAAAGAATCTGATTTATACTTAATTCCTAAACTTTCTAAATATTTCCTATTTATTGTTATATTTTGATTTTGAGGATCTTTATTAAATCCGATTATTTTAGAAGTATAATATTTATTATCACCGTATATATGCCAAGTTATTTTATCTCCTATTTTATAGCCATTTATTTTGGATAATTTATATGTAACATATATACCATCTGTTTTATCTATTTTTATAAAATTACTCTTTTTATCTACAAATCTTAATTTATCATTAGCATCAGTTACTACCATATTATTAGATTCTCTTTTATTATTATGAACTAACTCTATAGCATATGTTTTTGATGTATCAGTTCCATACTTATTTTTTAAATTCTTTAACTCATCATTTGTTATGTCATCATTTAGAGTTAGTTTATATTTAAAGTTATATAAATCTTCAAATTGTAACTTAATAAAATTATTCATACTATCTAACATACCAAGTGCACAAACTATTAGTGTTGTACATCCTATTATGCCTACTAAAGCCATAATGGTTCTTGTTTTATTTCTTAGTATATCCCTTAAATTCCATTTGCTAGAAAAATTCATTTTATTAAATATCTTTTTTCTAGTTATGTTAAGGCTTCCTTTTTTAACACTTGGAACTTTATTTCTTAACGTTTCAGCAGCATTTTCTTTTAATATGCTTCTTCCAGTTATATAAGTTATAAAAACTACACATAAAACCACTAAAAGTGCTACTAAATAGCTAGAATTATCCATTATAGGATGACCATTAGGTACTTCAAAGAATGCCATTTCTATTGAGATAAATAATTTACCTATGCCATAATAACCAACTAATAATCCAAATAAAGCTCCTACAAATGAAGTTATTATTCCATATTCCATATAATGCATAAGTATTTTAAAATTACTAAAACCTAAAGCTTTAAGTGTACCTATTTGAATTCTTTGTCTTTTAACAACACGGCTCATAGTAGTAATAACAGATAGCATTGCAATAAATATAAATAATCCTGAAAATACTCCTACATATGTTTTACCCTCATCTACTTCACCTTGATAAGTTTTATAAGATGATATGTCTTCTCTATTAATAATTGCACTAACGCTTTTTATTTCATCTTCTAATTTTTCCTTTACTTTATCTTTATTTTTAGCATTTTTAACATCTATCATTACATAATTAAATACTAAATAATCATCTTTATTAAAATCTTTAAAGTAGGAATCAAATAATTCTTCATTTAAAATACCTGCCTCTTTCATAACTTTAGACTTTATATATTCTTCTGGAATTTCATTTATAGAAAGATAAGCAAAACCGAATTCTTTTCTATTAGGATAAATTTCAGATTCATCTTTCGTATCATATACATGATCTGGTACATTAATAAGCCCACGTACTTTTTCATCTAAAGATAAAATATCATATTTTACCTTTATTACATCCCCTACTTTTATATTATTTTCATTTGCATAAAATTCATCTAACCATACACCACTTTTATTAGCATCAAATGCTATTCCTTTTTTTACATAAAATTTGGATATATTATTAGATTCAATAAAATTAATAAGTAACGTTTTATTATTATTTGTTGTACCAGTAACGGATAATTTTCTTTCTGCATCTAAAATGCCATCTATATTTTTAATTTTATCTAAATCTTCTTTAGTAAAATTATTTCCAATTGCTAGTAAATCAAATAAATTATTTTCGCTATAAAACTTATCTATTGTACTTTGCATACCACCCATATATGCTTTAATACCTGAATAAGCCATAACTCCAATTAATACCATTAAAAATATTGTTATAAATTGTGATAAATTTCTTTTAATATCACGAAACATCTTACGTTTTAACATATTACCAAACAACCTCATCTATATCTTTTGGATGTTTATTATTTTCTATTTTATCTACCCTTCCATTTTTAATATGTATAACTTTATCAGCTACTTCTGCAATTAATGCATTATGAGTTACTATAATTACTGTAGTATCATAATCACATTGTTTTTTTAAAAGTTTAAGTACGCTAGCTCCTGTTTTAGAGTCTAATGCACCAGTTGGTTCATCACATAAAAGTACGCTAGGATTTTTCATAATTGCCCTAGCAATAGATACTCTTTGTTGTTCTCCTCCTGATAATTCACTAGAAAATTTATTTAAGTGCTTTTCTAATCCTACACTTTTTAAAACTTCTTTTGCATCTAAACTAGATACCGTAACATCTTTTATAAGCTCAGTATTTTCTAAAACAGTAAGTGTTGGCATTATATTATAAAACTGAAATATAAATCCTACATCTGATGCTCTATATTTAGTAAGATCTTTTTCATTTAACTTAGCTATATCCTTTTCACCTACTATTATTTTTCCTTTTGTTGCTCTATCCATTCCTCCGAGTAAGTTAAGAAGAGTTGATTTTCCAGCTCCAGATGGACCTAGTATTACAACAAATTCTCCTTGGTTAATTTCAAGGTTAACCCCATCTAATGCATTAAAACTTTTACCTCCAATCTTGTATGTTTTAATAACATCTTTAAGTTCAATAAATTTACTTTTTTTCATTCTTTCACTCCTTATATGAAACATGTTTCATATTAATTATATAACCATTATTTTAAATAATCAACCTAAAGTGAAACATTTTTCACGTTATATTAAGAAATGATATAAAAAAAAATCTACAAATTAATGTAGATTTAAAAAATTATTTTTTCTCTAATATTTTTACTATATTATCAACGTTTTTCTTAAACATAATAGTATCTACTATATTTGATATTGAATATAAAGTAATTAAAATACCTAAAGATAAAGTAAGAGCTATAGTACCTATATCTGGATTAATTATAATTATTAATCCACAAACTATAGAAATAGCAGAACAAATAAAGATATATAACCAACTACTATATTCATACTTTTTAAGTAATATAGATAATCTTAAATCCATAGTAGACTTTGTAACCATAATTATACCTGCTACTATAGGAAATAAAGTCTTTACTAAGTCAGGTTTTAATAATAAGACTACTCCAAGAAGTAATTCTATAATTCCTAAAGTTAAAAAGTTAGAAAAAAATAAATTTAATTCTTTTTGAGCAATA
The DNA here is from genome assembly GCA_934162425.1 of uncultured Bacilli bacterium. GTDB lineage: Bacteria > Bacillota_I > Bacilli_A > RF39 > UBA660 > Aphodocola. Next base: position 16,132 of record CAKPIS010000006.1, read on the forward strand.
AAATATATACCATTAATTATTAATGCAAATGATAATATATAAGTTATTGTTTTAAAAGATACTTCTGGAAATATAATAAATGTAAGTCCTATAAGTAACATTAAAATTGATATAACAATTGAAGAATATAAAAATTTATTTAATCTCTTTAGCATAACCTACAAATCTCCTTTCTATTATAATTTTATCACTTTAAATAATTTAAGTAAATAATGTATATTATAAGTATGTCTAATTTGTTGTATCTTCATACGGTAAGTCTTTAAAAACTATATTTTCTATGTTAATAAGTTTTTCTTCATCAAATGTAAGTTTAAATACTTCTGGCGAATTAATTTTCTTATCAAAAATAATTTTATTATTAAAACTGTATTTTAATATATGAGAGCCGTTATCCTCTCTTATTTCTTCTAATTTGCACCAGTTTAATAGTAAGAATGTTATTGCATAACCATGCGTAAATACCGCTACTTTCTTTCCTCTATCATTAGATAAAATTTCATCTAACACTTTCATCATTCTATCTCTTACCATTTTTTGACTTTTACCATTTATAGTCTTATAATTTTCATCTAAGTATTGTCTTTCAAACCAATCCTTAACCAAATCATCGTTTGGAATACCAACTCTTCTTTCATCTAATCTATCATCAATATTTACTTTTAAATTTTGCCTTGCTAGCAAATACTTTGCAGTTAAAAGTGTTCTAACACAGTTACTTGCATATACTTTATCTATGTTTTGAAGTTCTTCTTGCTTACTTAATATATCAGCTCTTTTTTCACCACTAACACTTAGTATAATCTTTTCATTTTTTATAAGTTTATCTTGATTAGTATTATAACTATCAATAAGTTTACTACTAAATCTAACTGAATGTCTAATTAAATAAATTGTTGTTATCATATTTTTTCCTCTTCTATAATTTTATAATATCACTTATTATAAAATCTACTAAAAATAAAATACTTGGTACTACACTTAATAATTTAAAAATCTCATTGGATAATTTCTTCTTAACTTTGTATATGGTTGGTAATACTAGTTTCATTAAAATAATTCCAGATAAACCAAAAAACAAAACTGATCTTAAGCATATAAATCCACCTATATTACCAAAATTTAACATTTCAGCATTATAATCCCATAGTCTAACATTACTTACTTTAAATAGTATATAACCCGTTATAAATTCTAATAGACCACATAACAAAGCACTTATGATAAACACATAAAATGTATTTTCTTTATATTTATTAGTTCCTAAATAAATTAAAAGTCCACCAAAAGCATATATTGGTATCCAAGGCCCAAAAGTTGTACCTCTTTTAATAAAATATCCAAGTTCTATTCTATAAAATATAGTTTCATAAATAAAACCAAATATACCACTAATTACCATTACTAATATAAGAACTAATATTAAATCTTTATTATTATTTTTAACTCTTTTCATTACTTCCTCTTTTACTACAAATAATTATTAATATCTATATCTTTTACCATCAATTACTATATTACTACACTCAAATTCAAATACATAAGTCTTATTATCTTTTAAATTAAATTTATAATACCTAGTATCATCTAAACAAGATATATTACTTTCTTCTTTTATAGATATATTATAAATTTTATTATATATAGACTTAATCTTTTTCTTATCTTTAATAGTTATATTACTTTGACCCGCTTCATTTAACGTAGTCTTTTCTATACTTATTATATCTTCTACTTTTACTTTTTTAAATTCATCTAAACTTTTTATTTGCAATTTATCTTTACTACTGCATCCTAAAAGAATAAAACAAACAAATATAATTAATATTCTTCTCATACATTACCTCTTCTATTCTATAATTAATTATATCATACATAGTTATCATATTTATATAGAATACTTCCACCATCTTTATACATTTCTGCTTTAATTTTTCCATAATCAATCATTTACATGAAATTATTTTAAATCTAAAGCATTTTTAGGACATTCCTTAATACAATTACAACAAAGTATACATTCAGTACCATTCTTTCTTTTTCTTGAATCATCTAACATATCTACATTCATTGGGCAATTTCTTATACATTTATGACAATTAATACATTTACTATGATTACACTCAACTCTTAAATATGAAAAGTAACTAGATGGCTTTAGAAAAACAGTTACAGGACATATATATTTACAAAATGCTCTATTATCTTTAAATATAAATGCTAATAATATTCCTAAAGCATAATATACTATATTTCCTATAATAAAAGACCAAAACATTATATTTTCTAAATTATCTACTTTAAATATAAATAAAGCTGATACAAATGTTAATGATAACAAGAATACAATATATCTAATCCATCCGAGTTTTTTTCTATCATTTTTAGGAATTTTATATGGCAATAAGTCAAGAACCATTCCAGTCCAACAAGCATAACCACACCAACCTCTACCAAAAAATAATGGTCCTGCAATTTTTGCCACAAAATAATGTATTGTTGCAGCTTCAAATACTCCTAAAAATAAATAATACCAAAACCCTTCAATTTGCATATTCTCTCTACTTATAATACCTAAATACACAAGCATATATAAACCAACTGCCAGCTGGACAAAGTTTCTTGCATATTTAACTTTATGTAACATTAAATACATTCCGGTTGATATACAAATTCCTATATAATTAAAATTTAACAAATAAAATAAATTTTTTGTTAAAACAAATAACGATATTGCAACAGTTTCAAATATTAACATTGTTATTAACATAATTTTATTTTCTTTAATCCATTTAATCATAATTTCTTACTCCTAACATCTTAAAATAAACTTTATATATTCTAATCTTTAAAACATTTCACTAGTAATGGCTTAATTAATTCGTAAATGAAAATTGCCATAAAGTTTATTATAAATACTACTAATATTAAACTAATATTTATTGATGTTATACTTATTAATTTTCCAACTGGTGTAATAAACATTATAAGTTCGATCAACAGTATCAATAATAGTCCGTAGTTCATTGCTTTATTAGAAAATAATCCTTGTTTAACGACTGACCCTTTTAAATTTCTACAAGATATAGAATAAACTATTTCCTGAACTACCATTGAAAGAAGTGCTAAAGACATAGCTATTTCTTGTCCGAACATTTTTAAACTAATAAAGTAAGTAAGAACTACAAATATAGTTTCAATTATAGCTGAAGATGCAATACAAGATTTTATAAATGGCGTAAATAATGGTTTATTAATACCTCTTGGCTTTTTATCCATTATGCCATCTTCACTCTTTTCAAAAGATAAACATATACTAGGAATAGAATCTGTTACTAAATCAATAAATAAAATGTAAATTGGTAGTAAAATAGTTGTTTTAGTAAGTAGTCCTATTATAATAGTAAATATTTCAGCAAAATTACTTGATAATGAAAATACTATATTATTTCTAATATTATTATATATTCTTCTTCCTTCTTCAACTGCGACAACTATTGTTGAAAAAGAATCATCCATTAAGACTATATCTGATGCTGACTTTGTAACATCAGTACCAGTAATACCCATTCCAACACCAACATTGGCATCTTTAATAGCAGGTGCATCATTTACCCCATCTCCTGTCATTGCTACTATTTTCCCACTATTTTGAAGAGCAAAAACAATTCTTTCTTTATGAGATGGATTAACTCTCGCATACACAGAATATTTTTTAACAATACTTTTTAGTTCTTTATCATTATATTTATCAAGTTCACTTCCAAGTATTGCTTCATCATCATTACTTATAATTTCAACATCTTTAGCAATAGCAGTTGCTGTATCTATAGAGTCACCTGTAATCATAATTGGTCTAATACCAGCATTTTTACATAGTTCAACACTTTTTTTAACACTTTCTCTAGGTGGATCAATCATTCCTAAAATACCAGCGAAAGATAAACTATTTTCCTCTTTTTCTAATTCTTTAATATCTTTTGGTATATAGTCTAATTTTTTATAAGCGAATCCTAAAGTTCTCAAAGCATTTTTAGAAAGATTTTTAACTTTATCTAAAACTTCTTGTTTTTCAGCTTTGGATAGATTTACTTTTTTAATTAAAGAGTCCATACTACCTTTGCATAAAATATATATATCATTATCAATTCTATTTAAAGTAGTAAACATTTTTCTATCACTATCAAAAGGTATATCTAATATTCTCTCACACTTTTTTCTCAATTTAAGAGAATCAACTTTTTTATTATATAGATAATCATATAAACAAGTTTCTGTTGGATCACCTACATATTTATCTTCATAAATAAGACCATCATTACAAAGAGCACATATAAAATTAAGCATCTTTTCATTTATTATATATCCATCTTTAACAGTCATTTTATTTTGAGTTATAGTACCAGTCTTATCAGAACAAATAATATCTATTGCACCTAATGTTTCTACTGCTTGCATTTGTTTTACTACTGTTTTCTTTTTTGCTAAATTAGATATTCCAACGGATAATGTTATTGTAATTACAGTTGGTAGCCCTTCAGGAATAGCAGCTACTGCAAGTGATGAGCATAACATTATAATTTCAAGCAACGTATATTTATTAATTAAAGCTAAAATAAATATAAAGATTAAAATGATAAATACTATAAGTGTTATTTTTTTAGATAGTTCTTTTATCTTTAATTGTAATGGTGTTTCTATTCTATCAATTTCATTTAATGATAATGCAATTTTACCTAACTCAGTATTTTTTCCAGTATTTATAACTATACCCATGCATTTTCCATTAGTAATGTTTGTCCCTAAAAAGAGCATGTTTTTTTGTTCTTGAATAATTAAATTTTCTTTTAAAACATCTGAACTTTTTTGAACTGGAACACTTTCTCCAGTTAATGCTGATTCATCTACTTTTAGGTTTTCACACAAAAGTATTCTAATATCAGCAGAAACAGTTTCTCCAGATTCTAAATATATTATATCTCCTGGAACTAATTCTTTGGTATTTATTACTATTATTTTGTCATCTCTTTTAACTTTACAAGTACTAGTTTCATATTTTTTTAAGTCTTTTAATATTAAAGCAGCCTTTTCTTCTTGTATAAATGAGGCAAAAGCATTTATAAAAACTACAAAAAGAATAACAATAGTATCAGTGTATTCATGAGAATAAAAATACCCATAAAAATACAAAAGCAATGCAACTACTAATAATATAATTATTATAGTATCATTAAATTGTTTTAAAAATCTTAAAAGCCAAGGCGTTTTCTTTTTATTTAGAATAATATTTTGTCCATAATCATTTAATCTTTTCTTTGCTTCTTTAGCATTTAATCCACGGATATTACTATTTAAAGTTTTAAATATTTCTTCTTCACTTTTAGAATACATTTTTATCTCATCTCCATTTTACTGTTTTTTAACCAATTAACATCTCTAAATCCCAAATATTTTTTGTATGCCACAAATATTCCACCAGCCCAAGCAAGTAGAGAAAATACTGCAAGTATATAATCTTTACTAGTTATAGCTATAAAATCCCAATAAACAAGAAATCCAAAATAATATATAAAGAATGATATTATATTTATTTTACTAAATACTTTAGCATGTTTTTCTTTCTTAAATATCAAACAAGTATTTTTTATAAACAAACTAATTCCAAACATCAAAAATGGTATAATTATTATTTTTGCTAATATGTCATTTGTAGCCACTAAAATATAACCTAAAAATATAGATACTATTAAAGCCATTATTGTTTTCTTTATAAACATTATACTCATTCTTTCCTCCAATTTATTGTTTCAAAACTAATCACTAAATTGTAATTTGTTACTTTATCGAACATTATTCCTTTTTATTTCTAATTATAAAAAGAAATATTGGTCTTAATAATCCTAATGATAAAATATTAAATACAGTTAATATATCTCCATATTTGTTTGTACGATTCTTATATATTTTATGTGCTATCATTGTATCTAGTATAAAAGTAATTATTAAACTAATTACTAAAATAATGAATAAGACTATTTCAAATTCTTTATTGATATAAAAACGAGTCCCTAAACAAATTGCTATAAATGATAATATACCTGATATTCCACCCATTATTTTATTACCTGCTATTTTCCCTAATAAATATTTATTATAAAAAGGTATCCAAGCCATAAAAGTGTTTTTATATCCAATATTTTTACTTATACACATGATTGAAATACCTTGAAAGGTATAACTCATTATTATATACAATACAACTAATACAAATATAGCAATAAAGAATAAGTATATAAATGATAATATACTCATAAGAACTACGACACTAAATCCTCCCATAACATTCACTTTCCCTACAAATTACTATTTATCTTTTTCTTTATTATTTTTAGACATATAAGCTACAGTCAAAATAATCCCAACAAGGTTGCATCCAATGGATATAAGGCCACTACTAAAATTACCAAAATCACTTGTTTCATTTCCATAAAAATATATATAAGATAAATATAATAAGTTGCCTAATATAATTAATAATGTTCCTGTTTTTAATTTTCTCATAAAATACCTAACTTTTATTTACTTTTTTAAAATTTTTTTGAATACTAATATCGCTTTTGCAGAATTAGTTATAGACATTGTCACTAATTCATATCCAGCTTCCAGCATCTCATTAGATTTTTCTTCTACTTTTTTTGCCATGGTATCTGCCTTTGGGGAATACTCTATAACAACAGTTTTATACATTTTTCTACACCTCTTAGTTATGTTAAATTAATCATATTTATCTTAATATTTCTGCATATAATTATAACACAAATCTTCCTATATCACAAAAAAAGAAACTACTATGAAGTTTCTCCTATATATTACCAGTTATTATACTCTTTAATGACCTTCTATATATTTCTATTATACTTGCCTTTTTAATATCATTTTTTACAGTTAATTCAACCTTACTAACTACTTTATTTCCATCTTTTAATTTTAAAATTCCAACTCTTTGTCCTTTTTTTAAAGGAAGCTTAATTTTATCTAGTTTAATTTCATAATTTAATGCTTCTTTTTCTTCTCCTCTTTTAATTAATACACTAGCATCTTTCTTTGGAACTATTTTTACATTTTGATTTTTAGCTTTCGTTATTTTTTTATTTGATATAACATCACCTTTTTTCACCTCTACTTGCATTTCATATGAATTATATCCATAATCTAAAAGAGTCATCATATTACTATTTCTAGTTTTACTATCACTTGCGCCCATTATTGTACCTATTAATCTCATTCTATTTTTATTTGCCGTTGCAGTAAGGCAGTATCCTGCTTCTTTTGTATAACCTGTTTTCAGTCCATCTGCTCCTTCATAAGTTTTTATAAGTTTATTTGTATTAACAAGCCAAAACTTATTATCTGTATTTTGTCTTAAATAATCTTCATAAATAGTAGTAAATTCAAATATCTTTTCATGCTTAACTAATTCTCTTGCCATAAATGCCATATCATATGCAGATGAATAATGATTAGCTTCATCAAGTCCTGTTGCATTTTTAAAATTAGTATCTTTTAGTCCAAGTTCTTTAGCCTTTTGATTCATTTTTTCTACAAACTTATCTTCAGTTCCAGCTATTCTTTCTGCGAATACAACAGTTGCATCATTAGCAGATCCTATTGCAACTCCCTTAAACAAGTCTTTAACACTCATTTTTTCATTAGCTTGTAAAAAGATTTGACTACCACCCATAGAAGACGCATTAGGTGATGTAGTTAAAGTCTCATTCCACTTCAAGTTGCCTTTTTCTATTTCTTCCATAATAAGTATCATACTCATTATCTTAGTCATAGAAGCTGGAGCATATCTTTCATGAACATTTTTTTCATATATTATCTTACCAGTAGTTGCTTCAATTAATATTGCACTTTTACCATCACTTAATAAATTATCATCTGTGCCTTTACTTTCTTTTTTAGTTACATCTTCTTTTGTAGTTTTGGTATTAGTAGTAGTTTCATTTGTTTTATCACTTATGTTACTATCTATTTGAGCTGAAACTTTAATAAATGGAATAAATAACATCATACATATAATAAAAAAACATATTTTTTTCATATCACACCTCTAATAAAAAATATGTCTTTTTAAGTAAAATATACATTATTAATTTTTATTTTATAACTCCATATATAAGTGGTAACTCTTCTTCTTTTACACTAGTTATTATAAAACAATTTCTAACTTCATCTTCACTTATCTTTTTATCATCATAATAAATAGTAGCTAGTAAATCATTCTTATTTATATAGTCTCCCATATGTTTGTTTATTTTAATTCCAACTTTATAATTTATCTTATCTTCTTTATTTTGTCTTCCACTTCCCATTGAAGAACACATAATAGCTAGTTTAGTTTCATCAATATCATTTAAATATCCACTTGTATTAGAATATACTTTAAAAGTTTTATCTGATACTTCTATTTTATTAATATCTCCGCCTTGATATTTTATAAACTCTTTAAATTTCTCAAGTGCCTTTTTACTTTCTAGTGCTTCTATAGCTTCTTTTAGAGCATCATCCAAACTAATATTCTTACCCATACTAATCATATATGCTGATATTGTTAAGCAAAGCTTGGTTAGTTTTTCATTACCTACTCCTTCTAAAACTTCTATAGCTTCTTTAACTTCAAGAGCATTACCTATAGTGCATCCTAAAGGCTCATCCATATTTGTAATTAAAGCAACTGTTTCCTTGTTATATTTTTTTCCAATAGAAACCATTAATTTTGCAAGTTCTACTGAATCTTTTAAATCTGTTATAAGTGCACCAGAACCCGTTTTAACATCCAAAACAATTTTATCTGCACCAGCTGCTATTTTCTTACTCATTATACTAGATGCTATAAGTGGTATTGATCTTGTTGTTCCAGTAACATCTCTTAATGCATATATTTTTTTATCAGCTGGAACTAAGTCTTTTGTCTGCATAGCATCTACTATTCCTATATCTTGTACTTGTTTTATAAACTCTTCTTCTGTTAAGTTAGAATTAAACCCACTAATAGAATCAAGTTTGTCAATGGTGCCTCCTGTATGTCCAAGTCCCTTACCAGATAATTTGGCTACTTTAACCGATGCTGATGCTACTATTGGAGCAACTATCAAAGTAGTTTTATCACCAACTCCACCAGTTGAATGCTTATCTACTTTTATTCCATCTATAGAAGATAAATTAAGTGTATCCCCACTATTAACCATTGCCTTAGTCATATAATATGTTTCATCATCATTCATGCCATTTATACATATAGCCATTAATAAGGCTGAAGCTTGTGCATCACTTATTATTCCAAGAGTATAGCCATTAATAAAATAATCTATTTCTTCTTCAGTTAGTACTTCATTATTTTTTTTCTTTTCTATAATAGATATTATGTTCATATTTATCACCCCTATTATTATATATTTATTATAGCATAAATGTGCAAAAGATGATAAAGTTAATTAAATAAACTTGTATTCTCTTTCTAATATTTTATTATCAGTAACATATTTCATAATAAATTTATTATTCTTTTTACATATAATAATTCCCATTGTAGGATTTTGACCTGGCTTTTTTAAATTGTTATCAATATAATTCATATATACTGAAATTTGACCTATATGTTCTTTTTTTAATTCAGTTACTTTTAACTCTAATACTACATATCTATTATCATTTATGTTAAATAAGAGCATATCTATATAGTTATATCTACTACCTATCTTTATTGGGTACTCATTTTTAATAAATGAAAAGCCTTCTCCTAATTCTGATAAAAATCCTGGTATATCTTCTAATATTAAGTCTTGTAACATCTTTTCTGTTATTTCATCAGTGTTATATTTATTTTTAATTAGTATAGGATTCTTTATAAAATCATAACAAGACGTTTCTTTATTTTCTATTAATTTATGTTTTGCCTCTTCATCTAATCTTTCGTATTCTTTATTCTTTATTTTCTCACGAAGTTTTCTATAACTTAAACTTTGTTCTTCTGCTATTTTTATGTAATAATTTATTTCATTATCATTATTCAATTTTAATAATTCTCTGTAATGAGTCCATGACAATTGGTCACGCATTGCGTGACCTTTTTCAATATAATAATAAAACTGTCGCATATACTTTAAATTCGTTGAGGTGTACCCCTTTCCAAGCTCATTTGTTAACCTAATAGAATACTTTTTTATTATACTTTTTCCGTAACTTTTACCAGCTTCACTAAGTAGTTTACCCACCATGTAATATGTATTTAAATCACTTCTATTTTTTGAGTAGTCTTTTACTCTTTTATATACTTCATTATTTATTAATTCTCTTTTTATTTCTTCATAATAATTCATAGAATTCTCCTTCATATTAGTTCATATTCTCTTTCTAATATTTTATTATCAGTAACATATTTCATAATAAATTTATTATTCTTTTTACATATAATAATTCCCATTGTAGGATTTTGATCCATCTTTTTTAAATTGTTATCAATATAATTCATATAGACTGAAATTTGACATATATGTTCTTTTTTTAGTTCAGTTACCTTTAACTCTAATACTACATATCTATTATCATTTATGTTAAATAAGAGCATATCTATATAATTATATCTACTGCCTATCTTTATTGGGTACTCATTTCCAACATATGTAAAACCATCACCTAACTCTTTTAAAAGGTTATCTAAATCTTCCAATATAAGTTCTTTTAAAGTTTTCTCTGTTATTTCATTAGTGTTATATTTATTTTTGATTAGTATAGGATTCTTTATAAAATCATAACAAGACGTTTCTTTATTTTCTATTAATTTGTGCTTTGCCTCTTCATCTAACCTTTCATATTCTTTATTCTTTATTTTCTCACGAAGTTTTCTTACAGATAAATTTTGTTCTTCTGCTATTTTTATATAATATTTCATCATATCTCCATCTAACCATATTATTTCACAATAATGCGAATATGATAATTTATCCGACATTGTCGGACATTTTGAAAATACGTTAAAAAATCTCCTAAAATATCTTAATCTAGTTGGAGTATAACCTCTGCCTAATTCCTTGGTTAACCTAATAGAATACTTTTTTATTATACTTTCTCCGTAACTTTTACCAGCTTCACTAAGTAGTTTACCTACCATGTAATATGTATTTAAATCACTTCTATTTTTTGAGTAATCTTTTACTCTTTTATATACTTCATTATTTATTAATTCTCTTTTTATTTCTTCATAATAATTCATATCCCACCTATATCAAAGAAAAACAGATTATTTTTCTTTATCTGTTTCTCTATTTTTTCTATTGCTAGATAAAAACGTTACTTTTTCTGCAATAAATTCAGTTACTTGTCTTGTTTTTTCATCTTCAGTTTCATATTTTCTAGTCTGAATTCTTCCCTTAACACCTAATAAATCTCCTTTGCTGCAATACTCGCTAGTTGACTCAGCAACATTATTCCATAATATACAATCTATAAAATCCGTATCATATTCTCCATCAGGATTTTTATAGCTTCTAGGTACAGCTAGAGTTATATTTGCAACATTTTTTCCTGTTTCAGTTTTCTTTAGTTCTGGATCTTTAACTAATCTTCCTATAACTATTAACTGATTTAGCATGTTTTTTCCTCCTTTCTGTGAGTAAATTTACAACAAATAAAAACCATTATCAAAACGCAGATTTTTAAAATCATATAGTTAATATGAAGAAAAAATTAATTTTTTGCTATACAAAAAAAGAAATTCTGAATACTTTTAGTACTCAAAATTTCAAAATCTGTAATTTGTTCGATTTTTTCCGACAATTTATTTATAACTTGCAAACAGGTATTTTATTTTTTAATAGATTATTTAACTCTACTGCATATTCTAATGGTAATTCCTCAGTAAATGCTTCTAAAAATCCTATTATTAATAACTCTGTTGCTTTATCAATATCTATACCTCTTGTCATAAGATAAAATAAATTTTCTGGATTTATCTTACTAACAGTTGCTTCATGTTCTATTGAACTAGAATTATTTTTACAGATATTAGCCGGGAACGTATCACTTTTTGATTTTTCATCTAATATCATAGTATCGCATTTTACACTTGCAAACGATTTTTTAGCCGACTTTGTAATCTTAACAAGTCCCCTATATGACGCATTTCCACCATTTCTTGCAATTGATTTTGATAATATATTACTCTTTGTATGTTTACCTAAATGTATCATTTTAGCACCTGTATCTTGAACTTGCATTTTATCTGCTACTGCAATTGTTGTACAACTTCCTTTAGAATAATCTCCCTTTAAAACGCAGCAAGGATACTTCATAGTAACTTTAGAACCTATATTACCATCTACCCATTCCATAACACCATAATCATCTACTATTGCTCTTTTAGTAACTAAATTATATACATTATTAGACCAGTTTTGAATGGTTGTATAACGACACTTTGCGTTTTTACCAACAAATATTTCAACACAAGCAGCATGAAGACTATCATTAGAATAGACAGGAGCAGTACATCCTTCTATATAATGAAGTTCACTATCATCATCAACTATAATTAAAGTTCTTTCAAATTGCCCCATATCCTTAGAATTAATTCTAAAATAACTTTGAAGAGGTCTATCAAGTTTTGTATGAGGAGGTACATAAATGAAAGTTCCTCCAGACCAAACCGATCCATTTAAAGCAGCAAACTTATTATCATCATTACTTACTAATTTACCAAAATATTTTTTAAATATATCAGGATACTTTTTTAAAGCTGTATCTGTATCTAAAAATATTACGTTTTTATCCTCTACTTCTTTTAGCATATTACGATATAAAGCTTCACTTTCATACTGCACATGTATCCCGCCTAAATATTTTTCTTCTGCATCAGAAAGACCTATATCATCAAATGTTTTTCTAATGTCTTTATCAACATCATCCCAGTTATTAGCAACAACTTTATCAAGTGATTTATAATAAATTATATCATCAAAATTAAGTTTTATTTTAGGTCCAAAACTAGGCATTTCAAAGTTCTTAAATTTTTTAAAGGAATCAAGACGGTAATTAAGCATCCATTCTGGTTCATTTTTATGCTTTGAAATAAGTCTAATTTTTTCTTCATCTATTCCCTTATTTAACTTACTCATCAAGACTCCTCCTTAATTATTTTTTTAATATATTGTATTTTTCTTTTATAGCCTCATCATCACTAAAATTAAAATATAATTCATGTGTATTTATTATTCTATTAAGCATTTCTTCTTTAGTACAAGGCTTTTTAACACCAAGCATAGTAACTGGCAATGCTCCTAAAACAAATAATTTATCACTATGCTCTCCAAGCTCATATTCTGCTTCTGTAATAGAATTAAAATATGGATAGATATTACTATCATCATATATTGCATCTAAAAATATAGCTAAATTATCATCGCTAATTTCTTTTGTACCCAATATATAGGATTCATGTGTACATCTTAAATTCATATTAGGAATTTTATTTCTTAACACATCATCATCTGTAAACTTAACTAAGTTTGCAAAAGTCATTTCATTTGGATTAATTAAATTTTTATTTTTCTTTCTCATTTTATATACTTCCTTTACTACTTAATAATATTTTTTTTAACCCCTCATATGGCAATAATGCACATTTCTTTCTATTTGCTTGTTTATGTATTTCATCAAATGCTAAAGCTTCTTCTAATATACTATCATCATAAGGTTTTTCTTCTATCATATTTTCATAATTTTCTATTATTTTTAAAACATCATCTATACTCTTACCTATTATGAGTTTCATCATTATAGATGATGCTGATGTAGATATTGCACAAGCTTCTCCATCAAAATACGCATCTTTTATAATATTATCTTCTATTAATACCATAAAATCTAAATTATCAATGCAAGATGAACTATTCATATTAACCCTTTTATATCTCTTATCATCAACAGTCTTCTTATTAACTGGATTACTATAATTTTCAAGTATAATACTTTTTCTTAAATTCTCATCCATATTCTCCTCCTATAATGAATCATATAATATATTATCATTATCTAGTGCTTCTATAAGCCTATCTACATCATCATAAGTATTATATACATATAAACTAGCTCTACAAGTATTTTTAACACCTATTACTTCTGATAATATTTTAGCACAATGGTTACCAACTCTAATACATATATTTTTTTTATTTAAATATGCTGCAACATCTTGTGCAAATACACCTTCTACATTAAATGTTACTATTCCATTTTCTATATCTTTATTATAAATGGTTATGTTTTTAAGTTTAGATAATTTATCTACTAGGTACTTTTTAAGATTAATTTCATGCTTTTCAATTTTTTCTATTCCAATAGAATTAATATAACTAATAGCACTACCAAATCCTATTATACCAGCTATATTTATAGTACCAGCTTCTAATTTTTCAGGCAATTCTTTATATGTTACATTTTTATTACTATCAAAAAATGCGTTCATACCACCACCTAATAATACTGGATTAATTTTATCTAATAATTCTTCTTTCCCGTATAAAACTCCAACTCCAGTAGGCCCCATCATTTTATGAGCTGAAAATGCTAAAAAATCAATGTCTAAATCTTGTACATCTATTTTTTTATGAGGAACACTTTGAGCTCCATCTATAATGACTAATATATTATTTTCATGAGCTAATTTTATAATTTCCTTAATAGGTCTTACATCACCAAATACATTAGTTACATGAGCTAGTGATATTACCTTGGTATTTTTTGTAATTGCTTTTTTTACATTTTCTAATAATACTGTTAAATCGGGTTCTAAATCAATGTAATTAATATTAAACCCTATTTTATCTGATAGATTAAACCAAGGTAGAATTAAAGATGCATGTTCTGCTTTTGTTGTTAAAACTTCATCATCTTTAGTTAAATAATCTCCAAAAAAGCCTTTTATAGCTATATTTAAACTTTCTGTTGTACCACTTGTAAAAATTATTTCACTACTTTTTTTTGCATTAATAAAGTCTTTTACTTTTTCTCTTACCTTTTTTATTTTATCATCTACTTTTAAACCTATATCATAGTCACCTCTACTAGAATTTGCACAGTAGTTTTCATAATAATTACTTACCTCTTTTATTACACTATATGGTTTAAATGTTGTAGCACAATTATCTAAATATGTAATATCTTGTTTTAACATTGGAAAATCATTTCTTACATCCATTTATATCACCTCCAATCTATATTAAATTTTTCTTTTAAAGATTCCTTTTCATGATCATCTATATCCATTACCCCAATTAAAAATCCTTCTAACAATAACTTATATGCATCGCTTTTTTTAATACCTTTACTTTGTAGATAAAATACTTCTTCTTCGTTAAACTTTCCTATAAAAGCAGCATGAGCACCTTCTGTATCATAGTTATCAATTAACAAAACTGGATTAATAATGTTATTATTTGTATTATTAAGAGATATTATTTTACTATCTTGTTTTAATATACATCCACTATATTTTTTTGATACTTTAGATATAACATTAAAGTTTATACTACCATTATCTTTACTAACTCCAAAATTATATACATAACTTTTCGTATTATTAGCTTTATGAAAAACAGTTATGTCCGCCACAGTATCTTCTTTAGCTATAACAGAATTATACATAGTAAATACTGAGAGTTTATCATAAAGGTAAGCTTCAATTTTATTTTCTGTAGTTTCATTTGCAATTAGATTAAATACCATATTAGATGAGTATAAATTAAATTTAACATTAATACTTTTTTTATCACTAATTATTGCTAATATATTAACTTTACTATCATATACGTTAATTATATAATTATGAAGTGCTGAATTAATAAATATATTAGTATCACTTTTTATATCAATTATAAAGGTATTACCATTTACTTTATATTCTAGTTCATCTACTAATATCCTATTCACTTATTTCACCTTCCGATAATTCACTTGACACTACTTTATCAAAATTAAATCCATTATCTTCAATCTCTTTAGCTAGATAATAAGAGCCTGTTTTAACTATCTTACCATTATTTATAACATGAACATAGTCTGGTTTTATATATTTTAAAATATGAGTATAATGAGTTATTATTAATAATGATACATCTTTATTTTCTTTTATATAATTATTTATATTTAAACAAAGTGTTTTTAAAGAATCAACATCAACACCAGAATCTATTTCATCTAACATAATAAGTTTAGGTTTTAACATAAGCATTTGAAGTATTTCATTTTTCTTTTTTTCTCCGCCCGAAAAACCTTTATTAACACTTCTATGAATCATCTCATTTGGCATCTTTAAGTTCCTAGCATTTTTTTCTATCTCTTTAATAAATGAGTATAAGTTAATATTTTCTTGTTTAATATTTGATAGTGATGTTCTAATAAAATCTGAGTTTGCAACACCATTTATCTCTGGTGGATTTTGCATTGCAAGAAAAATACCTAACCTTGCTCTTTCATCAGTAGATAACTTTAAAATACTTTTATCATTAAAAAGGATATCACCAGATATAACCTTATAATTTGGTTCATTCATAATAGCTTTAGTTAGTGTTGATTTTCCAGTCCCATTAGGTCCCATTATTACATGAATACTTCCCTTTTCTACATCTAAATTAAATTTATCTAATACTTTTTTATTTTCTACTTTAACAGTTAAATCTTTTATAGTTAACATATAAAATCAACTCCTATATATAATTTTAACACGTTTTTATAAATTTTAGTATAAATATCATGATTTTATTTATATAAATTAATAATTAAATGATATAATTAGTTTAAGAGGTGATATAAATGGACTGTATTTTTTGTAAAATTGTAGAAGGTAAAATACCAAGTTTAAAAATTTATGAAGATGATGTTATACTAGCTTTTTTAGATATTAATCCAGATAGTAATGGACATACATTAATTATTCCAAAAAAGCATTATAAAGATATTAATGATATTGATGAAAAAACTTTATGCCACATATATAGTAAGGCTAAGGATATAATGAAGTTACTTGAAGAAAAGTTAAATGCTGATGGTTTTTCATTACTTCAAAATAATGGTAGTGTTCAAGAAGTAAAGCATTATCACTTACATATTAAGCCATATTATAGCAATAAACCATCTATTAAGTTAGTTAAAGATAGTTTTCTAATAGAAGATGCAAATGAAATATATAAAAAAATAAAGGAATCATAAAAAAAAATGATTCTTTTAATTTACCCCTAAATATTCTTCAAGACATAAACCACTTTTTTTAACCTTTAGTGCTGTCTCATGCCCTAAGTATCTTACATGCCAAGGTTCATAAATATAACCTGTAATATTTTCTTTACCCTTAGGATATCTAATTATAAAACCATATATATGTGCATTTTCTTCTAACCATTTAGCCTCATTTGTATCTGCAAAAGAAGATAAAGTATAGCCCAAATCAAAAGCTAAACCAGTTTGATGTTCTGAGTGTCCTGGTTTTGCTGAGTATGTATTAGCAATTTGTTCTCCATCTATATTTTTATATTTATTAAATAACTCTTCTTGCATACTATAAGATCTATAACCCGATACTATTGGTAAATTAAGTCCTAGTAAAAAAGCATCCTTTTGCATAAGAAGAACATTTTTATATGCTTCTTTATTTACTTTAGGATCATACTCTTTAGGAAGACCATATTTTTTATTAACTAGTAATATATCATTTACATACGTAATACCATCTACCATAAATACTTTCTTTTGAACATTAGGCACTTTTTTTTGATATAAACCAGTAATTAAAAATACTAATATAATAACTAACGCTAATACTATTTTAGTTAAGTTTAATTTAATCATAAAATACACCTCTAACATAATATATTTTATGTATCAAGAAAAAAGAAGCAAATAAATGCCTCTTTTAACATATAAATGAACCAACAATTATAGCAAGTAAGATATATAAAACTATTAATAGTAAATATCCACTTCCACCTCTTGATTTGCATGTGTTTCCACATGGATTAGCACAAGAGCTAGTTGTATTTGATGAACAGCATGCCATAGTTTATAAACCTCCTTTTCTTATATTAAACGTAAGCACCTATGATAATTACTAATAAAATGAATAATACTAATATGATTCCAGCACCAGATACGTAATTATTTCCCATAATACATTCCTCCTTTTTGTCTTTTCAAAGTATTTTATGGTATTTTTATTAAAAGTGTGAGTATCTTTATTAAAAAAGTTGTTTTTTAACATATAATTTGTTATGATATATAGGTAAAATGAATGGAGGAAATATTTAACATGGCAGAAAAAAAGAAAAATAATAAAAAAGAAGTTAAAAAAAATAATACAATAAAAACTTCTAATAATGTTAAAGAAAGTGCAAAAAAAGATGCACAAGTTAGCTTAAAAACTAAAGAAATAAAAAAAGAAAAGAAGTTTAAAACTTGGTTTAACAACTTATCAATTAATACAATAATGGTATTTGGCATATGTGTTATGTGTATATTATTAATTGTTTTAATTTGTGTTGCTACTAAAGAAACAAAAACTACTAAGGGTGATGATATTGTTGTAAAAGTTGATGGTAAAACTATTACTGCAGATGAATTATATAAAAATCTTAAGGATACAAGTGGTATGAAAACTGTTATAGATCTTATAGATGAATACATATTAAATAAAGAATATAAAACTACAGACGATATGAAAAAAACTGCAGAAACAACTATTAATAATTATAAAAGTAATTACAAAGATAACTATAAATCATTTTTAGAATACAATGGTATTAAAGATGATGCTGAATTAAAAGAATTATTAATTAAGAATAGTAAAATAACTAAAGCTACAGAAGATTATATTAAAGATAATCTAACTAAAAAAGAAATGAATGATTATTATGAAGATAGTATATATGGTGATATAGAAGCTAAACATATATTAATTTCTACTGAAACTAGTGATAGTGCAACTGATGAAGAAAAAGAAACTAAAGATAAAGAAGCTAAGGCTAAAGCTGAAGAAGTAATTAAAAAACTTAAAGATGGAGCAAAATTTGAAGATTTAGCTAAAGAATATTCTGATGATACTTCTACTAAAGAAAAAGGTGGAGATTTAGGATATTTCAATACTGGCGCTATGGTTCAAGAATTTGAAGATGCTGCATATAAATTAAAGGTTAATGAATATACTACTGAACCGGTTAAGACAACATATGGATATCATATTATTATGAAAACAGCTGAAAAAGAAAAACCATCATTTAAGAAAGCAAAAGATACAATTATAGAAAAATTAGTTGAAAAGAAAAAAGATGAAGATGAAAATATTAGTACAAAAGCTATTAATGCTTTAAGAGAAAAATATCACATTAACATCAAAGATAAATCAATTAAGAAAAGTTATAAAACTTACTTACATGATTCAACTACAACAACTACTACTACAACATCACAAAGTAACAAAAAAAGTAACCATTAGGTTGCTTTTTAATTGTATTTTTTTAAAGAAACTATGTCTTCTTTAGTATAACCTTTACTATATAATTTCTGAATAATAAAATAATATAGTTTTTCTTTATCATATTTTTTAGAATATTTATTATAAAGTTTATTATATTCTTTCTCTAAAGTGATTTTATCAGTTTCTACTTTAATAGAAGAAAGACAATTTAATATATCAGCTTTATCGTATCCTAAGTTATTTATATAATTAAGAAGTTTAATTTTTAACATATTACTACTTCCCTTTTTTATTTTTAATTGTTTAGCTATTATTTTATTAATTCTTTCTTTTACTATATCTTTATCTATTTTGTTAATATTATCATTTATTATCTCTGTAGGAACACCAAGTTTAATTAAATTATTTTTAATTTTATAAGGTCCATAGTTAGTGAGTAATAATTGATCATTTACATAGGAAATAGCAAAAGAACTATCATTTATATATCCGTCTTTTTCTAGTTTTTTAATGATTTTATTAACATCTTTTTTACTTATTTCATGCTTATTTAAATAATCTTCTACTTCCCTTTTACTTCTCATTCTTACTGAAATATAATTAATAGCTTTAGTTAAAGACGCCATATAATTATTTTGAGACATTAACTTATCTTTTAACTCATCATCAATTTCTTTAGTAAATAATAAATTATTTTTAAGAATAATATCCTCATATAAAATTATCTCATTACCATTTTCTAAATATATTTTGTATTTATCAGATGAATATTTTTTAAATTTTAGTATTTTCATATTGCCTCCTATAATGATATTATATAATACAATTGTTTGATTGTAAAGTAAAAGAAAAAACTTAATCACAATTATTTTTCAATTTGTATTAAGTCTTCCATAATTTCTTCTAATGCTCTTCCTATGTTTTTTTCACATTTGTAGTCTGATTCTTTCATTTGATAATGTTTTGTTTCATTCATTTCTTTAGCTCTTCTAGAAGCTACGTGAACCAACATATATTTTGAGCCAACCTTAGTTAAAATTTTATCAATTGATGGATAAATCACTTGTATCACACTCCTACGAGTATAGTATATACCAAATGTAAGGTAAATATCAACTTTTTTTACATTATTTTACATTTTTTTATTAATATCTGTACCAATTAAATCTACTAATCTATCTCTTAAAATATTAGTTCTTTTAAAACTACCATTATCATCTAAAGAAACCTCATTAAGCTGAGTAATTAAACCAGGCATAGCAAATACCTTTAATTCATCTTTATAGTTATTAATTACCATCTTTACTTCTTCATAACTTTTTAAATTAACCGTTTCATTATATATCTTTTCTATAAGTGATATAAAGTCATATTCTAAAGATTTATCATCTGTTTTTAATACAGTTAAAAATCTATCATTCAAAACCCTTTTATAGGTAACTGATTTAATTATTGTATCTAATCCAAAAAAGCTTTCTAAAATAGTAAATAATGCATCTACATTAGATAAATCTTCCTTTGATGGATTTCCATATAAAGTTTCTGTAAATTTAGTATTAATTATTTTATCCATAATAGAATCATTATCAAATGTTTTTATTGCAATACGGCAAAAATCTTCATCTAACCCATATACATTTGAAAAATCATTTATAAAGTCAATATTTTCAATTAATTCAGATGTAAAAGAAACAACTTTTCCATCTTTTTCATATGAAGTAGATTCTTCTAATTTTTTACCAATATTCTTATCACTTGTTATATAGTAAACATAATCTTGATAACCCTTTGAATCACTTATCCTTCTTTTTATTATATCATAAGCATTATCTAAATAACTCATACTTTATATCTCCATTCCTTTTTATAAACTAAAGAAATTATAACATAAATCACATAAAATTAATATACTTTAATAAATAAAACTACTATTTAATAATAGTAGTTTAAGAAAATAATTTATTTTCTAAAAATTAAATCCAGAACAACCAGGATCAATATTTGTTACAGTATTCTCTTCTGAACAAGTATATTCTGGTCTATATGTATGTTCATATATGTGATTATTAATTATTCTAGTATGTATTGGGCAAACATGTTCTACTTTATGACATATATTTCTTTCAATACATTTTTCTATAGGTTGTTCTATTATTGGATCACAGCCACAAGAATTTTCTTGCCAATTATTTTGCTGATTACAGCAGCATTTTTTATTAAAAAACATTTAAAATCCCCCTTACCTACTTTATAGTATGAGTTTTTTAAATGTTTGAATAGGTTATTGCTGGGTAAAGTGATTTATTTATTAAAATGGCATCTTAAAATTACCATTTTTCATCATCTTCATCATCTTTTTCATTTGTTCAAATTGATTTAATAATTTATTAACTTCTTGAACAGATGTACCACTTCCATTTGCAATTCTTTGCTTTCTAGATGCTTTTATGATATCAGGATTTTTTCTTTCTTTTAAAGTCATAGAAGATATTATAGCTTCTAATTTAGCAAACTCTTTTGGATTTATACTAATATTATTAAGACCTAATTTTCTAGCTCCTGGAAGAAGTTTAATTAAATTTTCTAATGGTCCAAGCTTTCTTATTTGCTTTAATTGAGACAAAAAGTCTTCTAAATCCATTTTACCAGACTGAATCTTCTTCGCTGTAGTCATAGCTTCTTTTTCATCAATAACAGCTTCAGCCTTTTCTATTATAGACATAATATCTCCATTACCAAGTATTCTAGATACCATGCGCTCTGGATCAAAATAATCAAGACCATCTAATTTTTCAGATACACCGATAAATTTAATTGGAACACCAGTTAAATGCTTAACAGATAAAGCAACACCACCCTTAGTATCACCATCCATTTTAGTTAAAATTGTACCAGTTAAATTAAGAGAATCATTAAAACCATTTATTACGTTTATTGCATCTTGACCTATCATAGCATCAATTACTAATATTACTTCATTTGGTTTTACTTTTTCCTCTATTTTTTTTAATTCATTCATTAAAGTATCATCAACGTGTAAACGTCCTGCAGTATCTACAAGAATTAAATCATATCCTTTTTCTTTAGCATAATTAACACCATTTGCAACAACATCAACAGCATTATTTTGACCCTCGTCATAAACTTCAATATTAAGTTCACGTCCCAATTGTTTTAGCTGATCAATTGCAGCTGGTCTATATACATCTGCTGCTATAAATATAGGTTTTTTGGCATTTTTCTTTCTAAGTAAATTACCTAATTTTCCTATGGTTGTAGTTTTACCTGATCCTTGAAGACCAACTAGCATTATAATACTAGGATTACTAGATAAATCAATAGATGACTCTTTATCTCCTAATAACTCTAATAATTCATCTTTTAATATCTTCAAAAAAACATCAGCTGGTTTTAAGGATTTTTTAACTTCTTCACCTAAAGCTTTTTCTTTTACTTTATTAGTAAACTCTTTAACAACTTTATAATTAACATCAGCTTCTAATAAAGCTAATCTAACTTCTCTTGTAACATCACTAATATTTTCTTCAGTAATTGTTCCATAACCTTTTAACTTATTTACTGCATTTTCTAATTTTTCTGTTAAACTTTCAAACATTTCTTATCACCATTTATAATTATACTAAAACTAACAAATAAAGTAAAATAAAAAAGAAACCAAATATAAGTTTCTTTAAATATTGTACTATTTAACAATCATATATACTATTAAGCAAACTTCTGCCAATATTATAACAGATAAGATTAGTGCATCTATAACACTATCAAATACAGTATCTTTCTTTAACTTAAAAGAATCCTTATTGCTTAGTAAAGTTTCAGCACCATGCTTCTTTCTTGGTCTACCAACTGGATTAGCGCTCTTTTCTTGATTTACTTTTGCAGTATTTGTCTTAGAAGCAGTACTAGTACTTTTCTTCTTAACCTCAGCCATTTTATTAACACCCTTTCTAATATAATTCCATGATTATTATAACACATATTCTAACACTTTTATACATTTTTTATTTATATTTACATAATTTATAAATCTTTAAGTAAATCATTAACAGTATTCTTTATTTTTTCATTTTTTATGTCATCTATTAATGTATTTAATCTTTTATCTTTTTCATACAATTTAAGTTTTTCTTCATAAAATTCTAATTTTTCTGTAGCATTTTTTATATGTTTATGTATAGCATTTCTACTAATAGAATTATTTTCAGCAATCTCACCTAGTGATAAATTATCAAAATAATAATCCTCAAAATATTTTCTATTATCTTCACTAAGTAGTTCACCATAATAATCATATAAAATTATTAAATTATCACGATTATCCATATTACATCATATCCTTAAATAAACCATATATATATTTTTCTATATCAAATACTTGTAAATCTTCTTTTTTCTCACCTAATCCAATATATCTAACAGGAACTCCAACTTCTTCTTTTATTGCTAAAACTATACCACCTTTTGCAGTACCATCTAACTTTGTTAAAATAATTCCTGTTAAATTAGTTATTTCTTTAAAAGATTTAGCTTGACTAATACCATTTTGTCCCGTTGTTGCATCTATTACTAAAAAAGTTTCATGTGGTGCATCAGGAATTATTTTGCTTGCAACATTATTTATCTTTTCTAATTCCTTCATTAAATTAACTTTATTTTGAAGGCGTCCTGCAGTATCAATTAAAACCATATCATATTTATCATTTACAGCCTTTTCAAGACCTTGATATACAACACTTGCAGGATCACTAGTTTTATCATCACTTACAACACTGCAATCTATACGTTTAGCCCAAGATATTAATTGTTCTCTAGCTCCTGCCCTAAAAGTATCTGCTGCAACTAACAAAACTTTTTTGCCTTCATCTTTAAATTTAGAAGCAAGCTTTGCTATCGTAGTTGTTTTGCCAACTCCATTTACACCAACAAATAAAAGAACAGTTGGGCCATTATCATTATAATTAATTTTATTAGTTAAGATATCTTCATTAACATATATTATAAATAATTCATCTACTATTATTTCTGTTAACATATTAGGATCAGTTATCTTTTCTTTTAATACCCTTTTTTGAAGCTTATCCATAAAGTTCATTACTGTGTTAACACCTATATCAGCATTAATAAGTAATTCTTCTAATTCTTCAAAATAATTATCATTTATCTCACTATATTCCTTAGATAAATTAGCAAGTTTATTAACAAAACTCTTTCTTGTTTTAGATAAACCTTTATCATATGTTTCTACTGATTTATCTTCTTTTTTAAACACATTTTTAATCTTATCAAATATTCCCATTAATATCACCCTATTAGTTATTATACTATAATTTTAAATAGTATGCAAAGATTAGTTAATGCTTGATATGGACAAAACATAAAAAAAATAGTATAATCTTATAGTTAATTCTTTTTTGTTAATAATTTATGAAAGGAGTTTAAATTTAATAATGAAAATTTTTGATACAAATCATGCTGATACCCTAGTAGTTGCACTAGGTGGTTTAGGAGAAGTCGGTAAAAATATGTATGCTTTCATGCATGAAGATGAGTTAATTATAGTAGATGCTGGTGTAATGTTTCCTAAAGATGAACTTATGGGTATAGATTATGTTATACCTGATTTTACTTTTTTAAAGAAAAACGAAGATAAAATAAAGGCACTTTTTATAACTCATGGACATGAAGATCATATAGGTTGTATTTCATACCTACTTCAAAGTGTTAACATACCAGTAATATATGCTCCAAACCAAGCTTGTGGTTTAATTAAAAGAAAATTACAAGATAAAAATATTAGCTATGATAACTTAAAAGTATATGATGAAAAAACAAAAGTAAAATATAAGCATTTTACAGTAGAATTTTTTGCAACAACTCACTCTATTCCAGATTCACATGGAATAATTATTACAACACCTAATGGTAAAATAATCGAAACAGGAGACTTTAAATTTGATTTAACTCCAATTGGTCCTATGTCAAATATACATAAAATGGCTGAAGTTGGTAAGAGCGGAGTTAAACTTTTAATGAGTGAATCAACTAATGCTCTATCACCTGGTTTTTCAATGAGTGAATCAAAAGTAGAAGAAGAATTGCAAGAAATATTTGAAAAGAAAAAAGGAAGAATAATACTTGCAACATTTGCATCTAATATATACAGACTTAAACACATTGTTGAAACATGTAAAAAGAATAATAGAAAAATAGCATTATTTGGTAGAAGTATGGAAAATAATATAGAAATATCTATTGAAGGTGGATACATTAAAGATGATAAAATATTTGTTTCACCAGAAGTTGCTAATACTTTAAAACCAGAAGAAGTATGCTTACTTTGTACAGGGTCACAAGGAGAACCACTTGCTGCACTATCTAGAATAGCTAATGGTACTCATAAACAGATTAAATTAAGACCAAATGATACGGTTATATTCTCATCTAACCCAATACCAGGTAATAATGCTTCTGTTGCTAAAACAATTAATCAATTATATTTACAAGGGGTTGAAGTTTTTGTAAATAATCCAGAAAATGAAATACATACATCTGGTCATGCTAACCAAGAAGAATTAAAACTAATGATTAGGTTATTTAAACCAGAGTACTTTATGCCAATACATGGTGAATATAGAATGCTTAAAAAACATCAAGATTTAGCTATTAGTTGTGATATACCTAAAGAAAAAACATTCTTACTTGGTAATGGTGATGCTATCTTACTTGATAAAAAAGGTGCAAAACGTATAGGAAACATCGGTGCAGATGATATATATGTTGATGGTAATCGTATTGGCGATGTTAAAAATATTGTAATTAAAGATAGAAAAATAATGGCTAATGATGGAATATTAGTAGCTATATGTAATATAGATATGTCTAAACACATATTACTTGGTAAAATAAATATTACTACAAGAGGATTTATTTTAGTTAATGAAAATGAAGTTTTATTAAATGAAATAGAACACGTCGCAACTGATACTGTAAACAAAGAATTAACAAAAAAACAAGTTAACTATAATGAATTAAAAGGCGCTTTAATTAGTGATATATTAACATTTGTATATGAAAAAACAGGCAGAAGACCTATTATCTTACCTGTTATACTAGATGTTAGAAAGTAAAAAAACATTCAGATAATTTTCTGAAATGTTTTTTTGTTATTTAATTTTTGAAACATTTACAAATTTATAATAATCCCCATTCTTCTCAAATACAAATTCATATTTATCCATATTGTCTTTATATTTTTCAATTATCATTATTTTATCAGCATCATAATCAATAAAAATTTTTTCATTATTATTTAAAATGATATAAGCTCTAGGATTATAAGAAGTATCCTCAAGATATACCTTTTCGCCAGTTACTGATACATATACATTATTTTCATCTTCATAAGCTTCAGTAATTTCATGCATTAATATTGAAGCATCACCAAATTCACCAAGGCTATCTCTAATAAATATTTCATATTTCGAATCATAACCATAGCGATTGCTAAATGGCATTTTATTTATTTTTTCTACATTAGTCGAAACTTTACCGTTTTTAAACCTTTTATTAAAAGTTTTTTCTACATTTTTAATTTCATAAAAGTATGGATTATAAAATTTTTCATTATTAAAATTAATTGTCATATCTTTATACTTATATTTATCAGAAAAATCCGAATTTTTTGAATTTTCTAACGACATTAAAGTTTTATATTCATCCGAATTTATATCATTATAATCAGAATCAAGCATATATCTCCAACTACTTAAATATTCATCCATAATTTCATTTGCTGTATCTAAATCTAATTTTTCTTTTTTATTTTCTTTAGTTGCACCTTTATTTGTCTTCTTATCTACCGTTTTTTTATTATCTTTACCACTAATATTAATAATACCTTTATCATTTAATATATAAACTGTCATTCCAATTATTATTAATACTAATAATACACATATTCCTTTAAATATATTTCTTTTTTTGATAGTTTCATTACTTGGTCTACCTACACCATTTTTAAATACTCCCATTTTTTACTCTTTCTCCTTCTTTTTTTATTTTTTATAAAGTGTCAATCTTTAACCACTCTACATTTTTATAATATCATCTATATCTTTCCTACGCAATAATAATAATAATAATAATATGTACACTAATTTTACATTAAAAAAGTACTATTCTTCAGTACTTTCTTTTTCTTTCTTATCATCTTTAATGTGTTCTTTTACTAAGACTTCTTTTCTAGATAAATTAAGTTTTCCATTTTTATATCCAGTTGCTTTAACTAATATATCGTCACCCTCAGAAACAATATCAGATGTTTTTGCAACTCTCTTATCAGATAATTGTGAAATATGAACAAGACCTTCACATCCATCCCATAATTCAACAAAACATCCTAATTCATCTATTACTTTTACAACACGTCCAGTATAAATTTTTCCTATTTCTACTTCTTTTACTACGTTTTTAATCATATCAGCAGTCTTGTCAATAATTTCTTTATTAGTATGGTAAATAATTACTCTTCCATCTTCTTCAATATCAACCTTAACAGCATTCATATCAGTTACAGTTTCAACTCCTGATGCCTCAAGTATTATCTTAGTAATCATTTCACCACCCTTACCAATAACATCCTTTATCTTAGCTGGATCAATAGTAAATGTAAGTGTCTTAGGTGCATACTTACTAACTTCACTTCTAGGTTCTTTTATTTGTTTAGTTATAACTTTTAAAATTTCCATTCTAGCTTTACGAGCTTGTTCTAATGCTTCTTTTAATATTTCTTTAGTTATTCCACTTATTTTAATATCCATTTGAAGTGCACAAATACCTTTTTTTGTACCTGCTACTTTAAAATCCATATCTCCTAAATGATCTTCCATACCTTGTATATCAGTTAATATAGTATAATCATCACCATCTGTAATAAGTCCCATTGCAATACCTGCAACTGGAGCTTTAATTGGTACACCTGCAGCCATTAGAGCCATACAACCAGCACAAATAGATGCTTGTGATGAAGAACCATTTGATTCTAATATTTCAGATACAACACGTACAGTATATGGAAATTCTTCTTCACTTGGCATAACTTGAGCAAGTGCTCTTTCTCCTAATGCACCATGTCCTATTTCTCTTCTTCCAGGCGCACCATAACGGCCAGTTTCACCTACAGAAAATTGTGGGAAGTTATAATGAAGCATAAATCTTTTTTGATCTTCTGGAGATAATCCATCTATTATTTGATGTTCACCTAAAGCTCCAAGTGTTACAACCGATAAACTTTGTGTTTCACCACGTGTAAATAGTGCTGAACCATGAGTTCTTGGAAGTAAATCAATATCTGTTGAAAGTGGTCTTATTTCTGTCATCTTTCTACCATCAGCACGTTTCTTTTCCTTAACTACTATTTTTCTAAATACTTCATATTCAACTTCTGATAAACATAATTTAACTTTAGTTAATAATTCATTTAATTCATCTTTATCTAAAGTACTATTTTCATATTCAAATTTAGCTACTACATCTTCTTTAACTTTATCAATTGCAGCATATTTTTCTAATTTATCTTTAATACGCATAGCTGTATCAAGAGGTTCTTTAGCAAGTAAAGTAATTTCTTCTCTAAGTTCATCAGTAATTTCAAGAACTTCATATTTCATCTTTTCTTTACCAATTTCTTTAATTATTTTTTCTTCAAACTTAACTAATTCTTTAACTGCATCATGTCCAAACATTAAAGCATCTAACATATCTTCTTCACTAACTTCTTTTGCGCCAGCTTCTACCATGTTAATAGCTACTTCTGTACCTGCAACTGTTAAATCTATGTCACTGTTTTCTTGTTGTTCAATAGTAGGATTTATTACAAATTCTCCATTTACTCTTCCTACTTTAACACCAGCAATTGGACCATTAAATGGTACAGAACTAATTGATGTTGCTAAACTAGATGCAAACATAGCTGTTAATTCTGGTGAATTATCTGGATCAACAGATAAAACAGTATTTACTATTTGTACTTCATTTCTAAAATCATCTGGGAATAATGGTCTCATAGGTCTATCAATCATTCTTGCAGCAAGTGTTGCAGCTTCTGTTGGTCTACCTTCCCTTTTTATAAATCCACCAGGTATTTTACCTACTGAATATAGTTTTTCTTGATATAGTACCATTAAAGGAAAGAAATCAGATAAAACATTTGCAGTCTTACTAACGCATACAGTAGATAGTATTACAGTATCACCATATCTAACTAAAACAGCACCATCAGCTTGTTTAGCTACTTGTCCTACTTCAACAGTTAAATTTCTTCCTCTAAAATTCATTTCAAATATTCTTTTTGCTTCCATAATTACATCTCCTTATTATATAAAAAGACACCCAAAAAAAGAGTGCCTACTTTTTAATTATTATTTTCTTAATCCTAAGCTCTTAATTAATTCACGATATCTATTAATATTAGTTTTCTTTAAATAGTTAAGCAAGTTACGTCTCTTACCAACTTTTATTAATAAACCTCTTTTTGAATGGAAATCATGAATGTTTTCCTTTAAGTGAGCTGTTAAGATGTTAATTTCTTCTGTTAATACAGCAATTTGTACTTCTGGAGAACCAGTATCTCCTTCATGTGTTGCATACTTTTCAATAATTGCTTTTTTTACATCTTTCTTTAACATATTCTTTTTCCTCCTTATAAAATTCGCCTAGTTCCGCGTAAGTGGTCGGAATAATCCTACTACCCAGAATTAGGTAACACATATACTATACTCTTTTTTTAAAATTAATGCAAGTTATAATTAACTATTTTTACACTAAATAAACATTTTATATGGTTTTAGTTTGTTATGATCTTTATCATATTTTTTATATATTGCAATTACTTTGTTATTATATTTAAAAACAATTTTATCAGCATTATATGTATTATCTATTATTGCTCCATTTTTAATTTTTTTATATAGTGCTTCATCTATAGTAACTGTATTATAATTTTTTAATACTTCCTCTATACTTATTAATTTATATTCTTTATTTTTTATGTTATCTAATGTATATGAATCATCTAACGAAAACATTCCCTGCTTTGTTCTTATTAAGTCTTCCATACTACCAATTACATTTAATTTATCATTTATATCTTTAATTAAACTTCTTATGTATGTACCTTTAGATACTCTAACACTAAATTTATAATTATCTTTATTAAAATCTAGTAATTCTATATCATGAATTGTAACATTTCTCTTAGGCAAAGTAACATCTATATTGCATCTAGCATATTCATATAATTTCTTACCATTTATTTTAACTGCAGAATATATAGGAACTTCTTGTTCATATGTTCCTATAAAAGAATTTAAGGCTTTTATTAATTCTTCTTTTTTTAACTCTGTATTCTGTGTTTTTAATACCTTTCCTGTAGTATCTAAAGTATCAGTTAAAACTCCTAGTTTAACTGTTGCTATATACTCTTTATCGTAACTAGTTAATTCTTCTACTAATTTAGTAGCATTTCCAATACATAAAACTAAAGTACCACTTGCTATAGGATCAAGTGTACCAGTATGTCCTACCTTTTTAGTATTTAATATTTTACATACTTTATTTACAACATCACGGCTTGTTATACCTTTAGGTTTATTTACAACAATTATTCCATTCATAAAAACTCCTTTAAATATATAATAGCACAAATTATCTTAACAAACAAAAAGAATAGCACTAAGCTATTCATATTTGCTATTTCATAAATGTTAATTCGTGATTTTGAGTTTTAACATCTTCATCATAATATTTAACAACGTCGCCTAATTCTTCGTAATCAAATTCATAAATTGCATCATCTTCATTTTTACGATAACTATTAATAATACATAATTGATTAATAATAGCTTTAACTTCATTAATACTTAATATATTTTCGGTTTTTTCACTAGTAGTTATTCTATCAAGTAACTTAGTAGCATCTTTATAAACTTCTTCATAATTATTAGCTACTGCCATTGTTTCAGCATATTGATTAAAGATATTTAAAATTCCTTCTTTATTAGTTAAATTGTATGTATTATTAGCCTTTTTATCAAGACCACTAATCATTCTATATTCAAAGTTATCTTGAGCTTGTGCTAGTTTACCAACTTGTTTTTCAGTTAATTCATTACGGTATAATCTTGGTTTTAATTTATTTATTGCATTTCTGCTTTTAAATAAACGACATCCACTTACTACAGCTAAATCACCAATTGTCTTTTTAACTTTGTTTAATTTATTTAATGCTTTTTCCTTTTTCTCCTCAGGAGCATTATCATACTTTTCTTGTCTTTTAGCTAATCTCTTGTTATTAATTTTCTTAACAAAGCTTGTTCCTAATAATAATGCAAATGGTTTACCAATTGTCTCTATAATATAATCTTTTATACTATGTTTTTCGATATCATCTTCATCTAATCTACTCTTTAATTTATTTTCATATTGATTATTATAAAAACTTGTTATACGTTTAACATCATTACTATACATTCCAGCTGTTACATTTTCTAATTCTTGATACTTTTCACGTAATGATACAACATCTTCTCTTGAAACCTTATTATTTGTATCTATATCTTCATTTATTTTATTTAAAAGTTCAACAAATTCAGTCTTCTTAGTATCAACTTTTATAGCACGAATTCTTTCTACTAATTTTTTTCTTTCTTCTTCATCTTTTACTTTTTTAATAGCTTCTAAAGCTTTTTTAATATCTTCAGCATCTTTTGTTTCTTCTGCTTTTTCCACTAATTTAGTAGCTTCTTCTAGTGCATCATCTTTAGTTTTCTCTGATTTTTCCACTAATTTAGTAGCTTCTTCTAAAGAATTTTCATTATTAATATTATTGTGATCATTAGTATTAGTATTATTAACACTACTAGCTCTATTAATAATTGATTTCTTAATAGTATTCATATCAATACCATTTTTTACAATTAACTTATAATATTCATCAATTACATTATCACCAGTAGATACACTTATTAATAATTTACCATTATATGTTAATAACTTTTCAAATTCTTCTTTTTGCTTACTTAAACTTTCTATATTAGAATTTATTTTATCTAATTCTAAAATTAAATTAGATTTTTCATTTTTACTTGATGAAGTATATTTATTTAATATTTCTTGTTCTTTGTTTTTTACATCATTAATTTCAGAATTAATTAATTCTATAGCTTTATTAACACTTTCTTTTATGCATCCTTGCATTTTAGCTTTCTTATCATCAAATAAAATATTATTTTTTCTTTCTTCTTTAGAAGTAAATTTATTTTCATACATTGCTATAACTTTATTTAACTTTACTAATTTTTCAGCTAAAGTAGCTTGTTTGTTAGAATCTATAGTATTATTTAATTCATTAATTACTAATAGACGTCTAGTCTTAGCTTCTTTAACTATTTCTTTATATGTATATTCAGAGTTATAAGATGTTTCTAATTCTTCTAACCATTTAACATCTTCATTATGAGCTAAATCTTCAAATTCAGCATTAACACCCTTTAAATCTTCTTTTAATTCATCTAAAACTTTCTTTAAATTATCTTGTAAGTTCATTCAAATCTCCCCCTTTTGTTTGAATGCCCAATATGATAGCACAAAATTTAGCTAAAGTCAATACTTATTTATTTTTAAAAAAAACAGTCTCACATAAGTGAAACTGTCATTTGCTCTATCTTAATTTATATTTAAACACTATATAACCAGCAACTGCTATAATAACAAGAATAACAGAAAGTATTATAACGCTTATTTTACCACTTTTTTCTTCAGATGCTTTATCCGATACATTGTATATGCTATCTAGATATTTTTCATAAGAATCACTCAAATAATAGCGTTCACTACTTTTAAACATAGATTCATAATAATTTTTAAAACTAATAGGAAGTCTGTTTTTATTCTTATTATATATTTTTTCTATATCAGACATACTAGAATCATCTGGAATTCTAACATTTAATAAAATTTCTAATGCAGTTACTGCAAAAGCATATAAATCGGATCTTTCAGATACAATTTTATTTTTAGGATCTTTATACTTATTGGCAACTAAAGTATTGATAACGTTATTTTTAATCACAAATGAGTCACAATCAATCAAAGTAATCTTCCCATTTTCATCAAAAAATATATTATCAAGATTAAGATCACAAACATAAATATTTTTTTTGTGTAAACTTCTTACTACATCTTCTATTTCTTTTATTTTATCTATTTTTTCTTCAAAACTTAAATCATTAAGTTTACTATTTAAAGATGCACCTTCTGGTAAATAATCCATTATATAACCAACAAATATTCCATCATAATATACTAAATTTTTAGGTTTAACAACTTCTGGCAAATCCATTTTCTTTAATGTTTTTAATGTTTCTTCCCTATCTTTTATAAATGTAAACGAATTAGAAGTAAACATTTTTAATATTCTATTGTCACTGGTTAAATATATATTTCCATCACGCCCAGTAGTTATTTTTTTAACCAACTTAAGACTTTTATAATCTATATAATC
This sequence comes from uncultured Bacilli bacterium, assembly GCA_934162425.1. GTDB lineage: Bacteria > Bacillota_I > Bacilli_A > RF39 > UBA660 > Aphodocola. Next base: position 50,238 of record CAKPIS010000006.1, read on the forward strand.
AGATGGGATATTTCTAAACTTATCATTTAATCTTCTAGCTGAAACAGCTGCTAAAACACTTATACTAAGAAGACTACCATCTTCATTTATTCCAACTTCATAAAAACCTATACTTTTATATAATGTAAGTTTTTCATCATCATGTTCATTTATTGTAGCTATTACATTTCTAGAACCAACCTCACCAGCTACATATAGTATAGCTTCTACTAACAAAACTTCCATTCCCTTATTTAAAAACTCATTTAAAACATATAAATCATTTATTATTACTTGTGATACATTATTGATATTTTTAAATTCAAAAGTTGCATATCCAATCAACATGTTATTTGTTTGTATAACTATTGTCATTTTATTTTTAAAATAATCAGGTATTATATAATCATCTAAATCAACCAAACACTCTTTTTTTAAGGTTTCACCAGAAAAAGTATTTACAATGTCTGCAAAAATATCAAAATCAGTTTCCAATATACCAAGATTAAGATTTTCTTTTTTTATTAAATTAATCATATGTATCACCCTTTATTATTTAGCTAATACAATTATACATTTTTTTTCTACTAATTTCTACAAAAAAAGAAAAAAAGATAAAATTTTCTACCTTTTTTTACTCATTATTTATTTTTTCTATAATTTTTTCTATTTTATTACCATACTCTATTGATTCATCATATATAAATCTTAAATCTGGTATCCTTCTTATTTCTAATTTTCTTTTAGCAAGTTCAGTTTTAATAAAGCCTTTTGCTGCGTTTAAGTCATGTAAACATTTATCTTTTTTATTTATATCAAAAACAGTACAATATATTTGTGCAAGAGATAAATCAGTATCAACTTTAACACTAGTTAAAGTAACAAATTTTATATCTTCATCATAAACTTCATTTTGAAGTATATCACTTATTTCTTTTAATAATACATTTGCAATTCTCTGGGTTTTAATACTCATAATTACCTCTTAATTTCTACAAGACAATAAGCCTCAATTACATCCTTTTCTTTTATATCACCATAATTTTTCAAAGTAATACCACATTCAAATCCGGCCTTTACTTCTTTAGCTTGATTCTTTTCTCTTTGTATTGAATTTATTTCACCATCATATATAACAATGCCATCACGAATTACTCTTGCTTTAGAATCAGATTTAATAATACCATCTAAAACGTAGCAACCAGCAATATTACCAGTTTTAGAAAATTTATAAATTTTTCTTATTTCTGCTGTTCCTAGTACTTTTTCTTCATATTCAGGATCAAGCATACCCTTCATAGCAGATTCCATTTCCTCAACTACTTTATAAATTATATTATGAAGTCTAACTGAAACCCCATATTCTTTTGCTATATCAAGTATCTTACCAGATGGTCTTACGTTAAATCCTATTATTATAGCGTTAGATGCATTAGCTAATACAACATCACTTTCAGTTATAGTTCCAACACCACTTCTAATAACATTTAACTTACATCCTTCAACGTTTATCTTAGCTAAAGTATTTTTAACAGCTTCTTCACTACCCTTTACATCAGCTTTTAATACGATGTTTACTTCTTTTAATCCTTCAGAAATTTTTCCAAATAAATCATCAAGAGTTAATGAATTAGTTTGCATATTTGATTTTAACTTAGCTGTCTGGCTTCTTTGTTCAGCAACTGCATGAGCTTGTTTTTCTGACTCAAATGCCATAAATTTATCGCCTGCTGTTGGAACTCCTTGGATACCTGTAACACAAATTGGTGTAGATGGATATGCTTCTACTATTTCCTCTCCTAAATCATTTTTCATGGTTCTTATCTTTCCGAAGAATTCACCAATAACAACAGGATCTCCTAATCTTAAAGTACCATTTTGTACAAGTAAAGTAACTTCACTCCCAACGTTTTTATCAAGTTTTGATTCAATTACAGTACCAAGGGCATAACGTTTTGGATTTGCTTTTAACTCTTGCATCTCTGCAATAAGAAGTAGGTTTTCTAATAACTTATCAATTCCTTCATGAGTTTTTGCTGAGATTGGAACAAATAGTGTATCTCCACCCCATGTATCAGGAGTTAAACCACGTTCACTCATCTCTCTCATTACTTTTTCTACATCAGCACCTGGTTTATCTATTTTATTTACTGCTACTATAATAGGAACATTAGCTGCCTTAGCATGGTCTATAGCTTCTTCTGTTTGTGGCATTACACCATCATCTGCAGCAACTATAATTATTACGATATCGGTAATAGATGCCCCACGAGCTCTCATTTCAGTAAAAGCAGCATGTCCTGGAGTATCTATAAACGTTATTTTTTTATCATTATAAGACACCTGATAAGCACCTATATGCTGAGTTATTCCACCAAATTCTCCATCTATAACATTACTTTTTCTTATAGCATCAAGAAGTGATGTTTTACCATGGTCAACGTGTCCCATTATAGTTACAACTGGTGGACGTTCTTCTAAATCTTCTTCGTTATCATTAATTTCAAACATTTCAAAATTAGAAATATCCATTGCCTCTTCTTTTTTTAATGTTTTATTATATTCTAAAGCTAAAACCGAAGCATCATCAAAACTTATCTTAGCATTCATATTAGCCATAACACCTAATGACATTAGCTTTTTAATTAGTTCAGTAACTGGTTTTTGTAATTCATCAGAAAGGTCCTTTAAACTCATACCTTCCTTATAAATAATAATATCAGATGACTTATCTTCATTAGATACTAGCTTTTCTTTATTTTTGTACATAGCCTTTTTTGCCATATTTAATTCTTTTTGTTTGTTTTTCTTCTTTTTTGCTGTTTTTTCTTCTTTATAATCAGTATGTTTTTTATCAACTAAAGTATCAACTACTTCATCATAGTAATCATCTTCATCAAGTTTTCTTATTATTTCTTCATCAACTTCTACGTTTTCTTCTTCATCTTGTTCATTTTCAAATGCATTATCAAGAAGAACAATAGAATCATCATCCAACATATCATAGTTAGAACTTACGTTAATGTCTAATCTTTTACACATTTCAAGTACTTCTTCAGGTTTCTTACTAATATCTTGTGCATATTCTAAAACACTCATCATATTAAAACACCTCTTTCTTTTATTTATTATTTATCATTTACTATCTTACATAATTCATCATATATTTCCTGTGGAATTAAAGCTTCTAAATATCTTTCAAGTATTTTTCCACTAAAAGCTTTATTAATTACATCTATGTCTTTTTTTAAATAAGCTCCACGGCCATTTTTCTTTCCTGTTAAATCAACACTTATGTTTCCTAAATTATCTCTTACTACTCTTATTAATTCACTTTTAGGATATTTTTCTTTAGTAACAACACAAGTACGCATAGGAATTTTTCTTTGTTTCATTTTCATCACCTATCTTTAAGATATAATGCTAGCTATACCAGGATTTTCTTCTTCAGCTTGTTTTCTTGTTTTAACATCAATTCTATAATGAGTTAAGCGAGCTGCAAGCTTAATATTTTGTCCTTTTTTACCAATTGCAAGTGACAAATTATCACCTTCTGCTATAGCTAAAGCTTCTTTTTTCTTTTCATCTAGTACATATACAGATACATCTTTTGCAGGAGAAAGTGCGTTTTTAATAAACTCAACTGGATCTTTATCATATTTTACAACATCTATTTTTTCACCATTTAATTCTTGAGTTATATGATTAATTCTAGATCCTTTTTCACCAATACATGCGCCAACAGCATCAACATTAGGATTTTCTGAATATACAGCTATCTTACTTCTTTGACCCGCTTCACGAGAAACGCTATAAAGAATAACCGTTCCATCATTTAATTCTGGAATTTCTTTTTCTAATAATCTTTTAACAAATCCAAAGTGAGCTCTAGAAAGTAATACTAATGGACTTTTTCCGGTATTATCTATTTTAGTAACATATACTTTTACCGATGAACCCATCTTAAGTTCTTCTCCCTTTATTAATTCACTTTTAGGCAAAATACCATGCATTCTACCTAGGTCAACATAATAATTTTGAGCATCTTCACGAGATAATATACCAACTAATAATTCTCCTTCTTTATCCTCAAATTCATTCATAATACTATTTCTTTCAGCCTCTCTAACTTTTTGAATTAATATTTGCTTAGCTGCCATAGTTGCAACACGACCGAAATCTTTTAGTTCTACTTCTTCTTCTAAAGTTTCACCTGGTTTAATATCCGGTACTATTTTTTTTGCATCTTCAAGTAAAATTTCTACTGCTTCTTCATCTTCATCATCTTCACCATCAGTATACTCTTCAACAACTTTTTGATAAGAAAAACCTTTAATTATACCCTTATCTTTATCTATTTCTATTCTTATGTTAGGTAACCCTGTTTCTTTTGTGTATGCTTTTTTAAGTGCTCCTTCCATTCCTTCAAAAATAACATCTTCACTAATTTGTTTTTCTTCACATATAGCTTTTAATGCTTTAATAAACTCTTTACTATTCATTTTATTTATCTCCTTTTTCTTTAGAACATACATCAAGAATGTATGCATCATCAAATTCATCTTCTAGCGTATCAATTAAGGGATTGATAGTTTCTGTTGCTAAAACACACGTGTCAACATCTACGAAAGGTTCTTTATCTATTGTAATTCTTAAATAATACATACCGCCTTCCTTAATATATTCAACATTATCAAGTTTAATATTTATTTTGTTTAATTCTCCTTCTATTAAATTTCTTACCTTATTTTCCATATCTATCCTCCTTAATTATAAAGAGTAGGATTTAAAACCCTACTCTTCGTTGCTACAAGTATTATAACATAATATTATAGTATTTCAAGTTTTTTTATTAATTTATTTACACTTTATGTAGTTATAACTTCTTTTTATATACTTTTTTTGTTATAATTTAGTGTAGAGGTGAACCGAATATGGACGACATAATAAGTAATATAGAAAATAAAATTAAGAAATGGTTTATAAAAAATAAAAAGTATTTATTAACATTTTTGCTTTATATATTATATCAAGGAAGCTTTTTATTTTCAATTTTCTCCTTATTTAATATACGATTATCATCATTATCAAGAAATGCTAAAATAGGTTTTCTTTTTGTTGATAGCTTAATTTATGTTATAATTTTAATTTTTATGTATAAAAAAGATATAAAAAAAGGAATTGATGAATTTAAGAAAAATAAAGAAAAAAGCATTACAATAGCTCTTAAATGTTGGACATTTGGTTGCGTTATAATGTATGTTTCTTCTATTATAATATCATATATCAATAAACAAGATATATCTAATAATGAACAAGCTGTAAGAGAAAGTATTAAAGCAGCACCTTTATATATGCTGTTTTCTTGTTCTTTTGTAGCTCCATTATTTGAAGAGCTGGTGTTTAGAAAATCCCTTAAGGAACTTGTAAAAAATAAGTGGGTATTCATTATTTTGAGTGGAGTTATATTTGGAGGGTTACATGTAATTGGAACATATAAAAATCCTATTGATATATTATATATTATTCCATATGGTTCAATGGGATGTGCATTTGCATACTTGCTTAGTAAAACAGATAATATTACATTACCAATTATGGTACATATGATTCATAATACTATACTTGTTGTAATTCAAATGATAGGAAGATAAAAAATGAACGAGATAAAAGAAAAAAAGGAAAGAAAAAAGAAAAAATTAAAGTGGCAAGTTAAGTTGTTTTTAATAATTATAGTATTCTTTTTGTATGCTTTTTTCATAGGAACAAGAATAATTATCACTAAAGAATTTAGAATAAAAACAGATAAGATTGATGATAATACGCATGGCATGAAAATCTTGCAATTTAGTGATTTAAATTATGGATATCAAATAAATGAGAATACATTAAAGGAACTTAAAAAAAAGATAAATGATACAAAACCAGATGTTGTTATTTTTACAGGAGATTTAATATACAATAAAAATAAAATAAGCCAAGATGATGAAAAAAAATTAACATCTTACTTATCAGAAATTCAAAGTGAATATGGAAAGTATTATATAAATGGCGAAGAAGATAATGAAATTTCATCATCTATTCTTAATAATTCTGGATTTATTAATTTAGAAGATAATGAACAGCTAATATATAAGTCAAATAAAACGCCTATTTTAATTACATCAAAAGAAAAAGCAAAAGTTTTCTTTGAAAGTAACGAAAATTTTTCTTACTATAAAATGCTTGTTTTACATAATCCAGATGATTTTGATAGTGTAAAAGAATTCAATTTTGATTTAGTAATAGCTGGACATAATTTAAATGGGTACATCGGAATACCAAAAATAAAGGATTTATTTATATCTTCAAAATACAAAAATTCTTATCAAAAAATAGATAATACTAGTTTTTTTATAAATCCAGGAATTGGAACTAGAAACTTGAAATTTAGAATATTTAATCATCCTAAAATATATTTATTCAGGCTAAACAAAGTATCTTAAAAAAAATTAAGATACTTTTATTATTGGAAATTTAATTAAGCAAGTAGTTCCTACTCCAACTTTTGATTTATAATCAATTATCCCTTCATGTCTATCAATTATTTCTTTTGATAAACAAACACCGAGTCCCGTTCCATTTTTCTTTGTTGTATAAAATGCACTTCCTATTTTATTTATTGTTTCGCTGTCCATACCACAACCAGTATCTTTTATTTCAATATAATAACCTCCAAGTTTTCTTTTTGTACTTACAGATACCCTTCCCTTTTTGTCTATAGACTCTTTTGAATTTTTAATAACATTTATTAAAACCTGTTTAAGTCTATTATAATCACCATTTATAAAGACCTCTTCATCAGGAATGTTAAAATCAAACTTAATATTATTATCAAAAATAGGTGATACTTCATCGCATACATCTTCGCATAACAACGTAATATCCATCTTTTTTTTATCAATTTTCATCTTTGATACGTTTGAAAAATCATTTAAAAGAATTAGTGTTCTATCTATCTCCTGACTAATTATTGATGCATATCTACTCGCCTTCTTCTCATCTCTAGAATCAAACATATCTAGATATCCTTTGCATACTGCTAGTGGATTTTTAATTTCATGAGTTATTTTAAATAAAGATTCGTATAGTTTTTTCTCCTTTAGTGTATCTTCAAGTGATAAATAAACATTAACCATAGACTCTATTTTATCATATACATTGCATATCATAATATAAAATAAAAAGTTAAGTGATAATAACAGTAAAAGCTTAATTAGTACCACAAAATTAATTGACATATTACTAAATACCATAATTAAAATTAGAATTATTACTGAAAGTATAGGACATAGTAGTTTTGTGTTTATTTTTTTATAATAACCAATTAAAAATGTAGATAAAAATACAAATAACAATACATATATATTTATTCCATATAAACTATTATAAATAAACGAAAAACAGCATACTAATAAAATTCCAGAAAAAAATCTTTTTTTATATATTGCTAGAAAAAGTGTAAATGAAACTAGTATAACACAGTATTTAGATTCGATGCCGAATCTATAATATAAATAAACACTTGAAAGAAGCATTAAATCAAAAAATAAAAAGTTTTCATCCTTAAGTGTCGTTTTGCTATAAACCATGTACAAAAAATGGCATAAAACAGGAAAAATAATTAAAATTACATTTAAAAACACAGTACTCATATAAATCAAATCCTTTCAAATATGATTATACTTATCTGTGTTAATTATTTTGTCGAATTTTGTAACATTTAAATAAATATTGTAATTTTTAATCGTTATTCAATTCCTCTATGTATTTTTTTAATTTTTTAGCGTCGTCTTTTAAAATTATTTTCATAGTATTATCTATTTCTACAATTCCTTTAGCTCCAAGTTTTATAATTCCATCCTTATCAACTTTAGAAGTATCTTTTAGTGTCACCTTAAATCTTGACATACTAACTTCCATATTGGTAATGTTTTTTATACCACCTAAATATTCTACTAATTTGTTTGCTTCATATTTAAATCCTGGATTGCTAGCTTTAATTACAACTAGAGCAATAAGTATTAAAACTACAACTATAATAATATATTTCATATAATCACCCTAAAAGAATTATATAACAACAATATAAAAATTGCAAGTTTTATCATAACTAGGGCTTTTAAAGTGGTACTATTTACTAAATTTTGAATAAGCTACTAATGAAAAAGATAGAAAGGGTGAATATTATGTGTGATAATTCTAATAATAAAAATTGTAATTGCATTGCTGAGATTTTAAAAGTTATAAATATTCTTCAAAGCGAAGTTTGTCCAGGCGACACTTGTCTTGAAACATGTACTAGAGCTTATTTTGGTCCAAATTCATCAATAGATTTTAACACAAGACCTGTTACATTATATACTTGCAATGGTTCAGCAGTTGAAATTCCAATATCAAATAATCCTGGAGAACAAACCAGATCAAATATTTTCAGAGTTGAAAAAGTGGATGGTTGTTGTGCAACATTAAGAGTTTTAGTATATGATTCTGGAACATCTACTTATACATCTACAAATTCATTTTTCACAATAAATACAAATTGTTGCTGCAGTATTAAATGCTTAGCTGATACTTATGTAGAAGGAGTTTAAAAAGGCCACTTTAAGTGGTCTTTATCCTTCTATTTAATGTCTTTTATATCATCTATATATATTTTTTCACCTTCTAAAGTCATTAAATAATTTTTTTTAAATCCAACGACTTTTTTTTGCTTATTTTCACCATTTTTGTACATAATATTAACGTCAGCTTGATATACATAATCAGGTCTTTGAAATATATTTTCGATTTTATTTAAAACTAAACTTGGGTCAATATCTAGCAAAGCATCTTTTTTATCATCTGATGCCCTATCCGCATGATAATAGAATTCATCTTGAACTTTAGATTTAATGCTATTAATTTTATTTTTATATATTTTCGGAAATTTATCCATACAACATTCCTCCTACAAAAGATTATGTAAAAAAAATAAAAAAAATACTATTTGGTGGTGAATATAATGAATTTAGCAAAAAATAAAAAGATAATATTTGTTATTTTAATTTTTTATCTCATTATTAGTATGCTTAGTATATATAGCGTAAAGCAATCAAATTATAGTTATTTAACTAAGCAATTTATGTGGTATATGGTTGGTTTTATAATAATTTTTTTATCAAGAAAAATCAAATTTAAAGGGCTTATTAAATACTCTTTATTATTTTATGTGATTGGAAATGTATTATTGATATTTTTGCTTTTGTTCGGAACAGAAATAAATGGTTCAAAGTGCTGGTTTGTTATACCAAAATTAGGTTCATTTCAGCCAAGTGAATTTGTAAAAATAAATATAATACTTTTAAATGCTCAAATTTTATGTAGCTTTAAAAATGGTAAAATTAAAACTTTTAAAGACAATTTAAAGATATTTTCGCTAATTTTTCTATTAACACTAATTCCAGCAGTTTTAACATTTTTAGAGCCTGATACAGGCGTTGTAATAATATATTTTTTCATATCTATGGTAATGTTATATACGTATGGAATTAAGAAAAGTATTTTTTTTGTATTGACATTATTATTTTTCATATTTTTAGGTGGTTTTTTGTATCTATATTTCAAGTACGAAAATACATTTATAAGTATATTTGGTACATCTTTTTTCTATAGGATGGATAGATTGCTAGATTGGTCTAATAACAATGGGATGCAGCTTTCTAATGCTATGATAGCTATAAAATCAGCTGGTCTTTTTGGATTCGGAATTAAAAATACACCAATATATATTCCAGAAGCACATACTGATTTTATATTTTCTGTCGTAGCAAGTAATACTGGTTTAGTTGGTGCAATGATTCTTATAATTTTAATATTATTGTTTGATATTAACTTATTTATGATGGCACGAAAAATGAATGATAAAAAATATAAGTTAATAATTATAGGATTTTTATCTATGATTATTTTTCAGCAAGTTCAAAATATTGGAATGAATATAGGACTACTTCCAATAACCGGAATAACTCTTCCTTTTATAAGTTATGGTGGTTCTTCACTATTAAGCTATATGATTGCAATAGCTATTATATTAAATTATGATTCAAGTCCCAAACAGGCCCATAGCTTGTAATAAAATAAAAGAGACATTCATGGATAAAAAAAGAAGACCTTTGCAAAAGCAAAAGTCTTTTTTACTAATTTGGTGACGCGTATGGGATTTGAACCCATGAATGTCGCCGTGAAAGGGCGATGTGTTAAACCACTTCACCAACGCGCCAGTTTAAATACATAAAATGGTGGGCCTGAATGGACTTGAACCATCGACCTCACGCTTATCAGGCGTGCGCTCTAACCAGCTGAGCTACAAGCCCATTTCATAAAACTGGTAAAACTGACTATTTAATTCTACTATATAAATTTTAAAAAATCAATATATTTTTTAAAATTTCATAAAAATTTACAAAAACAGTAGATAAATAAGCACAAATCTATGTATAACACGTAAGTCAGGGAAGAATCCCCTTCTCTTTCTAAATAAAAACCGCTCAATATGAGTGGCTTTATAAACATTTTGGTGGAGCTTAGGGGATTCGAACCCCTGACCTCCTCGGTGCAAGCGAGGCGCTCTAGCCAGCTGAGCTAAAGCCCCAGAAAAACATGCATTATTTCAAATGCATATTAATAATATCAAAAAGAAGCATAAAAATCAATACCTAATTTAATTTTTTTGCTATTTTTCTAGTTGTTGTACCTCCTCACTTAAATTAGTTAATTTTTCTGATATTTTATTTTCCTCTGCCATCTCAAGTGCATACCAACCTTTTCTAAACATTAAATTAAAAATTTCTCTTTGAATTTTGCTTACATCCCCTAGCATTTCATAATAACTATCGTACAAACTCAAATTACTAGCTTCAGTAATAGAGACAGCATAATCCTTAACCATAGCTTTCTCAAGAGAAAGAATAGATGCAAGATAATCCTTATCATTCATTTCCTTTGTTTGTGGAACTTCAATTTTCACATTTGAAATTTTATTATTCATATTTTTTCCTCCTATCTTAAAATATTTAAAACTTTATCTAAATTGTTTTTGTGAACATCATAAGTTGTTTTTAGTAGTGAAATAATTTCTTCGTCATTTACTTTATTCATAAAATCATTTATTAACTTACATGCATTAAAATTCCAATTAAAAATATCACACAAATAATCTAAATCTTTTCCAGTTATGATTAAAGGAACTTCATTATAATTTTGCATATTTTATCTCCTTTCTTTTCTATTATGGTCATAGAAAAAGAAATATAAACAAAAATTATTATATAAAAAGAAAAAGATTTACCAAAAACAATAAATCTTTTTCTATAAACAATTAACCGCACTTTCTATAAGTATTTCAAGTTCCGTATCACTAACATTGATTTTCTTTTCAATCATCCATTCAAGAGCTTTGTCATGAGCTTTTTGCTTTTTTTCTTCACAAGACAAAGTTTTTCCAATTTGTTCAACATATTTTACTGTTTCTTCAACTATACTTTTCTTTGTTTTATCATTAATATATTTTTCAAAAATACTTTTGGCTTTTATTCCTAAATACCCTATAATAGCCGTTAAAACAGTCGTTAATATTTCAACCATATTATTACTAATAACATCTAAAATACCACTCAAACCATATTCCCCCAATTAATAAAGATGCATCTTCGTTAATATGTTATTCAAAAAAAGGATATATAGCAAGTGTTATAACCCATAAATTTTACATTATAATTAAACTTTTTATGAAATTTTTCATATTTCGACTTAATTTGTCAAAGCATAATTGTATTATAGCAAGACAAAAGGAGAAATTAAAATGTATGATATTGATATTAATGAATCATTTAATGATTTAAAGAAAAAATTTGCTAGAATTAAAAATATAGGCTATATTAAAGGTAAAAATCAAAAAAATAAAGGAGACTCAGGACTCACTTTTGAAAATCTTATTGGTAAAGAAAATGATGAATTTCAAATTGCTGACTACAATGGAATTGAAATAAAAGTTAAAAATAATTTTCTAAGTGATTATAGATATTTAACTTTATTTAGTTTGGTTCCAAGTAATTGTTTTGGTTTAGAACTCAAAAGATTAAGAAGAGAATATGGAAAACAAGATGTCAATTTTTCGGATGTAAATGTGCTTATGAAATCAGTTTTTGCTAATTTTAAAGTATATGATGAAAATAACAACTCTTTTCAGTTAGAAGTTAATAGAAAAGATGAAAAAATATATTTGTGTATATTTAATAGAAAGAAGCAGTTTTTTGATAAAAGTATATACTGGGACTTTGATGAAATTATTGGTGCTATAAAAAGAAAGCTAAATCATCTGGCTTTGGTAAAGTATGACAAAAAAAGAATATATGGACAAGATTATTTTAAATATAGTAGTATATCGTTTTATAAATTCAAAGGAATAATAAGAATATACATATGTCTTGGTGTTTATAAAAGTGGTCAAAAGTCTGGATGTGAACATGATCATGGAATTAGATTTGATATAAAGGAATGTAATATGCTAAAATTGTATGATGTATACGAAATTTAATTACCTTTAAAAACAGTTATCGTGGGATTGGACCGTTCGTGTAAGCACAAAAAAACTATTCATTTCTGAATAGTTAAACTCAAATGGTCGGAAAGACAGGATTTGAACCTGCAACCTCACGGTCCCAAACCGCGTGCACTACCAAATTGTGCTACTTTCCGAAAAGCAATATGATTATAACATATACTTAAAGTAAAATCAACATCTTTTTTAATAAAAGTGGCGCGCTCGAAGGGATTCGAACCCCTGACCTCCTGGTTCGTAGCCAGATGCTCTATCCAGCTGAGCTACGAGCGCACGTATTATTAAACCATCGGAGGTCAGAAATATTCAAACTTCAGCCTCGATGTCACTAATTATAACACTTCTTATATTCTTTTTCAATAGTATTTTATTAATTTACAATTTATTTATTCATTTTTATACTGATTTTTTTATACTTAGAATATTTGTGTTTAGCATTATACATGTTATAATAATGTAGAAGGAGGTAGAGCAATGTTAAATGAATTTAAAAAATTTATATCAAAGGGTAATGTTATTGATTTAGCAGTTGGTGTTATAATTGGTGGCGCATTTGGAAAGATTGTATCATCTTTGGTTAATGATATTTTAATGCCTATCATAGGGGCTATAATTGGAGGTATTGATTTTAGTAATTTATCAATCACAATAGGAAAAGCAAAAATCACATATGGTATGTTTATACAAAATGTAATTGATTTTTTAATAATAGCTTTTTGCATATTTATTTTTATAAGGGCTATAAACAAATTAACTGATATGACTCATAAGCTTGAAAAAGGCAAAAAGAAAGACAAAGAAGAAGAAAAAGAAGAAATACAAGAAACAGAGTTAAGTATTTTAAAAGAAATACGTGATGAATTAAAAACAAAGAAAAAAAGTAAAAATAAATAATACAAATAACGTAAATAAAAGAAAGAAGATATAATTGGCATGGATTATATCTTCTTTTAATCTATTAATAATAATTTTAGAAAATCCTAAATAATTGCATCTTCTATTAGTATTTTCATTTAAACTATGTTATATGCTGTAAACATAAGCCCGGAGCATAAAAAAAGCAACCATTGGTTGTTTATTTTTAAAATGGTGGCTCCGGGCAGGATCGAACTGCCGACACCAGGATTTTCAGTCCTGTGCTCTACCGACTGAGCTACAGAGCCAAAATAAAAAAAATGGCGGTTCCGACGAGATTTGAACCCGCGATCTTCTGCGTGACAGGCAGACGTGTTAACCCCTACACCACGGAACCACATAACTTCTTAAAGCTCTTTAAGTATACTAAAAAAAGTATATGCTTGTCAAGTAAGATTAATAATTTTTTAAAAAAAATTGCATTTTTTTCTATTTGATAAACTTATAAGAAAAAATAAAACTGCTCGTAAGCACAATTATGCTAATTAAAACTTCAGAAAAAGAAGATATTATTGGTACAAGGGCTAGCGTTGACCCAAGAACAAAACCAATTATCATGCTATATACATTTTTAAAATGTTTCTCCAATAAATAATTAATTAATTTTAGAAAAAATATCATTCCAACTAAAAAACCAAATGCGAATGGAATTATAATATAAATGTCTGAAACCCCTATTTTTAAAGGATTAGCCATTAATTTTAATACATATTCATACATTCCAAAAACTATTAATATAAAGGAACCACTTATACCAGGAATAACTTTTCCTACCGAATACGAATAACCTGCTATAAATAAAAGTATGAGGTTCTTTACGCTAATTTGAGTTAATGAAGAAACATTTAATCTAATAGTTTTCTTTGATACAAGAAATAAAATTGCCGATAAAATAAAAGTAAGTGCTAAAATTTGGTAATTAACTTTGCTACCATCCTTTTTTGATATTTCACTAAACAAGTACGGTACTCCGCCTAATATTAAACCAATAAATAGTGACTTTGTTATTGCCTCATGACATTCATAAAAATATAAAATTATATTGCTAAAAAATATCAAGCCACATAAAATTCCGATTCCTAAAATAAAAAGATAAATAAAGTTTTTCTTAAAGTCTTTAAATAAATTTGTTAATGAAGATATCATTTTATCATATATACCGAAAATAACAGCTATTACGCCACCACTTACACCAGGTATAACCATAGCTATTCCTATCACTATTCCTTTTAAAAAAAGCATCAAAAAAGACATATAATCACCAATAAATTATATGTCTTAATTTTATTATCATTCAATTGAAAGAGTCATGCTAGTAGGTTCAATTTCTATAAATGTATTACCATCATTTACAACAAGTTCATTACCTGTTGCTTTAATCTTATAAATCGTTTTACTACTTCTTGAATCTTTTTGCCATGTTATTGGAATTGCATAACCTTCTGATATATAATATCCTTCCCCGCTTCCAATATTATTCAATCCTTGTCTACCCTTACCTGAGCCATCATTTAAATCATAATTATTTACTTTATAAGTTATTATATTTTTTGCCGTGTAAGCTAATCCTGTAACATAATCTTTATGTTCTGCACCATTTTGATATCTAATATAAAGTTTTGTTTCGGGGTTATAAGAAAAACTTGTTATATGAGATCTTGAAAAAGGAATTTTAATGTTGTTAGCAACTAAAGCTCCATCATAACTTGATAATTCTAGAGGTTTTGCCTGGTATTTTAATAGAAGGCCTTTGTCTGTTGTTGTCCTATATCCTCTTTTTTCTGCAGCCATTTTAAGTTTTGCCATCGTTGTATATGCTCTATGTTCTGAAGAAATTTTTCTTAATGAGTTATCCCATGTAAATGCATTACTATTGTCAGCATTTATAGCATTTATTCCAAGGGATGATATGTCGCTTTGAGCCTGAGGACTCCAACCAATATGTGCATATATAGCATCATTTTCTAGGGCATAATCAAGGTAGTAATGTCTAGAGCTTCTAACTGAAGCAATTCTGCTAGTATCTTTATCTTTAAACAAAGCCATCATTCTAGTTATTCCACCTTCTACTACTATTTCATACATAATATATGCATCATTAATTCCTGCTTGATAGCCCCACACAGCTTTGTTATTGTTTATCATTACAGCATATGGTCTGCTTTTTGAATTTACATCTACAATCTTTATTGGGTCTTCTTTTTTTGTTGTGGTTTTAGTAGTTGACTTCTTAGGCACTAACTTACTACTCCCCTTATTTCCATTTAATATTAAGATAAATCCAAAAACTAATATTACTGAAAGCAAAAATAATATTATAAGTGTTTTTTTCGCCTTTTTACTAAGTTTTTTCTTTTTTCCCTCTTGCATATTTTCATCTCCTATTTTCCATATTTATATTATACAGTTTTTAAATTAATTAAACAAGTTAAAGTTAAGTATTATAAGTTTTATGAAAATGTTTTATTTCTTTAAGATATCTTCTGCTGCAATTAAGGCACTATTAAATGCCCAAGAAAGATTATAGCCGCCACACTTACCATCAACATCTAAAACTTCTCCTATGGCGTATAATAAAGGTTTCTTTAGAGATTCCAAACCACTTGTAAATTCATCTAATTTGGCACCACCATTTGTTACTTGAGCTGCTTTGAAATCACCTGTTTCTATTATATTAAAATGCATATTTTTTAATGCATAAGAAATATTTTCTAGTTCACTATTACTCAAACCACTAATTTTTTTATCTGATAGCTTTAGCTTGTTTGAAACAACTTGAGCTATTTTTTTATTTAGTATGCAGCTTATTGCATCTACAACGTTATAATCACTAAATTCCTTTAAGTAATATTCAATATATGCTCTATTATAATCAGGAACTAAGTCTACTACTATTTCTACTTTTTTGTTATCTTTTAGGTATCTATTTACGTCTCTTGATAGGTTAAATATACATATACCTGATAATGCATCTTTTGTAAATTGAACTTGTCCTTCTTCTTTTTTTAGAACGGATCCATCAACACTTAAACTAACCACTACGTTTGCACGAACACCTTGCAAATCTTTTATGTATTTATGGTCTGTTTTTAAAAAAGTAAGTGCTGGATAGAGTTTTGTTATAGTATGTCCAAATGATTTTAATATGCTATATCCATTATCTTTAGATTCTGTTTTAATATAGGTTTTTCCTCCTGTTGCAACTACTAATTTTTTACATTTTAAATCATTGTTAATTACAAAAGAGCTATTTTCATAAGTTGCTTTTTTTACGTCATAATTGTAAATTAATTTAACATTTTCATTTTCTAATGCTCTTTCAAATGACTTACAAACTGTTATAGCTTGGTTGGAATATGGATATAATCTTGTTGATGTATCTTCTTTTTTTATTAAAATTCCAAATTTTTTCAAATAGTTTAAATATTCATTTTTTTGTAATGATTTGGCAAACTTTTCCAAAGAAGAAGAGCTATTGTAATTATCTATATTTATGTTTGTGTTACCTAAGTTGCATCTTCCATTACCTGTTATTAATAGTTTTTTACCTAGTTTGTCGTTCTTTTCTATTAAAGCTACCTTTAAATTTGGATTTTTATATTTTAATGTAAGTGCTAAAAAACACCCTGATGCTCCTGCTCCTATTATAATTACGTCATACATAAAAAATCACCTCGTATATTTAATATATCAAAAAAGAACTTCTTTTGCTAGTGTTTATATGCATTTAAGTTAAACCAATAATAACTTATTAAATATTTAAAATTTGTTCTTTAATAATACAAAGAACAACAAAATCATACTTTTCCCTAACTCCTGGCCGCCCCATCAACAGGCAAAATAGCTCCCGTTATATAACTTGCCATATCACTAGCTAAAAATAAGAATGCACTTGCAACATCTTCCACTCTTCCTATCCTATAACCAATATATCTATCTTTCCATATAAATCTTTTATTTTATTAAATACTTCTTCTACCTCTTTAAATTAGTTAAATCTGGACAGAATCCTTTTACATCATAATTTTTATTTTCTTTTCTTAAACTCTCTAAAGCCTTTAATACAGTTTCACTTTTTGAACCAAATATAACTACCTTACAGCCATTTTCTAAAAACTTTTTAGAAGTAGCATTTCCTATTCCTTTAGTTGCTCCTGTTATAACTGCTACTTTATCTTTTAACATATTAATCCTCCTATTTATACTTTAATTTTAACTTATTTTTTACCAATATAACAAGAAAAGAAAGCAAGGTATTCGCTTTCTTTTTAATATTTACTTTTTATATTGTAATTAATTGTACACTTTAGTTTGATTCAACATTCATATCTTCATTATATTTTATAATATTTTATAATGAATTTAGTTTCTAATTTATTTGACTCAACTGATATAGTGCCTTTATCCTCTTCTATAATTGTTTTAGCTAAAGCAAGACCAATACCTATACTATCAGTTTTAGTATTTTTACACTTATAAAATCTTTCAAAAATATGTTTTATATCTTTTTTTGCTATACCTTCACCAAAGTCTATTACTTCAATCATAGAATAAACATTATTATTTTCAATATTTATTATTATGTTCGAATTATTTTTAGAATGTTCTATAGCATTTTTAATTATATTAGTAAGAGCTTCAATTTGCCATTTATCATCACATATTATTTTAGAATTTTCTTTTATATTTAATTTTATATTTATATTTCTTAAATCACATAAAGTAGAAACGTTTTTAATTGATTCTTCAATAATTGTTTTCAAATCATTTTCTTGTTTTACAAAGTGAATCGTATTAGCATCAAACTTTGATAATTTTAGAAGTGATTGTACTAAAAAATTGATATTTAAAACATTTCTTTTTATATCAACAATAAAATCATTTCTAATTTTTTCTTCCATATTTGAATCTTCAATAATATTATCTAGCATAACTAATATACTAGTAAGTGGTGTTTTTAATTGATGAGAAATATCTTCCAATGATTTTTTTAAATTAAGCTTATCTTTACTAGAATTTTCAGCAGCTTCTTTTAACATTATAGTGGTTTTATATATTTCATTTTTTAAAATTGATAACTCATCTTCTGAAATTGAATCAATTTGTATTTCATAATTTTTCTTATTAATCTGTTCTATACACTTAATTATATCTTTTATATCCTTCTCCTTCTTATAATTATATCTAATATATATAATAAGTAAAATAACAACAGTTATTGTTAAAAAAGATAAATTAATAGCTAAAAATTTATGATAGTCTCTATCATTTTTAATTAATATAGATTCATTATTTACATCAATTCCATATTTATTAAAGAAGTCATTTGTTTTTAACGTATCATTATTTATTATTTTAATAATTTCTTTATCAGTTATTTTAGGATAGTCTTTTTTTATTACATTTATAATAGCAGAAATCTTGTTATTAAAGTTTTTAGTATAAGTTTTATATTCATATATATTTAAAAATAAGAACAAAATAAATAAACATATAAATACAATTAATGTAGAAATAATATATTTTTTTAATTCAATTTTATTCTTCATCAATTCTATACCCAATTCCTTTAATAGTAGTTATAATATCAGTTCCTATTTTTTCTCTTATTCTTTTAAAATAAACTGTCACAGTATGATCATCTACATAATTTCCAGTCCAATCCCAAATTTTATCTAATATTACATTTCTACTAACAACTTTATTAATATTTAAAAATAATAAATTAACTAATTTTAATTCTAATGCAGTAAGTTCAATAATAATATTATCTTTTTTTAAAACTAATTTATCCATATCATAAGAAATATTTTTTATTTTAATAACACTTTTCTTTATTGATCTTAATAATATTTTATTAACCCTTGCCATTAATTCACGAGTGGAAAAAGGTTTTGTTATATAATCTTCCGCACCAACATTTAAACCTCTAACAATATCATCTTCTTCATCTTTAGCTGTTAAAAAAATAGTAGGAATTTTCAAATCCTTAATAGTATTTTCAAATAAGTTAAAACCATTTCCATCTGGTAAAGTAATATCAAGTATTATTAAATCAATATTAAAGTTAGAAAGTAAATATTCTTTTGAGTCTTCTACCGTAGTTTTTACAATTAAATTATGATTATCTTTTTTAAAAGAGTATGTAAGACCTTTAATAATTGATTCTGTATCTTCAATAAGTAAAATATTCATATATATAGTACCTTTCTTTAAATATAATTATATCACAATATAAGGAGCTTTCGCCCCTTATACTAGATATTCTCATTTCTAATTGTTTCAATAGTATTTTGCTTATTTATTTTACTCATAGAATACTTCATAATTAATGAAATAAGTATAAATACAACTGCTACAGCAATTAATATTGCCTCAATAGGAAGTTTATAAGGCATTCCTGATTCTTCTGATAAGAAATGATAAATAACGTATGATAATGCTATTCCAATAGGTATACCAAAGAATAAAGATTTAATACCAATAAACAAGCTTTCTAATCGAATCATTCTGTTAAATTCTTTAGTTGTCATACCAACAGATTTTAACATAGCAAACTCTTGTTTTCTTAGTTCCATATTAGTAGTAATAGTATTAAA
This sequence comes from uncultured Bacilli bacterium, assembly GCA_934162425.1. GTDB lineage: Bacteria > Bacillota_I > Bacilli_A > RF39 > UBA660 > Aphodocola. Next base: position 70,371 of record CAKPIS010000006.1, read on the forward strand.
AATATTAGTTATACCAATTAATGAAATTACAATTATAAAACCATAAAGAAATATTCCTACTAAAGTAAATAAGTTACTCATTATTTTAACATTTTCATCTACATTATTAACGTTATAATCTTCACCCTTTAAAAAGTCATCAAGATCATCTTGTAATTTATTAGCATCATTTGATTTATAATAGATTGCTAGTGGTTTAGATTTGAAATTAGCATCAAACATTTCATCACTAATAATTAAACATTCCATATCAACACCTTTCAAACCAAAAGGTCTAACATCAGAAGTTGCTCCAATTTCTATTTTTATTGTTTTATTTTCATCAGTAGTAGCATCAATAATGTCACCTTTATTAAAGTTAAAAGCTCTCATATATTTAGTAGTTAACTTATTATTTTTTTTATAGTTAGATACATATTCTTTATCGACAAGTATAGCTTTGTTTTTAAATTCATTATAATTCAAACCTAATGAATCAACATATTTTTTAAATTGTTCTTCTCCAATAGAAATTATAGATACATAAGTAGGATTATTTTCATCAATTGCTAAATTTAAAAACTTAGCATATTCTTTGTTGTAGTGATTTCCTGTAAAAGATATTTCGCTACTTCTAAATATTGTATAATCTTCTATATTATCTAATTTAGTTGTTTCTATAAATTTATTATAAGATTCATTATTTGTAATAGTTGTAGATAGTGAAATATTAAAATCAGATATTTCTAATTCATGATCCACTTGTTGAAATGCTAATTTCATAAATCCTGATAGAGCGATAAATACAAATACAGAAACAATTATTGATATTACTGTAGTTCTATATTTTTTCTTATTTCTTTTTAAATTCTTAAATGATATTTCGCCGCCTATACCAAATATATTTTTTATTAATTTTGGTGATTTAACCTTTTTGGGATTTATTTTAATATTAGCACTATTTCTAATGGAATCTATTGGAGATACTTTAGATGCTCGTTTTGCACTTTTAAAAGCTGAAAAATAAATAGTTACTATACCAAGTATTATAGCTACTAAAACAGATAGCCATGAAAAAGAAAATACTAATCTTAAGCCTTCCGCAAATGAACCATCTAAATAATAATTACTTATGATAATAAGTATATATGATGCTATAAAACCAAGTAATAGACCTAAAGGAATACCAATTAATCCTAATATGGTAGATTCATAAAAAACATTTCTTTTAATTTGTCTTTTAGTTGCTCCAATACTTCTTAACATACCATATTGTTTTATTTTCTCTGTAATAGAAATATCAAAACTATTTTTTATACAAAATATTGAAGTGAACACAATTATTCCTATTACAATTCCTACAACAATACTTAAACCACCAATACCACTGTTTGAAATAGGATTAGCTTCTAAAGCAATTAAATAGGAATTAATATTTATATCACTATATTTTGATTTATTCATTTGATTTGAATATTCTTTTAATTCTTTATTTGACGCTTGTTTATCATTATCATTAACTTTTTTAAATAACTTTACGTCAACTCCTAATATATTGGCAATAGTTTCATAACTATTTTTTACACCATCTTTTGAAAATCTTGTATATACATCAACAATTCCATTTATTTTATTTTCATCAAGATAAGTTATAAATGTATAACCAGGTGCAGAATAATATTCTATATTAGTAGCTGGTCTTCCTATAATACCAACTATTTTATAAGTTTTAGAAGTAGTATCTACAATGGATTCTTTATTTTCTTCTTCCAAAGATTTTTGATATGGATTATTTTGATCTAATTCATTTCCATTAGAATCTACCCTTTTTCCAACGTCTAACGTAATAGAATCACCAATATTTAAAAATAATCTACCATTTGTTTTTAAATGTGTTGGTATTACTATTTCGTTTTCATTTTTAGGAAGTCTTCCATGCAATAGTTTGACAGATAAATTATTTAAAGAGTTTTTAGTAAATCCTTTTATACAAGCATAAGGTTTATATTCGTTTTTAGAGTCTATTTTAGCAAAACCAACATCTTTAGTAATATTGATAGTTTCTATATTTCTATTATTTTCAAATATATCAATATCACTAATAGGAACTTTGTAAAATGCAGCATGAAAGTTTCCTTTTTCGTGTGTTTCATATTTAATTAATGATTTTATACCACTAGAGTATATAGATGATACGGCAGTGATTAAAGCAACTGATAGCATAATACCAATAATTGTAACAATAGTTCTTTTTTTATTTAATTTAAGATTTTTTATTGTCAATTTGTTAAGCAAGTTCATAATTATACCTCCGATATAATTTTTCCATCTTCAATTTTAATTATCCTATCAGCTACTTTTGCAATTTCCATATTGTGTGTAATCATAATAATTGTTTGGTTAAGCTCTTTATTTGATTTTTTTAATAGAGCAACTATTTCATCACTTGATTTAGAATCTAAGTTACCAGTTGGCTCATCAGCAAGTATAATTGTAGGATTAGTAATTAAAGCACGACCAATACTTGTTCTTTGTTGTTGTCCACCAGATAATTCATTAGGAAGATGCATTCTTCTATTTTGTAATCCTAACAGTTTTAACATATCGTTTAATTTTTCTTTATCAATCTCACGATTATCTAAAGAAAGAGGCAATGTTATATTTTCTTCTACATTTAATATAGGTATTAAATTATAGAATTGGTATATTAATCCTACCTGTCTTCTTCTAAATATAGCAAGTTTATCATCATTAAAATTAAATATATCTTTACCATCAATGAATACTTTTCCAGAAGTTGGTCTATCAACTCCTCCAATTAAATGTAATAGTGTTGATTTACCTGAACCTGATGCACCAACTATTGCTACGAATTCACCCTTTTCTACAGAAAAAGATACATGATCTAACGCAACAACTTTTGTTGAATCTTTTCCGTAAATTTTAGTTAAGTTTTCTACTTTTAAAATTTCCATAAAAATATTTCTCCTTTTCTTATAAACATTATATTATAATTAAAGTTACAACTAAGTTACAAAATTAAAAAATTATTATAAAAGAAAAAAGTTTCTTAAAAAAGAAAACATCAATATTATTTTCTAACTTTTAGCTGCATCAATAATAAGTAAAGTATTTTCCGTTATATAACTAACTAAAAATAAGAGTGCATTTAAAGCTTTACATTTTAATTTCAACTTATTTTTATCAATATAACAAGAAAAGAAAGCAAGGTATTCGCTTTCTTTTAAATTATTACTTATTATACTTAGCAAGTTCTTCTCTTAGCATTTCCATTGTTTTAGCTGGATTTGCTTTACCACGAGTTTTTTTCATAACCTGTCCTACAAAGAAGTCTATCATTCTGGTCTTTTCAGGATTATATTCTCTTGCTTGTTCGTCATTTTCTTTTAATACTTCCATGACAACATCATGAATAGATGCATCATCAGTAATTTGCATCATGCCTTTTTCTTTTACAATTTCATTTGGATCTTTACCGGTTTCAAGCATAGTCTCAAATACTTCTTTAGCTTGCTTTGAAGATATTGTTTTTTCATCAACTAGTAAAACTAATTTTTTAATCATTTCTGGTTTAATTAAGATGTCTTTCATTGTTAATTCATTTTCATTTAAGTAAGCAAGCATCATACCAGTTATCCAGTTACAAGCTTTTTTAGGGTCACAACCTAAATCAACTGTTTCATTAAAGAAATCTGATACTTCTTTAGTTTTAACAAGTACTTCAGAATCATACTTAGAAAGGTCATACTCTTCTATATATTTTCTTACTCTGTCTAATTGAAGCATAGGAATAGTTTTTCTTATTTCTAAAAGCATTTCATCTGTAACAGGAGTTGGTGCAATGTTTGGCTCTATAAAATATTTATAGTCTATTGCATCAGCCTTACTTCTCATATGATAAGTTTTACCTGTTTCATCATCAAAACGTCTTGTTTCTTGCTCTATTTTTCCACCTGATTCTAGTATTTTTGTTTGTCTTTCTATTTCATAGTCTATTGCACGACCCACATTATAAAATGAATTTACGTTTTTCATTTCAACTTTGCAACCCAACTCATCTGTATCTGATATTGAAACGTTTACATCGCATCTCATTTGACCTCTATCACTTCTAGCTTCTGAAACGCCACAATAAATTATTAAAGAGCGATAAGTTTCCAAAAATTTTAGTGCTTCTTTTGTTGAATGTAAGCAAGGTTCGGTAACTGTTTCAAGTAATGGTACTCCGCAGCGATTATAATCTATTAGTGAATATGTGTCATAGTGATCTAATGATGCAGTATCTTCTTCTAGATGAGTATCGTGAATTTTTACTCTTTTAATAGTACCATCAACATCAATATCTAAATAACCATCTGTACCAACTGGTTTAGTCATTTGTGTTATTTGGTAACCTTTTGGTAAATCTGGATAATAATAATTTTTTCTATCAAAAATTATTTCATCTGGTTGTTTGCAATTAAGTGCCATAGATACTTTTAAGGCTCTTTTAACGGCTTCTTCATTTAGTGATGGAAGAATTCCTGGAAAACCTAAATCCTGATATGCTAAATTACAATTTGGCTCTTCTGTGTATTCATTTTTTGCTGGAGAAAAAACTTTTGAGTTTGACTCTAGTTCGCAGTGAACTTCAAGTCCTATTGTTACCTTATACATATTATTTCTCCTCCTTTAATGAAAGTGGTACAAAACCTATTTTTTCTTCTAATTTTTTTGCAATGTTGAATACTTTATCATCACTCATGATAGGTCCTGTTATATTAACTGCAACTGGCATATCATCTATAATACCTGAAGGAATTGTAATAGATGGAAAACCTCCAAAGTTTCCTATTGCAAGATGATTTTCTAAAAGTAAATACTTTTCTGATAAACGGTCCATTTCTTCATCAAAGTGTGGTGCAATTGCGCCCGCGTTTGGCATTATTAGTCCATCGTATTTTTCAAACAAACTATTCATTTTATCTACTATTAGTCTTCTTACTCTACCAGCGTTTTTAAATAGTTTTTCTTGATTTTCTTTTTGAAGTATAAATGAACCAATAACAAATCTTCTTCTTATTAATTCTGAAAATCCTTCTGTTCTAGTGTTTATCATAACTTCATCTGGTGTATTTCCATCTTTTCTATTTCCAAATGGAATACCTGTAAGGTTTGAATTGTTACTAGTTGCTTCAGCACAAGATATTGCCATGTATGATGGATATATTGCGTTTAATAATTTTTTATCGATGCTTTCTTCTTTAACAGAAACACCAAGTTCTTCTAAATAGCTTAATATTTTGTTAAAGTTATCCATATATTTTTTTTCGCCCTTTAATTCATCTACTATTTCTTTTATGTAAAATAACTTCTTACCTTTTATATCATTGTTTAAATTACTTACTATGTTAATACTGTCCGAGGCAAATGATGTCATATCACGTTTATCAATACCTTTTAAATTTTCAATTACATAAGCTGCATCTTCTACTGTTTTAGTAAAGCAGCCCACATGGTCAAGGCTTGATGCAAAGGCAAATAAACCCCATCTAGAAATAAGTCCATATGTTGGCTTGTATCCTACGATTCCACCATATCCTGCTGGTTTACGAATAGAATCTCCTGTGTCTGAACCAAGAGCGAAAGGAACTATGCCACGAGCGACCGCTGATGCAGAGCCTGCTGATGATCCTCCTATTAATCTTGTTGTATCCCAAGGATTTCTAACTACTCCTGTATGACCAGTTGTACCAGTTCCTCCCATAGCAAGTTCATCTAGTACTGTTTTACCAATCATAACAGAACCTATATCATTTAGTTTAGAGATTACTGCTGCATCAAATGATGGAACATAATTTGCAAGTATATTAGATGATGCTGTAGTTAAAACACCTTTGGTTGAGAAGTTATCTTTTGCAGCATATGGAATTCCAGAAAGTATATTATCAGTTACTTTGCTTGCCTTTACATCGTTTAATATAGTAACAAAGCTATTTAAATCCTTTTGATAAAGGTTAGCTCTATCAAGTGATTCTTTTACTAATCCATCACTTGTTACATCACCATTTTTTAAGGCTGCATGTATTTCTTTTAAACTTTTATCTAAATAACTCATTAATGCACACCTCCTACAATTTTTGGTACCTTTACTTCTCCATATACTGTTTCTTTAGCATTTTTTAGTGCTTCTTCACTTGTTAAGGTGCTACTAGCTATGTCGCTTCTTAGTTTGACATCTTTGTTTTTGAATGGAAATGTCATTGGCTCGACCTTTTCTATTCCATCTATTTGTGTTATTAAATCCATGTGTTTTAAGATTGTTTCGAATTCTTTTTCAAAAGCTGAAAACTCTTCTTCTTTCATTTTAAACATTAACTTAAGTGCATAATCTTGTATGTTATCTCTTGTTATTTTTTGCATTAATAACCTCCTTATTAGTAATCACAGTTGCCTGGTGTTCTTGGATATGGAATTACATCACGGATGTTTTCAACGCCTGTTAAATATATTAATAATCTTTCGAATCCCATTCCAAATCCTGAATGATAGCATCCACCAAATTTTCTTAAGTTCAAATACCACTGCATACCATCAAGTGGCATATTTAATTCTTTCATTCTAGCAACTAGTTTATCATAATCTTCTTCTCTTTGAGAACCACCCATAAGTTCTCCAGCTCCTGGAACTTCAAGGTCTACTGCTGCAACTGTTTTTCCATCATCATTTTGTTTCATGTAGAACGCTTTTATATCTTTTGGCCAATCAGTTATAAATACTGGCCCAGCAAAGTATTCTGTTATGTATTTTTCATGCTCTTTTGCAATATCTTGTCCGTATTCTGGTTCAAACTCCCATGAGACGTTAGCTTCTTTAAGAATTTTAATAACTTCTTCGTGTGTTATTCTTGTAAATTTACTATTTGCTAATTTAGTTAATTTTTGGATTAAACCTTTTTCTACAAATTTATCAAAAAAGTCAATTTCATTTTTACCTTCTTTTAAAACATAACTAACAACATATTTAAGCATGTCTTCCATTATATCCATATCACCTTTAAGATCACAAAAGGCAATTTCTGGTTCTATCATCCAAAATTCGTTAGCATGTGTTTTAGTATTTGAGTTTTCAGCTCTAAAAGTTGGTCCAAAAGTATATGTTTTTTTGTAAGCAAGAGCAAATGTTTCAGCCTCTAGTTGACCAGATACAGTAAGGCTTGCTTGTCTTCCAAAGAAATCTTTTGAGTAATCTACCTTGCCACTTTTAGCTACTCTATCTAAATCCAAAGTAGTTACTTGAAACATCTCACCTGCACCTTCACAGTCACTTGCTGTAATAAGTGGTGCATGAAAATATACATATCCTCTATCTTGAAAATATTTATGAATTGCATATGCTGCTATACTTCTTATTCTAAAAACTGCTTGAAATAAGTTTACTCTTGGTCTTAGATAAGCTTGCTCTCTTAAGAATTCATTAGAATGTCTTTTAGGCTGCATAGGATAGTCTTCTGGGCAGTCTCCTTCTAATTTTATATTTTTAACTTTTATTTCGAAGTCTTGTCCTTTACCTACTGATTTTATAACTTTACCAGTAACAGTAATTGCACTTCCTATATGGTATTTTTGTATTTCTTCAAAATCTTTTAAATCATTTTCATATATAAGTTGTACATGTTTAAAGTACGTACCATCTGAAAAATCAATAAAGCCAAATTCTTTTTGTTTTCTATGATTTCTAATCCAACCTTGAAGTGTTACTTCCTTATCTAAATAATCACTAATTTTTTCATATAATTCTTTTACATCTAACATAATATCCTCCTTGTATTAAAAAACAGTTATGCATCCCATAGGGACGAATAACTGCATATATCCGTGGTACCACCCAGTTTACTATTTTTTAAATAGTCACTTTAAGAAACATTAACGGGTTATCTTCCGTCTTAGCCTACTTTAATTAAATTTCGGTAAGAAGCTCCAAGGTGTTCTTTCGCTAAACTATCTTACTGATATTTCACCATCATCAGTTCTCTTTTAAAAGAATCATTTAGTTACTTTTCCTCATCAACGCATAAATAATATACTAGAATTATAACATACTTTTAAAAAAATATAACAAAATAATAAAAAAAGTAACCAAAAAGTTACTTTTATGTCAAAAATGGCGCTTCAAGTAGGACTCGAACCTACGACCTGCCGGTTAACAGCCGGATGCTCTACCAACTGAGCTATTGAAGCA
>CAKPIS010000007.1 GCA_934162425.1 uncultured Bacilli bacterium
AAATATTGTCTTTAGCCCTTATTTTATCGGCATTTATTTATTTTTATATTTGGGTATCACTTATTCAACCTCACCCATGGTGTTCTAACCATGCGAGGTCCATTTTCATCCTCATATCCCTTTGCAGCATCTATAACATATCCAACACAATCAACTAATCTAATATTTGCAGTAAAATCTTCTATATTGATAGTTACTGCGTTAGAAGGCACAAATTTTGGTTCTATTGTCATAATGGTTTTACCTTGAGCGGTTTGAGGTATTTCATCTAAACATCTTTTTCTTTCATACTCATCTTTTATGTTAGGAACAACTAAATTTTCTATGCATTTTTTAATAAAAGTTGATTTACCAGTTCTAACAGCTCCTACTACACCTAAATATATATCTCCGCCAGTTCTTTCAGATATATCTTTAATTATTTTTTCTTTTTCCATATAATCCCTACTTTCTTATATATCTCATTAAATATTATGTTGATGTTGAAATAATATGAAAAAATAATTAAAAAAATAGCTAAAATAAGCTATTCTTGCAATTCTACTGAATCAAATATATACTTTCCACTTTCTTCCATTTTAAAAGTCCATTTATAGGTATATAAATTGTCTAAATAATTATCTATATCAAATTCTAACAATTCATTAGAATACTTAGTATCAATTATAATATTATTTTCTTCCTCACTAGTATATTTTTTAAGTATATTATATTTAAATGAATTTTCTATATTATCAGATGGTCCAGAATACACAAACATCACTTTATTTATAATAATTAAATTATCATTTTCTTTATAAACATCTTCCATTTTAGTAATCATTTTTACTCCTTGTGGACTTCCAGAACCCATTTTATTTTGACAATCTATTATATTTCCTGAATAAAAACATTTTTTACTAGATATATTATATGAAACACCACTATTTTTTATCTTACTATTCTTTCCAAATAAATTCTTAATGTTATTTTCAACTTTAATACTATCATATGTTTTTTCTTCTTCTGTTTGACTACCTAAATCATAAGCAATTTTAAATGCTATACCAAACTTAACATTATCATCTAATGATTTACTTACTATCTTATCTTTAGAATAAAAATATCCCAAATAATCATAACCATTAACAACTAAATCTGATGTTTCATTTATGGAATTCATATCATTAAAAAGTTTAATTATTTTTTTATTGTTAAGAGATACATCACCAGTTATTTTTTCAACAGAAGTATTACTAGAATTATTAATATTTTTTTTATAATAATAAATTATTAGTGCGATAAAGCCCACTATAAATATAAAAACAAGCAATTTTATAATGAGCTTAAGAATATTTTTGTTATTTTCGTTCATATTATGTTTTCCTTTCGATATTACTTACTTTATATTATAATATTTTTCTCTTACTTTCGTTAATAAAAACTTCTAATAGTTTTTTCATTTTATTGTCTTTTGTATATTAATCATACTATTTTATCATCTCATCAATTATTTTTTCTTACAATACCATTTTCAAAATATAAACTACATTCATTGTTTTATTTATATTTATTAAATTACTTATTATTTTAATTGCTATAACATATTTTCTAAATTATCAGGAATTTTATCTCCAACAACAGCCTTTACAATCCTATCTGATTGCTCTTTAGTTACAGATTTACCAGTTAGATTAGATAATTCACTAATAACATCTCTTATGGTATTTTCATCCTTTAAATTATCTCCCTTTAATTTGTTAGCTAAATCTAAAATCGATTGTTTACTAACGTTAGTTTTTCTTTCCACCTTATTAAGAAAACTTTCGGTTATTCGCATATTAATCACTCCTAAAATATTATATGAGTAATTAATAAATTAGTTATTATTTCTTTCTTTAATTGCCTTTTTAGCTTCTTCTATATCATTAAAATAAATCACTTTATCCTTTAGTTTTTCATAGTTTTCATTACCTTTACCTAATATTAAAACAATATCTTTTTCACCAGCTAAATCAATGCCTCTTTTTATAGCATCATGTCTATCTAATACTATTTCATAATTATCATATTTACCCTTAACATCTCTAATCATCATATCAATTATATCTTTAGGATCTTCACTTCTAGGATCTTCATACGTAAAGATAACATATGATGCACTATCAACTAATGTTTTACCCATAATAGGTCTTTTTAAAAAGTCTCTTTCTCCTGCAACACCTTGAACTACTATAGATCTATTTATATCCAAAGTATGAACAAATTTAAGTAAGCTTTCTATACCATTAGGAGTATGTGCATAGTCTACCATAACATAATAATTACTATTCGTATTTATCATTTCCATTCTTCCAGAAATAGAAACATCTTTAATTCTTTTTTCTATATCAGAAAATGAAACTCCATAATTTATAGCAACCAAAATAGCCGCTGCTAAATTATATACATTAAAATCACCTAGTAAAGGACTTTCTATTTTTAACTCTTTATCATTATATCTATAAACTATATTAGTTAAATTAGGTTTAACCTCGTAAGATACTATTTGAAAAGTACTATCATTTTTTCCATATGTATAAATATCATTTGCATTAGAACAATCTTTCATATAGCTATAATGTGCATCATCTTTATTTAAAACAGAAAAACCATCATTTTTTGTTTGTTTAAATAATTTACCCTTACAACTTAAATAATTTTCAAAAGTTTTATGTATATTTAAATGCTCACTAGTTACATTTGTAAGTACTGATGAATCAAATACTAGATCAGCTAATCTTCCTCTAAAAAACGCTTCACTTGATGCTTCCATAACTACATATTTACAGCTAGCTAAAACAAATTCATTAAAATATTTATATAATTTATCAGCATCAGGAGTAGTATTACTAGTTTCTAAATTAAATTTTGCACAACTTCTACCATTAGTTCCAATATATCCACAATTTTCTTTTCCTAAAAGAGTTTGTATAATAGTTGAAACAGACGTTTTACCATCAGTACCAGTAACACCAATAATAGTTAATTTATCTTGCGGATTATCATAAAATCTTGCACATAAAAGTGGTAATTCCTTATTAGTATTACTAACTTTAATAATAGGCACATTTTTTTCTCCAACATCTTTAGATACTACTATAGCAGCTGCACCATTTTTTATAGCATCATCTATAAAATCATGTCTATCTGCATTAACTCCCATAGTGCATATAAAAAGATCCCCTTCTTTAACTTCTTTAGAGTTTATTTTTATATCATTTATAACTACATTACTATCTACATTATATAATTCATTTAACTTCTTCATAATACCTCCATCATATATCTATATTATAAACCAAAATAATTAAATTTAACAACATATAAAATAAAAAAAGCTATTTAACTTTATTTATCAAAATTATTTTTTATAATGTTTCCTTTCTTAGAAAAAAGCCATAATCTATTTCTTTATCATATAATTTTTCTTTATATTAAAAAAGTACTTTTTCTTTGATTTAAGTACTTTTAAAGTTAAAGGTATTTTATAACTACCATTTTTTCTTTTATAATAACTTATTTCATTATTACTCATCTCTATTTTTAAATTGAAATACTATAGGTGTCCCTTCAAAATCAAAACTTTCTCTTATTTTATTTTCTAAATATCTTTCATAAGAGAAATGCACTAATCCTTTATTATTTACGTTAAATGTAAACTTAGGTGGTTTAACACCAGTTTGTGCAGTAAATAATATCTTAAGTCTTCTACCCTTATATGATGGAGGAGCTTTTAATGCTACAGCATCTGTTATCACATCATTTAGTACACTTGTTTTAATTTCTTTTCTAGAATTATTATAAACTTTAATTACTTCAGGCATAAGTAGGTGAAGTCTCTTTTTAGTTTTAGCCGATAAAAACACTATTGGTACATAACTTAAAAATTGAAATTCGGCTCTAACCTTCTTAGTAAATTCCTTTATATCCTTATTTTTATCATCTACAGTATCCCATTTATTTACAACAAGAACCATAGCCTTTCCAGCTTCTAGTGCATAACTTGCTATATGTTTATCATGCTCTATTATGCCTTCTTCTGCATTTATAACAACTAAACAAACATCGCTTCTATCTATTGCTTTCATACTACGAAGAAGACTATATTTTTCTATATTTTCATATACTCTTCCTTTTTTTCTCATACCAGCTGTATCAATAACAACAAACTTTTCTTTATCATAAGTAAACTCTGTATCAACAGTATCACGAGTAGTACCAGCTACATCACTTACTATTACTCTATCTTCATTTAATATGGCATTAACTAGTGAAGACTTACCGACATTTGGTCTTCCAATTACGCAAAACTTTAATACATCACTACTATAATCTTCTTCTGTAAACTCATTAAATCCACTAGTTACTTCATCCATTAAATCATTAATACCTATATTATGAGATCCCGAAATTGGTATGTAATAATCAAATCCTAGTTCATAAAAATCATACATATTCTCTAACGTTTTCTTATTATCAACTTTATTTATAGCAACTACTACCTTTTTATTACTTTTTCTTAATATATCTCTTACTACATAATCATTTGTAGTTAATCCTTCTTTACCATCAACAATAAATATAACAACATCAGCTTCATTTATAGCAAGAGTAGCTTGCATTTTAATTTCTTTATTAAATGCATCTTCTCCTATATCAATACCACCAGTATCAATAACATTAAACTTATAATTATAATATGTACCAGTTCCATAAATTCTATCTCTAGTAACACCAGGGGTATCTTCAATAATAGCTTGTTTTCTACCAACTAATCTATTAAATATAGTAGATTTACCAACGTTTGGTCTTCCAACTAATGCTATAGTAGGTATTTTCATACTAATCACCTCAACTTCGTTTATAAATTATAACATAATTTTATAAAAAAAAGAAGTACTTAAGAAACTAGTCCGTATACTTCCTTTTCTATCATATTTTGTATTTCTTTTTTTCCTAACTTAGTCTTAGATGAGAATAAAACTAATTCATCTCCTAATGCTAAATCTATATTATCAGTAATTTGTTTTTTACACTTATCTCTTTGTGTAGTTCCAACTTTATCTACTTTTGTTGCAACTAATATAACTTTAACTCCGTGAAATTTAAGGAAATTATACATAAGTAAATCATCTTCGGTTGGCTTATGTCTAAAATCAACAAGCATAAATACCCATTTTAATTCTTTTCTTTCTGATAGATATTCTTCTATCATCATACCAAATTTCTTTTGTTTATTGTGGCTTACACTAGCATATCCGTATCCAGGAACATCTACTAAGTAAAATGCATCATTTACCTTATAAAAGTTTATTGTCTGAGTCTTACCAGGTTTACCAGATATTCTTGCAAAGTCTCTTCTTTCCATAATAGAATTAGTAAAACTTGATTTACCAACATTACTTCTACCTATAAGTAAGAACTCTGGTTTGTTATCTGTTGGATACTGACTTCTTCTTACCGCAATATTAGATAATTCGGTCTTTGAAATTTTCATATGTTAATCACCTTCATTATTATGTTACAAAAATGTTTTAATATAACACTTCGTGCAAAAGTATTATAACAAAGTTATTAATAAAATGCAAATTAGCCATATATATTTAATTATTAATAGCTATTTCAGCTATTTTTTTAGCATCATCAAAAGTTTTACATGCACATATAAATAGTCCTTTATGACAAAAAGTAATAGTATTAACACCACTTACCTTTTGTAATTCTTCTCCTTCAAGTCCTGCCCAAGATGCTGGAAATGGCTTTTTAACGTCAAAACTATTTATACTACTTGGTGTTGCAACTACGTTATATCCTCCTCTTTTAGATGGAAAAATAGCATATAATATATCTTTTGCTTTAGGATTTGCAGAAGATAAAACTATATCTTGCCATGGCATATATCTATCTAAAATTAACACTCCATTACTACTTAAATTAATCTTTTCTTCAACTATTGTTCTAGCTTTTTCTTTTGCAACCATCTTAGATATAAAATTATTAAATATAGTATTTAAAAATAAAACAGCATCTAAAAATCTTTCACTTTCTTTATCATTTTCATACCAAACAGGATTAAAACTACTTATTAAAGATGGTATACTTTGATATTTTACTGGTATATTAACATTTAAACTTTGTCCATTATCATCTCTATCTATATCCATGATTAAATTCTTATCTACTGAATTTTTAAATGAATCTATGTTATCTACCTCTAGTTTTTTTATAACATCATAACCAAATTCATTCCATATAAGACCACATGAAGCATATTTTATACCATTATCACGATGCTTATCAAAATCATTACCATGATGATCATATTTACCAAAACCAATATCATAAATAAATTTATCTTTCATACTATCATCTACTTTATTAGTTCTATATAATTTAATACTGCCAAATTTATTTAATAGTATTACACTAGCCATAATTTCATCAGCATGAAACGTACCACTATGTGTAATAAATGATGCATCTTCTTTATTTTCTACTAATTCTATTACAACTTCTTCATTATATATATTCTTTAATACTTTCTTCATAACTATCACCTATTTATTTGTATTATTATAATAATTTAATTCTGATAATTTTCTTGACACTTCATCTAAATCATCAATATCTACTTCATAATTTAATATTTCTTCTATATCAAATATTAAATTATTTAAAGAGCTATATTTACTATAATCTATATCATATCTTTTTAATACTTCTATATCATTATCACTTAAATATATACCATTACCTCTATTTTTAATAAAGGATTTATCTTCATATACATCTTTAACTAATTTTTCTATATCTAGATTTTTATTATTAACTATCAACTAAATCACCTTTTATATCATAACATAATTATCAAAAAAAGGACACTTTTGTATCCTAATTATTTTCTTTTGCATATTTTCATCTTAACTTACTATATAATGTATTATTTCTTCATCACTTTTTTTAGTGCCATCATAATTATAATAAATTAGTACAGTTTCAATTGCTAATTTAAGCATCAACATATAAAGTATAAGTTCACGTCCATAACTGGTGTTTTTATATTTATTTATATATGTATCAGTTTTTCTTCTCATTTCCTTATCAATTGGGATAATATTGTAATTAAATTTTTTTACTTTTTGTGTGAATGTATAAAATAATCCACAGTAATATTCATCTGTCATTTCAAGATTAAGTTCATAAATTGCCCTAGGAGTTTTTCTTTCATTTATACTTCTTACAAGATTTAAATCTGCCTCATATCTTCTTTTTAAAAAAAACTTTTCTTCATTTTTATCCATAAAAATATTTATCCTTTCATTATTATACAAACTTAACGATTCGTTTTTTATATCATAACATAATTATCAAAAAAAGGACACTTTTGTATCCTAATTATTTTCTTCAATATTATATGTTTTACACATATTATTTAATTTTTCTATTATTTCATCAGCTTCACTAAATGAATTTAACTTAGCACCACAAGCATACATATGACCTCCACCGTTATATTGTTCAAATAACTTATTAATAATAGGTCCTCTTGATCTCGCATATGCTCTAATTACATTATTTTTAACATCTTCAACAAATACAGTCCAAACAATTAAATTATTAATATAATTATAATTATTCATTATTCCACCAATACTAGCTGAATCAACTTTATATTTTTTTAAATCATCTTTAGTAATTTTTATGCTTCCAACACCATCTTTTGTAATATTCATATTAAGAGAAATAAAGCCTTCTAACCTAACTTCACTAATATCTCTTCTATATAATTTACTATATAAACTGCTAGTATCTATATTATTTTCTCCAACTAATCTAGATACTATTTTATATGTATTTGGTGATGTAACTCCAAATAAGAATCTATTTGTATCAGCAATAATTCCTAAAAACAAGCACTGACTAGCATGTTTTGGAATTTTTAAATTAAATTCATAAGCTAGTGATGCTATTATTTCACAAGTACTAGATGCATTTTCATTTACTATATCGTATTTAGAAAATTCATCTATCTTAGGATGATGATCTATTTTTATTTTCTCTTTAAACTTATAAAAGTTAGCTGAGTCAATTCTTTTAATATCTGGTATATCAAGTGCTATTAAAAGTGAAGATGAGCTCTCTTCTTCTGTAACTTTATCATGATGACCAAAAAACTTAAATTTAGAAATAGGAGATCCTACAACTTTTACATTTTTACCTTCAAAATTACTTTCTATTATTTCTTTTAATGCAAATGTAGAACCAAGTGCATCTGGATCTCCTCCAATATGTCTTGCAATTACTATGTTATCGTACTTTTTTATTAAATCTAATAATTTATTTTGCATTATACTATTCCTTATACTAATTCATAAGTATCTTTAGCTATCATAAGTTCTTCATCAGTTGGAATTATATAACATTTTATAGATGAATCTTCAGTAGAAATTAATCTTTCTTTTCCTCTTACGTTATTAGCTTCACTATCTAATTTAACCCCAAGAGAAGATAAACCGTTTATTATATCACGTCTTGTATCTTTAGAATTTTCCCCAATACCAGCAGTAAAGCATATAGCATCGCAACCATTCATTTCAACATAATATTTAGCTATGTAATCTATTATTCTTCTAACATACATCTTTTGTGCTAAAATACAATTTTCATCACCAGATGCTATACCATCTTCTATATCTCTAGAATCAGCACTTTTTTTACTTAATGCTAAAAGTCCACTTTCTTTATTAATCATAGTATCTATTTCTTTAGGACTCATATTAGTTTTTTCCATTATATAAGGAATAATACTAGCATCTATATCTCCACATCTAGTACCCATAATTAAACCAGCATTAGGAGTAAGTCCCATAGATGTATTTAAACATTTTCCATTTACTATTGCACTAATAGATGCACCATTACCAATATGACAAGTAATTAGTTTAGTGTCTTTCTTACCAAGCAACTCATTAAGTCTCATAGAAACATACTTATGAGATGTACCATGAGCACCATAACGTCTTACTTTATAATCTGTATATAAGTTATATGGAAGAGCATATAAATAATTTTCTTTAGGCATAGTTTGATGAAAAGCTGTATCAAAAACAGCTGTTTGAACTGCACCAGGAAATACTTCCATAGCAGCTTTAATACCTTTTGCTGCAGCTGGATTGTGAAGTGGTGCAAGTGATGATAATTCCTCTATCTTAGATAAAACATCTTCATTGATTATAACAGTCTTATCAAAGTAATCCCCACCTTGAACTATTCTATGTCCAATCCCCTTAATTTCATCTAATGATTCAACTACATCATTTTCTTCTAATTCTTTTACTAAAGCTTCAAAAGCTTTTTCATGATTTTCTAAAAAAGTTTCTTTCTTTATTTTCTCACCATTTAACTTTATTGTGTAAAAACTTTTTTCATCTCCTATTCTTTCCATCAATCCAGAAATTAATACCTTTTCTTCTGGCATTTCATATAACTGGAACTTAAGAGATGAAGAACCAGCATTTACTGATAAAATTTTCATATAATCACACTCCTAGGAATGATTGTACCATAATTTTTAAAGAATTAAAAGAAAAAAGGTAGCAAAAACTCATGCTACCTTTTATATATATAAACTACTTAGAAACGTTATATGATCCACCTAATTGTGATTCACCCATTTTAACTAAACGTTTTGTGATTTCACCACCAACTGTACCATTTGCTCTTGAAGTAGCATCTGGACCTAAGTTAACACCAAATTCATTAGCTATTTCGTATTTCATTTGTTCAATAGCTTGTTTAGCTTGTGGAGCTACTAATCTGTTGCTGTTACTTGCTTTCATGTGTTTTCACCTCCTGTACACTAATAGAATGTGAAAAACTAAAAATTTCATACAAAAATTCACATGGTAATTATTGTAAATTTTTTTATTTTAAAAAAAATAAAGGTATACATAAAGTATATCTTTATTATTAACCATATCAAGCTTTTTTATGCAGCTCTACCAAATCCTCCAAAACCACCAAAATCATTATAATCATCATTTGATTTATTGTTAAAAGTATCATTAAAGTTATTGCTAAAATTATTAAAATCACTATTTGAGTTTGTATCTGGCAATGACTTTTCACCAGCACAAACAGACTCTAAATCAGAATATTTTTTCTTAAGATCATCATACTCTTCTAGTAATTTTCTATTTAATCCATTATTTGCAACATTCTCTCCCCATTCATATAATTCATGTAAAAGATCAGTTGTTGCTTTCATAGGATAAACAACATGTGCATTTAAAGCATTTCTAACTTCGTTTGCAACTTCTTCACTTAATTTTTCAACATCACTAGTTGATTTAAATATCTTATTTTCTCCTTCTTGGACTTTATCAAATAAATTATTAGAACTTTGATTATATAAATTATCATTTTGAACAGTATTAAAATTATTAAAACTATTAAAGTTATTAGCTGTTGGAATTTGATTAATAGCATTTAAACTTTCTGTTACAACAGGCGTAGGTTCTGTGTTTATTTCTGGAGCTGATGGCATTTTAGAAGCGATAGGCTCTGCTGTAGGAGCAGGTGTTGGCGTATTTATAGTAGGAACTATAAAATCAGGTGCAGTATTAGAAACAGGAATTTCTGGTAATGGTATATCTGGTGTTATTTTAACATCAGGAACAATTGGTTCATCTTTTACTATAGAAGTTACTTCAGGTGATGCATCTAACGCTTTAGAAGATGCTTCTTTTACCTTTTCAGCAACCGATACATCGTTTAAAACAACAATTCCATCACCAACTTCAACATTCAAACCATTTTTTATGTTTTCTTTCTTTTCGCTCATAAGAAATCCTCCTACCTTACCATTACTCTTTACTATTTAAAATTTGCTGTCCATCTTTAGCAATTTTTCTCATAGCATCCTTTACCTTTATCCACTCATCACTATCAGTTATATTTTCTAATGAATACACTCCATCTTTATCATTTAATATAGCAACATATAATTTAATCATATCATTTTCATCAACTTCATTAAAAGTATAAACTATATATTTTTTATCACTTTCATTTAACTTAAAAATAGATAGACGTTCAGCATCCTTTTTCGTACCACTATCATCTACTACAACAAATTTTTCTCTCTCATTAGTTTGTAATGCAGACATACCATTTGCAAAGCTTTGTCCGACATTAACTTTTTTACCGCTGCCAATGCTACCTAAAGTTACCATAAAAACACCTCTTCTATTCTTATATACTTTATTTTAACACACTTATTTTCTTTTTGCAACAAAATAAGCACATTCAAAAGCACAATTTTCTTTTAAATATGTATCTAAATTATCTATATTATTAAAATCTTTACATTTTTTATTATTACTGTTATAAAATCCCTTTAATCTAAGCTTTCCATAAGCCCAATCACCAACAATATAATCAAAATCATTAAAATAATCTGTACATTTATTTAAAAATTCATCTTTATTATATCCATCTTTATAATTTTTTATTATTTCAAAGGAATTATTTGCTAATTTTTCACTTTCCATTTTTTAGCCTCCTCTAAAATTATATCAAATTTTTAATTTAATGGCAAACTATAAGATGGATTATTATTTGATATGTAATTAGATACACTTCCCTTTACTACTTTTAAAACAATTGGTATTTTAGAAGTTAATTTAGTATCTTTAGAAGTAAATGGTAAAATAGTTCTTTGAGTTACTTCAACATAAACATAAACTTCTATTAAAGCACTATTTACACCATAAGCTTTAACAGATGTTTTAACATCTAATCCTACGTTACCAGAATACTCTATTTTAACAGGTATTTTAGGTCCTAAATTATATAAAAAAGCATTATTAAAAACTATTCCTATAGGCACCATATAAACTATTTTATTTTTTATTTTCTTATTTAAATTATTATAAAACATTTCAGAAGGTAAATTTTTTCCTTCTTCTAGCTCATTAAGTTTTTTCCTAACATTTTTTGAGACAATAATTAAAGCTTCATTTAAAATAGTAGTATCAAAATTAATACTTTCTATTTCCCCATCATTATTCTTTACAATTTCATAATATTTATTATTTTTTAAAAGATTATTTAATTCTTCACTACCTGTATTTCTTAATACTTCAATTCCCATTCTTTTAGTTTGAACTTCCATATAATTAGCTAAAACAGGAATAGCTCTTTTATTTAATATATTAAGGAGTATAGTAGTTGCTATAATTACAGATATTAGTAAAAACAAATACTTTTTTTTAAGATTTTTTTTCATATTATCACACAATAATATATGAAAAAAAAGAAAAGTTTATTTATTATAAAGCCTTTCTTTTCTTAATTTTTTTCTTTAAATCTTTAACTATTTCCCCATAAGGTATATCTTTATATTCATTACAAAATAATATGTATAAAGCTGGAATAATATCATCATTATTAAAGCCTTCTGACTCTGCTACTAGATCATATATATTTATTTTATTTCCTTTTGGTGTTTCAATATTAGAATAACAATACATAAGTGATTTTCTTAAAGCATCATACCATTCATATTCCAAACTAAGGAATTTAGCCTCTTCAAGATTTAAGTAATATATATTAATATTACTACTAATATTTTTTTCTTTATTTATTTTCATCTGTTTAATTATTTCTAATTGATTTAATAAAACTCCTGCTTGTTTTTTCTTTTGTTCTTTTAGTAATCTTAATGATTCGGAAAGCTTATAATATATCCACTTATTTTCTTTTCTTTTTCTTTCTTTTAAATAGTTTATCCATATGTTTTTATCTTCTCTATCTATAGCCAAAAGAATATATTTAAGTGCTTCATTATCCATTAAATATTTTCTATATCTATTCATATATATTTCCCCTTTTTATAAGCAGGTATTGTAACACAAATTAGGCTATAAATCAACAAGAAGAAAAAAAGAAGTCAAAAACTCCTTTAATCACTATTTCTTTTTAAATATGTCTATTATTTTATTTAAATATTTTTCCATACCAAACTTTGTTATTCCAAAATACAATAATACAGCTAATAATACTAAAATAATAATTATAATAATTAACTTTTTAGCACCTCTTTTTTTACCTAAACTTCTAGATAAAGTACTAAAATCTTCAAAATCATTTTTAGTAAACATATTTGAATCAGTATAAAATGTTTTGTCTGCCTTAACTAAAGTCTTTTCTATATCTTTAGTAATTTCATCTGTTTTAGTTGTATCAGCAAAGCTTTCACTATCTAACTGTGATGTAACTGGTTTAGTAACAACTGTATTATCATCCCCTTTTAACTCTGATAATATATCAAGTTCATCACTTACAGCTTCTTTTTTTATTGCCATTGTATTAATCAATTCTTCTAATTCTTTTTCTTCCTTTTCTAGGTTTTCTACGCTTCTATCATACCTTTTATTTCTTTCAGTAAAATCTATGTATTTTCTTTTTTCCTTAGCTTCTTCTAAAAATGATCTTCTTTGTTTAGCTTCATTAATAATTTCATTTATATCATAACTTTTATTTTCTGTTTTATAAGGATTAGGTTTTTCATAATCATCAACAATATCATAATTTTTTAAGGTTCTATATTGCCTTGTATCATATTTATCATCTAACATATCCTTTAACTTATTTAAGTTAATTTCTCTTGCAGAATCTAAAACTTCTGTATTTTTATATGTAGTATCTCGGTATATATCATCATATACATCTTCATATAATTTAGTATTTTTTCTTGTTCTTTCGAATCTTTTCTTTTCACCCACTTGATACTTGTCCATTCTAGATTGCATGATATACCTCCGTACTATATAAATGATAACATACTTTACATTTTTTTTAAAGTATTATTGCTTTTTTTTCTAGCTCTTTATATAATTGTGCTATAGGAGGAATTTTATGAAATTCAAAGTTGATAAGGACTCTTGCATTGGATGCGGTGCATGCCAGGCTATATGCGGTGAAATATTTGAAATAAATGATGATGGTTATGCTACTGCAAAAGATGTATTAGTTAGTGATCCTGAAGTAAAAGAAGATGCTATTAGTGCAATGGAAGGTTGCCCTACTAGTGCTATAAGTGAAGAAAAAGAAGATTAATCTTTATAGACTAAATCTTCTTTTTATTTATATCTAGCTAAATTTTTTAATTGTCTAACTTCCTTGGTTGTTAACATTCTTCTTTCACCACTTTTTAAGTTACCTAATCCGATGAAAGCAAAAGATTCTCTTTTTAACTTTAAAACTTCGTGATCTATACTTTCAAATATTCTTTTAACCTCATGATTTTTACCTTCATGAATTGTTATTTCTACTATGGATGTTAAACTTTTTTTATCTATTTTTTTAAGTTTTACCCTAGATGGATAAACTTTACTTCCATCTAATAAAATACCTTGCTTTAGTTTTTTTATTTCATCTCCTGTAACTATTCCTTTTACTTTAGCTACATAAAATTTATCTATTTTATTTGATGGATGCATTAAAAGATTAGCAAAATCACCATCATTAGTTAATAAAAGTACTCCAGTTGTATCATAATCTAATCTACCTATTGGATAAATTCTTTTAGGAATATCATCAAAATAATCTAATACCGTTTTTCTTCCCTTATCATCTTTTGTTGTACAAACAACTCCTCTTGGTTTATAAAATAAGAAATATTCCTTTGATTCAAAACCTATTGGGTTTCCCTCTACTAATATTTCATCAGAAAGTGAAGCCTTATCTCCTAAATTAGCTACCATTCCATTTACTAAAACTTTCTTTTTTAAAATTAATTCTTCTGCCTTCCTTCTAGAACAATATCCAGAATTTGCTATTAGTTTTTGCACTCTATCCATTATTACACCTTCTTTATACTTTTATGATTTTTCATTAATTTTTTAATGCCTATTCCTTTAAACGCAATTGTTGCAATAGACTTATCTACCATAACAACAACACCTGGACCATAAGAGTCATGAACTACATTATCACCAACATTTAAACCATTATCTAAGTTAAACATCTTTGTTTTATCTAATTTACTTATAAATTCTTTTTTAATACTTGGTTTATCTATATATTCATCATCAATTTCACTTATAAATCTACTTGGCATATTAACACTTGTTTTACCAAATAAAGTTCTTCTTAAAGCATTTAATAAATATAGTTTTTTCTTTGCACGCGTTATAGCAACATAACATAGCCTTCTTTCTTCTTCTAATCCTTCTTCTTCAAAAGATGAGTTAACATGTGGAAAAATGTTTTCTTCCATACCTATTACAAATACATAATCAAACTCTAGTCCTTTAACAGCATGAATAGTCATTAAAGTAACTTTACTAGTATTATCATTTTTCTGTTCATTAACATCACTTACTAAACTTACCTCATTTAAAAATTCCTCAAGTGATGCTATACCACTTTCTTCTTCAAATGTTTTAGATATAGATTTAAATTCATTTAAGTTTTCTAATCTAATATCAGCTTCTAGCGTATGCTCACTTTCTAATTCTTTTTTAATTCCAGACTTATTTAAAACCATATCAATAGTTTCAGTAAGACTTAAATTATTACTTAAATCAATCATTTCTTCTATTTGCTTTTTAAATTCTAATTCCTTACCACTTTTTATAGTATCAAAAATAGAAGTTCCATTAAGAACACTTTCCATACTTAAATTATCCACTGTTTTAGAACCAATACCCCTTTTTGGATAATTAATTATTCTAAGAAGTGATATATCATCTTTAGTATTATATATTAACTTTAAATATGCTAATAAATCTTTAATTTCTTTTCTTGAATAGAATGCAAATGCACCAACTATTCTATATGGAATATTACTATTTAAAAAACCTTCTTCTATCGTTCTTGACTGTGCATTAGTACGATATAAAACTGCTATATCATCTAGGTTAACGCCTTTATTTTTAAGTTCTTTTATCTCTTTTGTAACATATGAAGCCTCATCTTTTTCATCATTTGCTTTAATGTACTTAATCTTTTCTCCTTCTTCATTTAAGGTCCAAAGATTTTTATCTTTCTTATTAATATTATTTTTAATAACACTATTAGCTGCATTTAAAATCATCTTAGTAGAACGATAATTTTGCTCTAAAAGTATTACTTTAGCATCTTTATAATCTTTTTCAAAGTTTAATATATTTTTATATTTTGCACCTCTCCAAGAATATATAGACTGAGCTTCATCACCTACTACACAAATATTTTTATATTTTGCACTTATCATTTTTGATAATATGTACTGTGCCTCATTAGTATCTTGATACTCATCTATAAATACATACTTAAATAATTCTTGGTAACTATCTAATACATCTTTATACTTATTAAAAAGCATTACTGGCATAGTAAGCAAATCATCAAAATCAAGTGAATTATTTCTTTTTAAAGCTTCTTGATATTTTTCATATACTTTATAAGTTATTTCACTTACATCATCTACTGCTAAAGATTTATAACGACTAGGAGACATCATCTCATTTTTACAAGAACTTATATTATTTTTAATAAACTTAGGATTACATCTTGTAGTATCTATATTTAATTCTTTCATTATCTTTTTTATTAAAGTCAATGAATCATCACTATCTATAATAGTAAAGTTTTTTTCATATCCTAATTTTTCATAATTTTCTTTTATTATTCTAAGACCAAAAGAGTGAAATGTAGATATTTGCATATCATAAGCCTTACTACCTACCATTTTAATTATTCTTTCTTTCATTTCACGAGCTGCCTTATTAGTAAATGTAATTGCAAGTATATTCTTTGGATTTGCACCCTTTTCTTCTATTAAATAAGCTATTTTAGTTGTTAAAACACTAGTCTTACCAGAACCTGCACCTGCTAATATAAGAACTGGACCATCATCTGCTAAAACAGCTTCTTTTTGTTTATCATTTAAGTATTCTATATTCATTTTATCTACCTCATTTACCTATCTATTTTATCATAAAATTATATAATATTAAACGTTAATTACTAATATTTTATCATACATACATTTGTTTGTAAATGACTTAATTTTAAAAGTGGATAATTTCTTACCCACTTATTTTTAATACCATACCTATCTTTATTAAATTAGGATTACTTCCTATTACATTTTTATTTAATTCATATAAATCTTTCCAATTCATATTATATTTTTTTGCTATCTTAATTAAAGTATCTCCTTTCTTTACAATATATGTAGAAGGTATAATCACTTCATCTTTTTTAGGAATTTTAATTATTTGACCTACATATATCTTATTTGCATCTTTAATGTTATTATAACTTACTAACGTTTTATAAGACATATTATATTTACTAGCTATCTTAATTAAAGTATCTCCTTTTTTTACCACGTAATTAGTACTATTATTTTCTATCTTTTCATCTTGTCTATTATTACTACTAGTATTATCATTATTTTTTTTACCAATTATACTAGGATAATCTTTATATGAAATATTTAAATCAACATTTCCATTTATACCAGGCAGGCTTCCCTTTGATGAATATTGCCAAATACCAAAACTTTTATTATAAGTTGGTGATTTAGTCCACTGTGCAAGCCATTTATCATATCTATCTAACTTACTACTATTTAACTTTCCATTTAAATAATCTAAATTAGCATATATCATTACATAATAACCAGCACTTTCTATCATAGAACATATAGTATCTGTAATATCTACTAGCATATTATTATTAACACTTTGTGTTCTATTAGATGACTCTATATCTATTACAACAGGATATGTAGGATTATATTTTTTTATTATATTAATAAACCCATTAGCTTCCTTTTTAGCATCTTCTATATTAGTAGCATAAGAAAAATGATATAGCCCATAAGGAACTCCAATAGATTCTAATCCTTTAATATTTCTTTTATACTTTCTATCTTCATAAAAAGAGCCATAACTAGTTCTTACCATTGCAAAGTCTATATTACCTTTTAATTTATTAAAATCTATTTCTCCCTGATGATGAGATATATCAATACCTTTTTTCTCCATATTTATTCCCCCTTCACTAATATTAAATTCAAAAGAATAAATATGAATTAATTACTTAGTCTTATCTTATTTAGTACATAATACATAACATGTGCTTTTTATATTTAATTTTCTTGCATTTATTTAGAAAATGATTATATGCAAATTTTGTTCATATATATTATCGTTAGAAATTTTACTTTAGTATATTTTTTAGTATTAAAAAATGGTCAACGAAGAGATTCATCGACCAAAAAATATTATATTTTTAATTAGTAATAGCAGAAATACTCACCATCAATAATTTTATATACGCCACTTCCCTGTGCAAAACCGGCTTGAAATAAAACATTATTAGGTAATTGCGAACCATTCTCTAATAAATATTTAGCGTTATTAATTGCTCTTTGAGTTGGAGTATTATAATAAGTTCCTTCCCATGTAGGTGAATATTGTCCAGGCTCAAATACAACATCATATATTGTATCTGGGAAATGTTTAGATTTTACTCTGTTTAATACAACTGAGCCTACAGCTAACTGGCATTCATCACTTTCACCACCTGCTTCAGCACTTATTATATGTGAAAGTACATATAAATTTTCATCAGTATAATCTACTCTTGCACTTCCAGAGCTTGTGTTTTTCTTATTGTACTTATAATTAATTATAGCTTGTGATAAATAATTGTTTCCAGCACCCTCATTATCACCATCGCAACTACTATAATTACTATATATTTTTAGCTTTCCACTACGATCATAGTCAGAAACTTCTATACGTTCTAGACCAGTTACATTTACCTTACCCTTATTTAATGTGTAACAAGTCTCATCATCATATCTATATTCTTTTGCATTTAACTTTTTATATGTAAACCATCTATAATATAATGTATTATTAGTATTATTTGTTACTGTTGCTACTGGAAAATAATCAGTATTTTCTTTAGCTTGATATATACCATCTTTACCTGGTTTATTATTTTTATCTTTTAATTCTATAACTACATTATTACTATTTGATGAACTAGCTTTATATATGTAGTTGACAATTCCATATCCTACGTTTGGAGATGTTGATGTTTTATCATTTTTACATGCATCATAACTAGCATACACAACAACTTTACCACTTCTTTCAGGTCCTCCACTATGAACCTTTAATCCTGGTCTTCCTATAGAAAACTTTGTTTCTTTACGTGCTACGCAAGCATTCCCAGCTAAATTAGCACCATACCCTACCGGACCTTTTCCGTTTATTTGTCCAAAAGTAAACCATCTATAATATATAGTAGCACCACTCGGATTTTCTATTGTTGGACTTGTACTATAATTTTCGTATTTATTAACTATGAAATTACCATCGGAGTTTTTGCTTAAATTTAGTTTCTTACCATTTAATTTTGATGCATCAGCAAAAGTTACTGTAGGCTTAATAGCAAAAGTCATTTTTTTACTATATACAACATTACCATTATCACTTCTTAATTTACCAAATGATACTTTTGCTTCAACATAAGATATTTCAGATGTAATCTTTATATTATATGCTGCTGGATTTTCTTTATCTATTAATATATCATTTGATTGACTTTTTACTGCATCATTAGATGAGTAAGCAATATACTTAATGTAATAATTTTTAGTTTGGTAATAGTCTTTTGTAAATCTAGCTTCTAATTTAGCATTGCCCTTAATAAATATTGTTTTATTATCAGTTACGCTAGTATGAACTAATTTTCCTTTATCATAAGTATTTTTCTCAATTATAATACTTCCATCTGTTCCAGAAGTATATATTCTATTAAATATACTGTCTTTTTTATTGCACTTTATTTTAATATCTTTTGCTGCTAAGCTTTCTGTTTTAGCATTATTATCTTTTAGACAAGAATCATTAGAAGTATAAACTTTTAACATTCCACTACGATTTTTTGCACTTGAAGTTGAACTTATTTTCAAACCTCTTACTAACGTACTTTTAGTAATTGTATTACATTTATTATTAGATTCCCCATTATTAGTTACCTTTGAGGAACTAGGATTAACACCATCAAATGTAAACCAACGGTAATATAATGTTTCATTGTTTCCATTTTCTATTATAGCGTGAATAGAATATGTAGATTCCGCATTTGATATTAATGTTCCAGTGCTATCTATTGTAAATCCACTATCTGAATTATATTTAATACCTACTTTAGAAGCATCAGCTGTTGTTATAAAGTTTGTAACGCTTTCAATAAATGGATAATTAAAGTAGCCTTCTATACCAATAACAATGTCTGCCTTTATATATTTTACATCACTAGTTATTGTAAATTCATATTCAAAAGTTTCTTTTGTTATTTTACTGCTTTGAACTTGACCTATTAAAGTATCATTTTGTCCATATGCCATAGCTCTAAAAATAAATTTATTTTTCCAAAATCCAGAATAAAATAACTTTGGAAACATACCCCTTACTTTTATCTTTTTATTTTTATTTATAGAAACTAAGTCATCACCAATATTATCTGTTTTTATATAATTACCAGCTGTAAAACTTTCTTCTCCTATCTTAAGTTTACTATCTACTGAAGCTATTTCAATTATTGGTGTATTAATTCTTACACGTTTTGAGGCTCCTTTTATTTTATTTAAGTTAAATGCAGAATTTAACATATAACTTGCTGAAAAAAGAAGACCAATTACTGTTATAGCTAATAGGCTATATATTATTCTTCTTGTTCTTATTGTTTTATTTGATGGTCTACCAACTTTGTTTTTAAATAATCCCATTTTTATTACTCCCTCTACTTCTATTTTTACATAACTAGAATATCATACTTTTCGTCAAAAAACAACAATATAGGGTTATAGAAAGCAAAAAGTGACAGAATTTTCTATCACTTTAGTTATTTACTTTTTGATGTACATCAGGACTATTCATTGTAAGAGGTGCAAACGTATAACCATTAGATAAACCAAACTCAATTATTCTTTCTATTGCATCAACCGTATAAGGCTTTATGTCATGCATTAAAACAACGTTATTATGATCTGGCTTTATTTGACTAGTTACATTTAAAAATACTTTATTAGAATCTTTTGTCTCACCAGCATCACCTGATGATATAGTCCAATCAAAATATCTAAAACCTAATTCTTCCACCTTTTTAGTTAATTCTGTCATTATTCCATTTTTATATTTTCTACTTATAGTATTAGAACTTCCGCCTGGAAATCTAATAATTTTAGAAGTAATTCCAGTATATTCTTTTACTTTATTTTGAATATTAATTAAGTCATTCATATAGGCATCAATACTAGTATATATTAAAGCATAATTATGAGTATAACTATGAAGTGCAACAGTATGTCCTTCACTAGCTTCTCTTTTAAGCAAATCATTAAATTTGTCACTATAACCAGTTACAAAGAATGTAGCTTTTACGTTATATTTACCTAATATATCAAGAAGTCTTGCAGTATAAGCTCCAGGACCATCATCAAATGTTAAATATATAACTTTATTTCCTAAATTTTCTGGATTATATGCATTTTTTGAAAATACTTTAACCGTTCTTTTAACAGATGATGTATTTCCAAATAAATCACTTACGCTATAAGTTAACTCATAAGTTCCTTCTTTAGATGTATCAACATTTCCTGTTACTTTAACTTTATCAGTTATAATACCATCACAATTATCATTAGCTACAAAGCCAGGTTCTTCATATTTAGAACCTGCACCAATATAAATAGTATTAGCCTTATTAAGTGTTATAACTGGCTTTTCATTATCTTTAGCAACTTCATCAAATTCCCTTGTTGTTGTATTACCAGATGAATCTGATACTTTATATGTTAATTTATTGTTTTTAAAACTAGTTACTATCTTACTTGTTATATCACCATCATAATTATCACTTGCAGATAATGTTATTCCTTCTACTTTACCACTTAAACATACATTCTTAAACTTGCCTTCAACTACTAGTTTAGGTTTAGTGCTATCTATTACATTTACTATTTCTTTTTTTACTAAATGTTTATTTTTATAATCTATTTTATAGATAACTTTATATGCACCTTTCTTTTTTGTATCAACTACTCCTCTTACTTTATAACTTAGTTTTTTACAATGTAATTTATTACCATAACAAACCCTTAGTTTTTGATTTTTATACTTAGAAAACACTTCTATATTTCTTTCTTCTTTAAAATCTTTTACATGTATTTTTCTTGTTACAAAATTAACGAATAATAATGAAATTAATAAGATACTAGAAATTATTATTACTAAAATTAATCCTTTTTTATTTATTTTTTTACTATCCATAACTACTCCTACTATGATTATTATACCACTATAAATAGTATCTATAAAGAAATTTAATTACCTTTTTTTAAAATAAGACTAACAGCTTTCATAACAGCTAATTTACCATACTGATAAGTAATACTTCCTTGTTGATAAGCTATAAAAGGAGGTCTTACAGGTCCGTCACAAGAAAGTTCAATAGAAGAGCCTTGCGTAAAAGAACCCGATGCCATAACTACTTTATCAGAGTATCCTGGCATATTGTAAGGTACTGGTTTTGAAAAAGAATCTATAGGTGATGCACTTTGAATACCTACGCAATAATTAACTAAGTCTTTTTCATTTCCAAATATTATATTTTGAACAATATCTGCTCTTTTATCATTATATTTTGGTTCAACACTATATCCTAAACTTTCTAATACTTTACTTGTTAAAACAGCTGTTTTAAGAGCTGATGCAACTACACTTGGTGCATTAAAAATACCTTGTAATATAGCTTTATTTATTCCAAGAGAAGGACCAACTTCTCTTCCTTCACCTGGAAGTGTTAATCTTTCACCTGCTAAATTTACTAATCTTTTTTTACCAGCTATATAAGCTCCATTAGGAGCTATTCCTCCACCTAAATTCTTAATTAAAGAACCTACTATAATATCTGCTCCAACTTCTAATGGAGTTTTATCTTCAACAAATTCACAATAACAATTATCTACCATTATTATTATATCTTTATCTATTTTTCTTATTAATTTAATTACCTTTTCTACTTTTTCTATTACAACACTTTTTCTAGTAGAATAACCCTTACTTCTTTGAATTTCAATTAATTTAACTTTATTATTTTTAATAAATTCTTCTATTTTATCATAATCAAAATCATTATCTTTTAAATCAATTTCATGATATTTAATGTTAAATGCTTTAAGCGAACTTTCATTTTCCTTAATACCTATAACTTCATGAAGGGTATCATATGGCGTTCCAGTTATACTAAGCATTATATCTTTTGGTCTTAAATAAGAAAATAAAGCAACACAAAGTGCATGAGAACCTGATATAAACTGTGATCTAACTAAAGCAGACTCAGCTCCTAAAATACTTGCAAAAACATCTTCTATCTTATCACGACCTATATCATCATAACCATACCCCGTTGTACTATTAAAATGAGCTTCTGATATCTTATTATCATTAAAAGCTTTAAGTACCTTTAAACTATTTATATCACACATATTATCTATTTCTTCAAACTGTTTTTTTATTTTACCTTCTTCATCCAATACTATCTTTCTAGCTTCATCACTTATTCCAAACAAATTATACATAATAACTCCTTCTTAATTATAATTTCTATATTATTTTACAAACATCAACCCATTTTTCATACTTAACTATTTTTTCTAATGTGTCTTTATCTAATTTTATGGCACTATTTGAAGAACCACAAGCTGGATAAAAGTATTCTAAACTCTTAAGTGTTTCATCTAAATATATCTTAACATTATCATTTACTCCAAAAGGACATACTCCTCCAGCTTTATGACCGATTATTTCTTCAACCATATCATACGAAACCATTTTAGCCTTCTTATGAAACTCTTTCTTATATTTACTATTATCTATTTTAGCATCTCCTCTTACAACTATTATTATAGGATTATCATCCACTAAAAAAGATAAAGTTTTAGCTATATCTTTTTCTAAACAACCTATAGCATGAGCTGCCTCTTTAACAGTTGCAGATGATTCATCAAATTCCATTATTTTATCATCTAAATTATACTTCTTTAAATATTCTTTCGCTTTAATAATTGACATTATAACAAACTCCTTTTATAAATGATTACATCCACCATCTACTCTTAATACTTCACCTGTTATATAACTAGCATCATCACTTGCTAAAAAATTTATAGCTTTAGCAATTTCTTCTGGTTTTGCAAATCTTTTTAAGTATATTTTATCACATTCTTCTTTTATATAAGAAGAATCTAATTCTTTATTCATTTCAGTATCTACCCAACCAGGTGCTACAGCATTTACTCTTATATTTGGTGCATAATGCTTAGCTAAATTATGAGTAAGTGATACTAAACCAGCTTTAGATGCATCATAATCTAAACTATACTCATAATATGTATCTAGTGCATTTGTTGAAGATACATTTATAATACTTCCAAAGCCTTGTTTTAACATATAATTTCCAACTTCCCTTGAAAGAATAAAAGGACCAATCAAATTAACATTTAATATCTTTTTAAAATTTTCTATTTTTTTATCATCAAAAGTTGTATCTATTGCAATTCCTGCATTATTTACCAAAACATCTATATTTCCATAATTATCAATTATACTGTTTACCATGCCTTTTACACCATCTTCACTTGATACATTACATTTACATAGCATTACATCTACATCATAGTTTTCCACAATATAACTTTTTAAGTTTTTTGCACTTTCATCATCATTAACATAATTAATTACTATATTATATCCATGTTTTGCAAACTCTAATGAAGTTGCTTTACCTATTCCTCTTGATCCACCTGTAATAAGTACTGTTTTTTTCATATATATCACATCCTAATCATTATTATTCTTTTTAAACTTTAC
Organism: uncultured Bacilli bacterium; assembly: GCA_934162425.1. Lineage (GTDB taxonomy): Bacteria > Bacillota_I > Bacilli_A > RF39 > UBA660 > Aphodocola. The sequence continues at coordinate 24,972 of CAKPIS010000007.1, forward strand.
TTTCCTCTATTATATTATCATTATTAAAATTATATTGATAAGAATTATAACAAAAACTATCAATTATCAAGTATTTAATTATCTTATTGATATATAATACATTAGTTCCTTTCATATATAATATCACAACAAACTATTGTTTACAATTGAATATCAAAATTTTTTATTAACAAAACGCTTTAAATTTATTAAATCTTATTTTAAAAAGAAAAAATAGATAAATTTTGAAATAATCAATTTTTATCTATTTTTAAATGATTAACTATCTTGAAGTATTATTTGACCATCTTTAATTGGTATATTTGGAAAACTTGCATCTGTTAATGTAAAGTTTCTAACTGGTGCTATAGGATTTTCTATTTCTATTATTTGAGATTTTTCAGTCATTATAATTGATTTAACTGTATCATCAAATGTATGACCACCATCACTTGATATTTGTTTATAATATATTGCAGGACTTCCTGATGGAGCAAATGGTACATTTTCAAATACAGCATTACCATCTTGATTAGTAGTAATTTCATTACCAACTATTGTTCCAGTACTATCAGTTCTAATAAATTTTGCTCCAACTATTTGAACCCCTGTATCTGGATTTCCAGTGTCTGTTACATGAAGTGTTAAAATTCCTTTAGCACTTATGGTAAAAGCATATGTATCTGTCCCATCTATAATTGTTACACTTTGAGGATTTAGTGTTGATGCATCATATCCATCAGCTAATGCAGTAGCATTATATGTTCCTGTAACAAGTTCAATACTTCCTTTACCATTTGTTATTGGTATTGTGTGTCTTGCCATAATATCATCTTACCTCCTTCTATTTTTATATTTGGATTATATTTATCCATTAACATAACTGTAATAAGATGTTTTTTTTCTTTATTACCGCTAATATTTATGCAATAAACCTCATTCTTTTTTGCTATTAAAGGTATTCTTACTATTGATAAATTAGAATATATAATTAACTTATATACCATATTATCACATACTGGTATTTTTACCTTTCCAAAATTATCTGTTTTTCCATCAAAAACAATCTTATTACATTTATTTATTAGTTTAATTTTTAAATTACTAGGACTTATACTAAAATTACCGTAAAGCTTAATATAAATATAATCTTTTTTCATATTTCACCTCATTACAATATATTTTTTGAATCATTTTACTTTCTTTAATAGGCATTATTCTTCAACACTCCAAATAATTAAAGTAGAATAATCTTCATCTTCAAGCAAATCTTTACTTGGTTTTAGAAATAATCCCTTATCAGTAGAAAAGGTAACATTACTTACACTTACATTTCCACCATTATCGCTTGATTCATATATTAACTTTTTATTTGTTTTCAAAAGAATTTCTTCATTATCAAACTTTTTAAAAAATAACGAATCTATTAGTACTTTACCACTATTTTCAATCATTGGATTTATATAATTTATATATAATTTCCAATTTGAACTATTTACTCTACTATCAATTATAGTTACTACTGTTTCTTTTTGTTTTTTTAGAATAATTGGTTTAGTCGAAGAAGGAATCATACTAAAAGGAATGTTATCTGTTACTTTTAGCAAGGTTAATTCTCCATTAAAAGGTGTAGTAATTATTTTTTCAGTAAAACAGCTATTTAAACAAGAAGTTATTTTAACTCTTTTATCATTTGGAATAATAGAATCAATATCAGCTTCAAATAAACCATTTTCATCTGATGATGCTATTAAGCTTTTATTATCATATTCTATTTTCACATTAGCAAAAGGTATTGTATGCCCTGAAATTGTATTTGTAGTGTTTAAAATTGGATGAACATTTATCTTTAATAATCCTATTGTTAGTATTTTTTTATTTTGAAGAGAAAAACTATTTATATCAGGCAAATAATTTAACTCATCATCTGTAAAATTATGAGATGTAATAGTAGTAGTATCTTTATTTAATACGCCTGTTATTTTAGCTGGTATATTTTCTTTAAACCAATAAAGTGCAGGAGCATCATCAAGCAAACAAGCTAAAGTATAATCAAGAGCATATATCCACATATTAATTCTTGTAAATTTAAATGAAAAATCAACAGGATTATTTGTATATATAACATTTGCATTTTTAGTATAAATCTTTACATATTTTGGATTATCTATTATAAATTTTTGATTTGTACCCTTAAAATAAATATTATAATTATCAGATGGTGTAGTCATGTATGTATTTAGCACCGAAAGAGATGCTCCTTCTTTAACTATAAAATCTCCAAATATATTCCACATTGGAACTCTTTGATGACTTTTTTCAATAAAGGTAAAATTAGACATTTCTTCTACTAAAACATTTCTAGCTCCATGTGTTGTTGTTTTAGCAAATCCATTACCAGTAGTTAAAAGAAATTCTGAACCATGTCCTACTATTAAATCAAGTCTATTTGTTCCATTCATAAACTCTTTTTCGGTTGTAATATTTACTTTGCTATTAGGCATAATTTTAACTGACGAGGGTATAACATCATTAAAGAAAAAAATCATATTAGTATTTGATGAGCTTGATATTGTTGTATTTCCATCTATTATAATTCTATTTGAATCACAAACCCTTTGTGCAGAAACATTATTGGTATCTTTTACTTCTATAACAGAATCTATAATTTTAGTTTTACCATAATAATTACATGAAAGTTCTATCCCATTAAAATTTATATTATTATACTCTACTTCTACATTAGAATAATTCGGATGAGATGGAACATATATAACTCCATAGCCATGTGAAGAAACTATATTCATATTTTTTAGCATGACCTTCTTATTTGTTGTACTTACCTTTATAACTTCTTCTTCTAAACTTAAGTTATTTGTATAAGTATATCTTGTACCGTCAAATGTTCCATCAATTATCACTTTACTTTTATTGTTATTTATTATAAAACCACTTGTAGATATAATATCACTTCCTAAATAAATATAGTCATAACCGTTATCTTCACTTATAGCTTGTCTTAATTCATCACTAGTTTTAACAACAACAGTATTATTATTTATTATTTGAATATTTATCACCTTCCTTTACGATAATATATGATAAAATTTAAATATTAAATAATTAAAAAGAATAGAGTTTTCTATTCTTAATGTATTTTTGTAACGTTTAACATTGCGTTAGTACTACCATTAAAGCTTATATCAACAGTTTTAGATGATTTAACATTTAATGAAATAAGATCATTTGATTGTAATGAACAAATTGTTGTTCCACTTATGCTGTTAATCATTTGAGCACTAAATTCACTAGTTACACTTGTAGCTGGCACTAATAAATTGTTTGTCCTAACAGACATAGTTAATGAACATTCTTCATTTGTTGCACCGCTCAATAAGTAAGATACTAAATATACACCATTTTCTTTTATTTTTATAGAATTATTATCAGGGTATTCAGTAAGAAATGCAGTGCCTTTTTCAGGAAGTGGAATTATTGTATCAATACCTTGAGGTAAGTTAATTTGTGTGTCAGTCATTAAATATCTGATTCCATATGAAGATATAAATTCTGTCCCAGCAGGCCCTGCAGGACCTTGTGGTCCTCTTTCTCCAGTTTCTCCTTTTTCTCCTTTTTCTCCTTTTGGAATTAAAAAAGACAAATGATGAACCCAATTTTCGAATGTATCCATAACTTGCGCTGCTTCGCCTGGCTCTAAAGTTTCTGTTTCATCTATAGCTATGTGCTCTGTTCTTCCTATTTCTCCTGGAAGTCCTCTTGGTCCAATGTCTCCTTTTTCTCCTTTTTCTCCTTTTGGTATTTTAAAATCTAAAACCACATCAACAGGTGTTCCAACATTTACAACATCTGCTTCTTCGGCTGGTTCTATTGTTTCTACATTTCCAATTTGAATAGTAGATGGACCAGGATCGCCCTTTTCTCCTTTTATTCCCTGTGGACCTATATCACCCTTATCACCCTTAGGTCCTTGAATTCCTTGAGGACCAATTTTCCCATCAAGTCCTTGCTCTCCTTTTGGTATTTTAAAATTTAAAATGACATCAACAGGTGTTCCTACATTTTCTACTTTAGCTTTTTCAAAAGAGTCTATTGTTTCTGTAATTCCAACCTCTATACTTGCTGGTCCTTGAATTCCTCGTTCTCCCTTTTCTCCTTTAGGACCTCTTATATAACAAAACTTATATTTTTTTCTTTCTTCTTCTATTTTTTTTCTTATCTTCTCATAATCATTACAATTATTCATTATATATCCCCCTAACTTAATATATTGAATTATTTTTTAATTCTATTATAATTTATGAAAGTACTTTTTAATTGCATAATGAATACATAATAAAAATACTTTAGTTAGAAATTAAAACAAAAGAACAAAAATTAAAATTTTTATTTAAAATAGGTCATCACCGATTCCACCATTCCTACTTCTTATATAAAGTAATCTTTATTATTAATAGGTTTAAATTACTTTTTAATCAAAAAGAACAGTTTGTTTTATTAACTGTTCTTTATTAAAATTTTAATAATAATCCACTATTTAATAATAAATTCAGCAGATACATAAAAAGTTTCATATGATCTATCTTTCTTATCTATACCAATACTTTTTATAATTCTATAATTTTCTGGAGTTAATTTACTATATTTCATAATCACTATCATTTTTTAAAATTAATGTTACCCCTTTATTTGTTAATGTTTTATCTTTAATGGATAATGATCCTTCTTTTTCTAAAATCTTAATATTAGATACTTTCCCAATATAAAAATTATTTTTATATTTTGTGTAACCTACTAAACTAAACATAATAAAGTAACATACTAAAATACTTATAATTATTTTCTACATAAGCTATTATATCTTCTTTTGATTATTTTTTATCCACCAAATAGTATCTTTTATCGTGTCTTTTATATCTCTATTTTTAAAACCCAACTCTTTTTTAGCTTTCCTATTACTAAAATTAGCATTAGAAGATAATGTGTATAAAGAATATCTTGTAAAAAGTGGAGTCTGTTTTTTTATATTATAATATATCTCAAATAAAGGAGCTACTAATTTTGCAATCCAAATTGGTAATACTAATTTAATTCTTTTTCTTTCTTGCACATCGCATATTAAATCAGTTAATTGTTTAATTGTTATATATTTATTAGATAAGATGTAACACTCACCTTTTATACCTCTTTCACAGGCACTAATAATACCATCTGCAACATCTCTAACATCAACAAAATCATATCCTCCACTTACACTAACTAGTAACTTGTCATTTAACACTTCCTTAACTAACCAAGTTAAATGACTATTACCATAATCATTAGGTCCAATAATTCCAGAGGGATGAATAATACAAGCATTCAAGTTTTTAGTTTTTACTAATTTCATAACATACTTTGCAGCTTCTGATTTTGTTTTTGCATATAAGCCTTTAACATTATTAGGATCAAAATCAGTTATCTCCTTTATCAAACCTTTATTTGGTTTTTCAGGGATTGCATGAACACTACTAACATAAATGAGTTTTGCTTTTGACTCTAAAACTTTATCTACTATATTTTTTGTACCATTTACATTAACATCATATACAAAACCATTATATTTAGATTTTATATATACAATTGCGGCGCAATGAATTACAAACACTTCTTTATCATCAGTGTTTTCAAAAACTGATGATAAAGTATCTTTTTTAGTTACATCTCCATAATATATTTTACAGTTTAGATTTTCCAGTGATTTTATAGAATCTCCTTTTAAAACAAAAGCTCTTATCTCAGTATCATTGTCATGATTCAATCTTCTTATAATATTATTACCTAAAAAACCATTTGCCCCAGTTATAATATAAATCTTTTTCAAAATATTATTCACCTACCATTCTTTTAAAATATAATTATTCTTCTTAAATATATTATATCATGTAGAATATAAGTTAACAAATCAATTAAAGTAATAAAATACAAGAGCTGTAAATTCATATATTGTTATTGTGAAAAATCAACTTTAATATTTTCTCTTTTATTATCATCTAATTTAAATAATTCTTTTCTTTCAAAATTAAACATTTTTGCAACTATATTAGATGGAATAGTTTCAACTAAGTTATTATACGAAGTAACAGCGTTATTATAATCCATTCTTGCATTATTTAATTTATTTTCTATTTCTTTTAGATTAGATTGTAAATCCAAGAAATTTTGATTAGCTTTTAAATCCGGATAACTTTCTGATATAGCCATTATATTTCCAAACTTTTTATCTAGTTTTTCAGTTTCATTAATACTAAAACCATCTTTGTTATATGAAGATCTTAATTTTGCTAGTTCTTCTAACGTTTCACTTTCATGCTTTGAATATCCTTTTACACATTCAATTAAATTTGGTAATAAATCAAACCTTTGATTTAATAATACATCTATAGCTGATGCACTTTGATTTACCCTATTATTTGTTCTTACAAAATGATTATAACTTGCAAGTATTATTCCAGTTATAATTATAACTACTATTAAACATACATTTATTATCATAATAATTCCCCCCTTACTTTGTCTCAATGGTTACCTTATTTACATAACCATTATCATCATAATCAAGTGATACTTCATAGTACTGAAGATTGTATCCATTAAAATCTTTTAAACTATTTTTTATATTTTTAATATTTTCTACATCTGTTCCATATGAAGTTCCATCAAACACAACTTCTATTAATTTATCACTATTCTTTTTATTATTTTGCATTACTTCATCTATTTCATGTGAAACTCCTGTACCAACTTGAGTTCCATCGTATGTTTCAAAAGAACTATTAAAACTATTTTTATTCATTTCTTCTTTATGTTTTTTAGATTCTTCTTCAAACTCATCATTTGCTTTTTGTATTTTATCTTCTATTTCTTTTTGTTTTTTCAAAGCATCTTCTTTTGTTTTTCTAGCCTCTTCTTTTATAGCATCTTTCTTTTCTTTTATACTGTAAGCTACTCTATAAGTTAAAGTTGTAAGAGATGCTATAAATATAAGAATAAATATGTATAGTAAAAATTTTCTATTACCACCACCATTTGTTTTTTTATTAGATTTTTCTTTTCTTACCTCTTCATTTTTATCATCTAAAAAGACTTCATCATTTGTAAGAGTATCAATACTAACATCAAATAACTTACTCATCAATGTTAATTTATCCATGTCAGGTCTTGATTGTCCAAGTTCCCATTTAGATACAGTTTGTCTTGTTACATCTAATTTTTCAGCAAGTCCTTCTTGTGATAAGAGATTTTGTTTTCTTAGTATAATAAGCTTTTCTTCGAATTTCATATAACACTTCTCCTTTTTTTCTTCTATTAAACCCAAAAATGAATTTAATGCTAAAATATTATCATTTTTTAAATAGTTAGTCTAGCAACTATAGTTGGAATTTTGTCAATTTAAATTAACATTTATGCTTAAAACTTCCAATTTCTAATTTCTTCTAAATCTTCTCCATTCTCTATAATATAATTATTATGTTTTTCTAAATAACTATTCATATCATTTATAATCTTATCTTTTATCATACAATTATCTAAATTATTAACTGCATCTATTACAAGATTAAATCTATCTATCTTATTTTTAACCCTCATATCAAATGGAGTTGTAATAGTTCCTTCTTCCATATATCCATGAACATGTATATTATGATTATGTCTAAAATATGTTAATTCATGTATTAAAGTTGGATAGCCATGATATGCAAATATAATTGGTTTATCTTTAGTAAATAATTCATCATACTCTTCATTAGTTAATGCATGAGGGTGTTTAGATGTAGAATCAAGTTTCATTAAATCAACTACATTTATAAATCTTATCTTTAAATCTGGTAAATATTCTTTTAATATTTTAGTTGCAGCGACAGCTTCAATAGTTGGTGTATCACCTGCACAAGCCATTATAATATCAGGATTTAAAGAATTACTAACAAAGTTCCATACTCCAATACCTTTAGTACAATGCTTTATTGCTTGATCCATATTAAGCCACTGATAAGATGGATGCTTTGATGCTACTATAACATTTACGTAATTCTTACTTCTAAGACAGTGATCTGCACATGATAATAAACAGTTTGAATCTGGTGGCAAATACATTCTTACAACATCTACCTTTTTATTTGCAATATGATCTAAGAAGCCTGGGTCTTGATGTGTATAACCATTATGATCTTGTTGCCATACATTTGATGTTAATATAAAGTTAAGCGAAGAAATAGGCTCTCTCCATGGTATCTCATTACATACCTTAAGCCACTTTGCATGCTGAGCTGCCATTGAATCAATTATTCTAATAAAAGCTTCATAACTTGCAAAGAATCCATGCCTACCTGTTAAAAGGTAACCTTCTAACATTCCTTCACACATATGTTCAGATAAAAATGAGTCCATTATTCTACCGTTTTTTGATAAATCTTCATCATTTTCTTTAATTTCCATTTGCCAACTTCTCTTAGTTTCATCAAAAACATCATATAATCTATTAGATTTAGCTTCATCAGGCGAAAACATTCTAAAGTTTTTATTTACTTCGTTATATTTAAATATATCTCTAATAAAGCTTGATAAAACTAACATATCTTGTTTTTTTACACTACCAGGATAAGGCACAGACACTCCGTAATCATAAAAATTAGGCATAATAAGCTCTTTTCTTAAAAGTCCCCCATTAGTAATAGGATTTGCACCTAGTCTTCTTTCACCTTTTGGTATAAATTCTCTGTATTCTTCTTTTAATGAACCATCACTATTAAATAATTCTTCTGGTTTATAACTTCTAAGCCATTTTTCCAAAAGAGGTAAATGTTCTTCTTTTTCCATACTAATTGGTACTTGATGTGCTCTAAATGAACCTTCTATTTTATTTCCATCGACTTCTTTAGGTCCAGTCCATCCCTTTGGTGTTCTTAAAATAATCATAGGATATTTTAAATGCGAATCACCACTTTCTTTAATTTCTTTTATATCTTTTAGTATTAAGTCAAGTGTTTTTGACATGATATCATGCATAATAAATGGTTCATCACCTTCTACTAAATAAGGTTTATATCCACATGCAGAAAAAAATGAAGCTAACTCGCTATTACTCATTCTAGAAAATACGGTTGGATTACTTATTTTATATCCATTTAAATTAAGTATTGGAAGTACAACACCATCTGTTTTTCTATTTAAGAATCTAACTCCATGCCAGCTAGTAGCAAGTGGTCCAGTTTCAGCTTCACCATCTCCAACTATGCATGCTGCAATTAAAGATGGATTATCTAAAACTGCTCCAAATGCATGAGATAAGCTATAACCTAGTTCACCACCTTCATGAATAGAGCCTGGAGTTTCAGGTGCAACATGAGAAGGTACTCCTCCTGGGAATGAAAACTGTTTAAACAAATGTCTTAATCCTGCTTCATCCATAGTAATACTAGGATACTTTTCACTATAACTTCCCTCTAGATATGTATTTGAAATCATAAAATTACCACCATGACCTGGTCCTGATAATAAAATCATATTCAAATCATATTTAGTAATTATTCTATTTAAATGTGTATATACAAAGTTTTGTGCTGGTACTGTTCCCCAGTGACCTACTATCTTCTTTTTTATATCTTCTTTAACTAATGGTCTTTTTAATAATGGATTATTAAGTAAATATAATTGACATGCTGATAAATAATTCGCAGCACGAAAATAACCATCTAATTTTTCTATCTCTGTCATATAATCACCCTCTACTTTATTCTGTATTAATTATAGCATACAAAGACAAAAAAAAGATACTAATTAAGTATCTTAAAACAAATAAGTTTACACTAATTATTATTTTTTATTTTAATTAATGTACCCTTTAATTTTTCTTTTACCATAATGCTACTCCCTTACAATTATTTTACCCACATGTATATAATTTATACACAAATCAGATATGACGCATTTTATATATATTGTGGATAACTTACACGTTTATAATAACAGTCCTACAAATCCATGTCAATATTTTGTCTGTGGAAAACTCACACTTTACACGGGATCTTATGTTTGGAATTCTCAAAAAGTTATCGCATGAAAAAAGAAGTCTATGCTTCTTATCTCTTATTTTTCTTATTTAGTTTTTTATTTTTAACTATCTTTTTATTATTTTTAATATTATTATTGCTAGAATCCACATATTTTTTTCTAGCAAAACTAGGTACTAATAAAGGTAATCCTTTATCAACACTATAAGCCATTTTATCACCCTTTAAATATATTTTTTAATAATTCTATCAAACTCATCATCTAAGTTTTCTTCTAATAAATAATTATTAAAACCATCTTCTATATAATGTTTACCAATAGTTTCTTTATCTTTTTTTAACATTACTACAATAGGTGTCTTTAAATCTTTTTTAATTTCTTGTAATTTACCTAAAACTGCAAAGGCTGATAAAGGTTTCATATCATCTTCAAGTATTATTAAATCAAAACTTTCTCCATCTTTTACCCTTTGAATGCAATCATTACCATACATTGTTGCTAAAAGATCTATATCATATTTATTTGATAATGAATTGAGTGTTCTAAGAAGTTGTATATTATCACTTACTACCATTACTTTTTTCTTATTAAATATGTATTTACTATAATATGTATCTTTATTTACTTTTATTTTTTGGTCTATTACTATAGTAACAGTACTTCCTATTTTTTCTTCACTTTTAATATTAATGTATCCACCTAATTTTTTAATAATTTTAAAAGCTAGTTTTAAATCTATATCTAAACTATCCAATTTTAAAAGGTCTGTATTTTCTAAATTACTATTGTAACGTAATAACTCATTTAATTTTTCAACACTAATACCACAACCAGAATCTTCTACTCTTATTATTATTCTAGCTACATCGTATTTAACTATTTCATTAGCACTTACTTCAATATAACCATCTTTTGTATATTTAGCAGCATTAACTAATATACTCATAATTACTTGTTTTAATTTAATAGGATCTCCATATAATTCATTTGGAATATTTTTACTTATATCATATCTTAGTGCAACTCCAGTATTTAACTTTGGTTCTATTGTTTTTATACATGTATTTAAAAGTGTATTCATATTATATGTTTCAGAACTTACTATTAATTTACTTGAACTTATAGTTGAAACATCAAGCACATTATTAATTGTATTTTTAAGTTCTCTTGCATTATTTTCTATAACTTTAAGTCCTGTTTGAATAGTATTTATATCTTTTTCTTTTTCAAGCATATTTTTAACTTCTAATATATTATCTATAGGCTTTTTGGTTTCTTGTGACATACTAAATAAGAAGTTGGATTTTTCTTCACTCATACTTTCTAATAAGCGTTTATTTTTATTTAGTTCATATATCATTTTTACATCTGGATTTTCTATTGTAAAAAACATAATTAAGTCAGCGAATGCTGCAACTAATGAAATTAAAAGTACTTCTGGTGCTATACTTCTTATTAAAAGTGATACTGCACCTAATATAGCTAAAAATAGAAGTGGAATAAATTTCTTATTATCTGAACTTTTAATATTTTTAAATAAAGTTTTTAAAACAAGTATTATAATAAGAACAACATACAAAGTAAGTACAAAAAATAAGACATTCATTGCTTCTCCATTAGTATCAATTATACCATTTTCATTTATAACGTTTACTTTTAAGAAGAAAAAACTAATTGATATTACTACATTAAATATTAATGTTATCTTATTTAATTTATCTCTTAATTTTTTATTATTATTAATTGATACTATGGATACATAGTTAAATAATGCCCATGTCCAAAATAACATTAGTATATAATCTATTCTATGCAAATTATATATATATGATGGTTTACCATATAAATTCATTAATATAACTAGAATACACGCTAAAGATGATTCTAAAAATGCTGTTATTATTAGATAAGAATAAGCTCTAGTTTCATCTCCTTTAAATCTTTTTTTAGAATAGAATACTACAAGTATTAAAATGTTTATAAATACTGCACATATTGGAAAGTATAAATTATTCATAAGGACCTCCTACTATCATAATAAGTATAACACAATTAAATATAATAACAAACAAAAAACATCAAAATTTTGATGTTTTGTCTATTTTAAAAATGATTTCTCTTACTAGCTAAGAATGCATTATTTTTATTTAATTTTATCTTGCTTAAATGATCAAAAGCTTCTTCTTTACTAACTATAGATTTATCAACAAAGTGTTTAGCTTCTAACTCTTCTTTAGTAAAATGCCACTCACTTAAAACTTTTTTTTCATATTCTTCATAATATGCTTCTAGCGGTGCTTTTCTATAAAAATCATGGGTTAAGTCTTCTTCCATGTTAGGCACTCTTCCATACTTTTTATATAAACTATCTCTATTTATAAAGTTATATTCATACCATATATCAAGAAGTTCTCTACCAATTTCACCTTTTAGTATATCTAAAGCCTCTTTTTTATCTTCTTTAGATAACTTTCTATTTCCATATATTTTTCTATAGTCAATAGGTTCTCCAAATTTTACAACAGCTATTTTTTTATTATCTTGCACGGTTAAATCATAAGCAACAGGTAAAACTATTGCATCTGTATCTATTGCAGCTTCTACCATAAAATAACTACCATCATAATAAGGTTTGTTTTGAGATAGATTCCAAGAACCTTCATAAAACCATAACATATTATATCCAGTATTTAAAATATCTCTTATTGTATTTTTAACATTAGCTCTATCATTTAATGCACTTTTAATTACATTATCATATATCTTTTTTTCCTTTGTGTATTCTTTAATTAAATCTTCATTATTAGTAAGATCTATATATTCTTTTAACTCGCTTAAATATTCTTCTTTTCTCTTTATAAAATCACTTTCATAAGGATTTTCCATATCAAAATAAATAATACCATTTTTTTCAAGTAAAACTCCACCTATATCACCATGTACATTTTCATAATCTCCAGATAACAATATCATATGTTCTGGCATTGCTTCCATTATTATTTCTATATCTTGTTTTCTAACATGATTAGGTGCAACTATTATTGGTCTATTTTTATATTCTTCATTTTCTCTTAATTTTTGTATATATTCTTTACTTGGAAAATCTTTTGAACATCTATTAAATATTCTAGCTAGTTTAATAAGATTATATAAAGTATTATGCAATTTTTCATTTTTTCTTATATCTTCTATTTCACTTGAAGGATATCCAAAATCATATCTTAATTTTCTATCTCTTTTAATCTTTTCTAACTCTTCTTGTCTTTTTTTCTTTATATTTTTATCTTGCATAATAAAATCCCCCTTTACTTGGTGATTTATTTTAGCATAATTTAAAAAAAATAGCAATAGTACTTGCTATTAATACGTATAGGTTTAAGAATATGTAGTTATATATACAAACATACCTAAAATTATAGTTAAAATTATAATTAAGTAATAAATTACATATAAAGCCCTTCTAAGATATGTTTTTTTAATACTTTTAATAAATGTTAATACTATTAAGCATAAAAATATTGTACTTATTACTATGAAGATTTTATTTATGATAGAACCTATATTATAAAATAAACTTATAAGTATTTGATAAATAAATACATATAAAATAAATATTACATTATATCTTTTTATTAAAGCATTATATTCTCTAGAATATAATATTCCATCTTTTTTCTTAAATCCAATTAAATATATAATTATAAATATAAATAATATAATTAGTCCTAATGCATAGTTATTAATTGTTTTATTAAATAAAAATATCCATGATAACATAAAAAACAAATTATCATATATTAATCCTTTAGAATTTACTAAAGATTTATATAAAATTATTGATATTATAAGTAAAAACATTAATGTTAAACTTTGCTTAAATAAGGGAAAATAAAATACAGCAAAATAAACAGATGATAGATAATGATATATTAAACTAATTAAGATAATAGTAATGTTAAAAATAAATATTACTATGTTATAATTTCTATCATAATTTATACTTCGTAAGTTAAATAAATTTTTAATTTCAAATATAATAAATAATATATAAATTACAAGTAATATTATATTTGAAGAGTTTTTATATATAGCTGTTAAATCAATTTTAAAGTTAGTAATTATTATTAATAATGGTAAAATAATAAAAAGTAAATTATTAAATATTTTTAATATTTTTTTCATATAATTACCTTCCTAACTCTAATACTATATTAGTTAAATTAATGTATTTTTTTATTGTAGTTTCATATATACTTAAAATATATTTATTTGATTCTTTAAAATAATTATAATCTGCTTTAACAATAGAATAATAAGCACTTTTTTTATTAATGGTTTCTTCTAATAGATTAATATAAGAATCATTTTTAAGTAAATCATACATATTATCATCATATTTTAAGTATTTACCTAAAATACTTTTTATTTTCTTTTCTTTAGCTTTTATTAAAGAGTTATATTCATCACTACCAGTTTTATTTTTATTATAAAATGTATCATAATATTCTATTAATGTATATTTTTTATCTTTTATTCTTAATACTTCTTTATTTAATTCATCATTTATTTCATTAAACGATTTTTTTAATTCTTCTAAGTCTTTATTATTATAATTACTACTTTGTATGTTATTAATTAATATTATATTATCATCTAACTTTTTCATATCAGTATTTATTTTATTGATAACGTTATAAGATACTTCTATTTTTCTATTTATATTAAATAAATATAGACCTGTATCTATTATTAAATAACTACCTATTATAATTATTATAATAAATAAAATACTTAATAATTTATTTTTATCTTTTTTAAGTAGCATTTTATCACATCTTTCTTTTTTACTGTTTATAATAACTCGTATTTAAATACTTTTGACTTACATATTTACCATTTTCAAATTCTTTTAAGTAACTAACATATCCCCCATTTGAAAAGTACGAATATGGTTCATATGTCTTATTACCTAATGTTTTATCACTAGACCATATATCAACTGTTAGCTTTTCTCCTGTAACATATGAAGCAATATATACAGGATAGTCATATTGATTCTTAAATTTATAATCTGTAGTAGTCGATGATACTGTTGCATCTAATCCTTTTGGAACATAAGCTGGTGCATAAGAATGGTTTATTCTATAAACAATCTCTAAATTTGCTCTTAACTGAGCATTATAAAGTGTTGTAGCCAATTGACAAACTCCCCCTCCATTAGCAGTTGTTAAAACTTTATTAACATATGCAGGAGCTGGTAAATAACCATTTTTAGCACTATATGGACCAACTACTTTTAAGTATGAAAACTCATCGTCTTTCTTTAGCACAGAACCATTTAATTTAGATGCTGCTAAAACTATGTTATGCCCTCTATTACCAACATTTTCAAAAGTAGTAGTATAACTTGCAATTTTAGTATTTATAGATGCTAATTCTTTGTTTTTATCTTCCATTTTAACAACAGTACCATAAGCTTTTACTTTAGTTTGATTAGTTAAATTATTTAAACTTTTTTCTAGTTCTTTAGCTGTTTTATCTACATCAAGACTAAACCCATTTACGGAAGGAGCATATGAAACATTATGCTTATCATCAACAACAAGTCCATCTTCTCTTTCTAGTACATCTAAACGTGTCTTTAAAGATATAATGAATTTATTAATACTTTCCTTATCATAAGTTCCTTTTAAGTAAAATACTTTTCTCTTCTTTTTCATATTTATCATTTTTAATTTTTCTATTAAAGATAAATTTTTATTATAATTTATTATCTCATTTTTAATATCATCTTTATTAGTTATAATACCAAGTTCTTTATACGTATAGTCATAATCTCCATTAACGTTTGATATTGTAATTTTACCATCAGTAATTTTTTCATTTTCACTATTTATTATATTGTCTAACTGACTTATCTTTTTACCAGATAAATTAATATTATTAAAATAAATGCCTGGGTAAAATAAACCATTATACTTTTTTACTAGAGTAAATTCATAAACAGTTGCACTTAGTAAAATGATAATTAAAATACCAAGGCATATAAAAACATTTCTTTTTACTTTATTATTACTTGATATAGAATTATACTTTTTTATTTCATCATCCAATAAAAGCACTTCCTCATCAGATAATTCTCCTTGTTTTATAGCTTCATCTTTGTACTTAGAGAAATATCTATTAAAAGTTTTATTACTAAATGATACGTTTGTTTTATTTTGATATTCATAATAAGCTAAATTCTTTTTTTCTTCTTCAGATAGTAGTTTAAAGAATTTAATCATAATAAGTGATTTATTATAAAATGCAAGAATGCTAATAATTTTAGAATACACAAAAGATATGGCTCTTTTATCATCCTTAATATTACACTGGGATTTTATTCTTTCTATAATTAATTCATCTTTTAATACATTAAGAATAGTTTTAATCGCTAATAAATTTTTATTTTCATCTTTTAAAAGTATATCAAGAGCTTCATTTAACTCATGGTTAAAAAGTAAATTTTTAACATAATTTACTCTTTGATTTTCGTCCAAATTATTTATTTTACTACTACCATTTGCCATACTATCAACACCCTATCATATAAATTATTATAAATTAAAACCTTTTAAAAGTAAATAAGAACCCTTAATAATTTATAGAATATACTACTATTGTAAGTGAGGAGGATAAATGTGAAAAAGAAAATTATTATAATAATTTGCAGTCTTTTAGTATTGTTAGTAGGAACTTTACTAATTATAAAGATGCAAAAAAATGAAAAGAAAGATAATAATGAACTAAAAGAAGTTAAAGTAGCAGAAGTTGCACACACAATATTTTATGCACCCATGTATGCTGCTATAAGTAAAGACTATTTTAAAGATGAAAATATTAAAATAGATTTAAGTCTAACAGCAGGTGCTGATAAAGTTACAGCAGCAGTATTATCAGGTGATGTTGATATTGGATTTTGTGGCAGTGAAGCCACTATATATGTATATAATAGTGATGAAGAAGATTATCTTGTAAACTTTGCAAGATTAACTAAAAAAGATGGTTCATTTTTAGTATCAAGAAAAAAATATGATAACTTTAAACTAGAAGACTTAAAAGGGAAAAAAGTAATTGGTGGAAGAAAAGGTGGAATGCCTGAAATGACATTTGAATGGGGATTAAAACAAAATGGAATTGATCCTAAAAAAGATTTAAGCATTGATACTAGTATAGCCTTTTCAGCTATGGAAGGGGCGTTTATAGGAGGTAATGGTGACTTTGTAACACTATTTGAACCTAATGCACTAAGTGTTGAAAAACAAGGTTTAGGATACGTTGTTGCATATGTTGGTGAATTTGGTGGTGAAGTTCCATATACTGCTTATAATGCAAGAAAAAGTTATATAGAAAATAATAAAGATTTAATTAATGGATTTACAAAAGCTATTAATAAAGGGTTAAAGTATGTAAATGAAACAGATTCTAGTATAGTTGCAAAAGATATATATGAATTCTTCCCTGAATTATCATTAAATGATTTAACCGCAATCATTGAAAGATATAAAACAAATGAAGCTTGGCCTACTTCATCATATATAACAAAAAAAGACTTTGAACATCTACAAGATATAATTATTAGTGCTGGAGAATTAGATAAAAAAGCACCATATGACAAATTAGTTTTTGAAGGATAAGTTATGAATGAACTCTTAAAAATAGAAGAGTTAGAAAAAAATTACTTATCTAAGAAAAATGCCATATGTGCTCTTAAGAATATTAATTTAACAGTTAATGAAAATGAGTTTGTAGTATTAGTTGGACCATCTGGATGTGGCAAATCAACTATTTTATCAATAATTGGAAATTTAGAGAAAAAAAGTTCTGGTAATATTAAATTTAAAAATAATAATGTAAAAATAGGTTATATGTTTCAAGAGGACACACTATTTCCTTGGTTAAATGTTTTAGATAACTGTCTATTGGGACTTAAGATAAGAAAAGAGATAAATGAAAGTAGTATATCCTATGTTAAAGGATTATTAGAAAAATATGGTCTTTCTGCATTTGAAAAAAGTTTTCCAAGAGAACTTTCTGGTGGTATGAGGCAAAGAGTTGCTTGAATGTTATAAAGACACTTATGGCATTAAAAAATTGACTCAAATTTATGAATCAATTTCTTTCTTTTTTGTTTTACTTTTCTCTAACATTTTAGCGTCATCAACTTGTTTTAATCCCAAATTAATAAAGTATATTATTACAAGCCAAGCTAATATTGTCATAGTTATTTGAACTAGGTAGTATGGAGAATTAATTGGCATATCCCAAATACCATGTAACACAGCTGGAATTAAACATATAAGTAAAAATCTCTTATCATTTAAATGTTTTCTATCTAATTTTTCAAATCCCTTAACATACATTAATGCTGCTCCTTCAATAGCTGCCCAAGCAACATGTCCTCCTGGAGCTAAAAATCCACGTAATTTAATTATACTAAGCATAGCAGCATTTCCACTATTTAAACCAAATCTTAAAATATATCCAGCTGTTTCAAATGCTGCAAACCCAGCTCCAACTGCTGCTCCTATAAGTAATCCATCTAGAATATAATTACTTTTTTTACTTTTAAATAGGAATAATGCAACTACTATAGCCTTAGCAACTTCTTCTACAAAACCAACTGTTAATGCACCTGTATATGTTGATATATCCATATTAAATCCTAGTGTTGAAAGTAATATCGTAAAAATTAAACTTAAAGCTCCTCCAAGTACGAAATACTTAACAACTTTATAAAATGGAATATTTCTAAACAAATTAATTTCATAAAAGAACATTAATACCGTAACTGGAATAGCAAATGCACCAAGCATTATCATAGCAGGTAAAAAATTTACTTGTCCATATGTAATATAACCCATTCTTGTTGGTATATATGCAATTATAAAAAATATCAGTATCTTAAAATATACCCATGCACTTGCATTTTTAGGATCAATGTCGCTAACTTTAGGTGTAGTTCTTTCATCACCACATATAAATACTTCATCTAATTCTTTATCATCATGTTTTTTAAAAGTATTTTTAAACAAATCTTTAAACGTAACATAGTTTTCTGATTTAGCACCTGTTATCTTATCTAGATTTTCTGTTATTATATTTGTTTGAACCTTCTTAACTAAAGGAAAACCACATTCAGGGCAATTTTGTTCATCACCATTTATTTTTTTACCACACTCTGGACAAACCTCATTTGATTGCTTAATACCACAATGTGGACATACCTTTGCACTAGATGATATTTCTTTTTTACATTCACTACATTTAATTAACGCCATGTTCTTTACCTCCCTTGCGATAATGTACTAATTATATGTTCTACTACACTATTAATTTCAGAAGAATTAGTATTTTCTTCCTTAGAAGCTATCATATAAACATTGTTATTCATAATAGTAGCATATCTATTATCTACTACTAAATGCCCACTAGATGTATAGTTATATGCTAATCCATAAACTGTTTTACCACCTATTTGACCAGATACTAAATCTATTGTTATTGTAAGATCACTATACTCTTTTCTCATGTAATCAGTAAATGCATTTAAAAACTGTACTTCATTTGTGTAACCTGTATATCTACCAACAATTATATATGGTATTAAAGCTCCCTCATTATCAATATTTTTAGCTACGTAAATAAAACCATCCTTATCAGTTGCAACTTTGTATGAACTAGGATATTCAAAAGATATACCTAATTTCGAATCAGTATAAGTCATATATCCACTTGTTTTAGCAGGTTCTGTTGTACCTTGTGTATCTGGATTATTAGTTTTATTATTGTTTGTAGTACCCTTATTTTGTGTATATATTAGAAATAAAATAATTACTACTGCAAATATAAATAAATATCTATAACTATCTTTTTTAAATTTACCAGTAAATCTACTTCCATTATTACTTGTGTTATTGTTATTATTACCTAAGTTATTTGCATTCTTATTTAACTCATAACCACACTTTGGACAAACCTCTGCCTTATCACTAATCTTATTATTACATTCTGGACACTTAATTAAAGCCATATTTACATCCTCCTTTATTTATCAATATAACCACTTGTTTTTTGTGTGTACATCTCATCTGTTACAGACTTATATCTTTGACCATCATAATCATCATTAAAACCATTGTAAGCTTTATAAATTTCATTAGTTTCAGTATCATATACCCTTTCATAGCCAAGTGTTGCATCACTTTGTTTTTGACTCATAATATCATAAGTCTTATTTCTATTTTCCCATGCACTCATATATGAATCAAAAGCTCTTTGTATTGAAGCACTAAGTTCTAAAGCTTTTTTAGTTTGTGCATTTCCATCATCAATTGTTTGTTTAACATAACTATCTGTAAAAGAAATAGAATTAATAGAATTTAATAATATGTCTTTATAATTTACAAATTCATTTTCATCTGCAGTTATCGCCATTATATCGTATACCATATAATATAATGTATCTATTCCGTTAATATAATTATCACCAAAGTTAACAATAGAAGCTAAAAATAATCCTTCACCTTTTTTATTATTAGAACCAGTAAATGTACCTCTTAATACTTTACTATCTAATGCTACACTTTTCATTGAAGCATTACCTTCTTGTTCTTCTATTTTTGTAAAATTAGAATATGTAGGAAAATCAAAGCTTGATAAAGTAGACTCTGCATTTTTTATATAATTTGCTATATCACCAAACTTTTCATAGAACCCTTGAACAGTTGGATTATCCAAAACAACAGCATCAGCAAATAATTTGTACTGTCCTTTAGACAAGTTAGAATAATCCTTCCAAAAGTTTTTGGATGCTTCACTTTTAAGTAGTGGCTGAATTTTAAGCATTAAAAATATAGAATTATTAGTATTATTAGGATCTGTTACTTTTATTGCATAATACATTCCAACTCCAACACCACTAACTGTCCAACCTTTTGGCTTCTTCATTGTAAATACTGAACTTTCATAATCCTCTAATGTTAAAGTAGATACCTCACTTTTTCTAATTTTTAACTTAGCTTCGTTTTTAGTTACAATTTTTCTATCTTTATTCCCACTTTTTTTATTAGGATTAATCAAAAATATTAGAGCTACTACTATTACTATAGCGGCCAATAATAAGTTTTTATTTTTTTTAATAAATTCCATTAATTAAACACCTTACCTTTTATACCTATTTAATTATAGTTTAAATTATTTATATTAACAATTAACTTGCCATTTAATTCATTGTTTTTAATGGCAACTTTTTTTATCTATTTCCAATTTATATAGTATAATAAACATATGAGGTGATAAATTTGACATTTAAAGACACACTTAATTCATATTTAAAAGAAATAAATTCTTCATCAAAAAAATTATCTGATGTATCTGGCATTTCTGAATCAGTTATAAGTAGATATAGAAGTGGAGATAGAACACCTAATAAAAATGAAGTTTTATTAAAACTATCTGATGCTATATATACTATTTCATTAGAAAATAATAAATTAAATTATAAAAAAGAAGATATCTTAAAAAAATTAAAGGACTCTACTAAAGAAGATGAATTTAACTATGATACCTTTAGTTTAAATTTTAATAAATTAATATCTGCTCTTAATATTAACACAAATGATATGTCAAAATACATCGTATTTGATGCATCACATATTTCTAGAATAAGATATGCAAAATCAAAACCATCAGATCCTAAAGAGTTTAGTACTAAAATTTGTAATTATGTTACATCAAAATATAATGATAGTGATAGTTTAAATATATTATCTACACTAATGGGTTGTAAAAAAGAAAAAATAGAAAAAGATTTATTTAATACACTTTATAATTGGTTAATAAATAATGATTGTAATAATTATAAAAACAACATAGAAAACTTTCTAAATCATTTAAATGAGTTTAATTTAAATGATTATATAAAAGCTATTAAGTTTGATGAATTAAAGGTACCTAATATACCTTTTTACAGAGGAAAAACTAAAAATTACTACGGATTAGAAGAAATGAAAAAAGCAGAATTAGACTTTTTTAAAATAGCCGTTTTATCCAAGAATAAAGAAGATATATTTATGCATAGCGATATGCCTATGGAAGATATGGCAAAAGATGTTTTGTTTGGAAAAAAGTGGATGTTTGGGATAGCCCTAAGTCTTAAAAAAGGACTTAATTTAAATATAATACATAATCTAGATAGACCATTTGATGAAATGATGTTAGGGCTTGAAAGTTGGATTCCTATATATATGACTGGACAAGTATCACCTTACTATTTAAAAGAAGTTAAAAATAGTGTATACAATCATTTAAATTATGTATGTGGTAGTGCTGCTTTATGTGGTGAATGTATTAAAGGATATCATGATAAAGGTAAATATTATTTAACAAATAATAAAAAAGAAATAGAATATTACAAAGAAAAAGCTAATTTATTACTTAAGAAAGCTAATAGTTTAATGGACATATATAAGGAAGAAAATAAAAATGATTTTAAGGTGTTTATGTTAAACGATTCCAAATTAAAAGTTAACAGAAAAAGAATAATATCTACTCTTCCTATTGAAACTATAGATAATAATTTATTAGAAGAAATATTAAAATATAATAATGTTAGTAAAAAAGATGAAAAACTAATTTTAAAATATAAGATGGAAGAAGAGGAAAATATTAACAAAATATTAAAAGATAGTATTATAGAAAATGTTATATATGAAGTTAAAAAAGATGAATTTGTAAACGAAGAGTTTTATTTATCATTAGAAAATATGTTTTATGATAAAAAGATAAAATATACTTATGATATGTATAAAAAACATTTAGCATCAAGTAAAAGCTATTCTAAAAAGCATCAAAATTATAAAATAATAAAAGCAAAAGATAAAACATTTAAAAACATATCTATAACCATTTTAAAAGATAATTACGTGATATTATCTAAAAGTGCTAATCCAATAATACATTTTGTAATTAGACACCCTAAATTAGTTAATGCAATAGAAAATTTTAGTCCTTTGGTAAAAGAAGAGGCATAGAGTTAATCTATGTCTTTAATATTTTATCTTTAATTTAATATATTTAAATTAGAGGTGTTTATTTTGAAATACAATGTAGATGAAATTTATGATGAAAATTTAACTTATGATATTTTAAAAATAATAATTAATCAAAAAATATATAATATCATAGAAAAGTTAGAATTTAATTTATGCCCAGATATGGATGGTAATTATATTGAATAATTTAAACAGAACGTTAAGAGTTGGCATTTATTTAAGATTATCTAATGAAGATAAAGATAAGGCTTATAAAAATGATGTAAGTGAATCAATTAAGAACCAAAGAAACATGCTTATTGAGTATATTAATAAACACCCCGAATTTATACTTATAGATGAATATTCTGATGAAGATTTATCAGGTGCTGGGACATATAGACCAGAGTTCGAAAGATTAATTAAGGACTGTAAAAACAGAAAATTAGATATAGTGTTATGTAAAAGTCAGTCTAGATTTTCAAGGGATATGGAAATCGTTGAAAGATATATAAATAACAAATTTAAAGAATGGAATATTAGATTTATTAGTTTAGTAGATAATGCTGATACTTTAATTTTAGGAAATAAAAAGTCAAGGCAAATAAATGGATTAGTTAATGAGTGGTACTTAGAAGATGTATCTAATAATATTAGGAGTGCTTTTTTTTCTAAAATGAAACAAGGAGAATTTATTTCACCCTTTGCTTCACTTGGATATGAAGTTTCAAAAGAAAATAACAATAAATTAGTAATTGATAAAGAGGCTGCTTTAATTGTAAAGATAATATTCAATTTATATTTAATGGGTTTTGGATACATGAGGATAGCTAAATACTTAAATGATAAAGCAATCCCCTCTCCTTCACTATACAAGTATAAAAAAGGAATCAAATTAAATGTAATTAGTAATAAACCAAGGGATAAAATTAAATGGAATTCATCTGCTATTAAAAGTATTTTATCAAATGAACTTTATTTAGGTCATTTAATCCAAGGTAAAAGAACTACCGTTAGCTATAAAAATCATAAAATAATAAATAGACCTAAAAATGAATGGATAAAAATTAAAAATACACACGAAGCTATAATAGATGAAGAAACTTTTATGAAAGTACAAAAAGCTATGAAAGAAAGAACAAAGGTAGCTAAAAATACAGGTAAAATTCATAATTTTTCTGGAAAGGTCTTTTGCTTAGAATGCGATAGTTACATGAGAAAAAAAAATTCTAGCAAGCATGAGTATTTAGTTTGTTCTAATAATCAAGATAGTTGTTGCAAAAACAAGTCATCTGTGCGTTATGAAGTATTAGAAAATATTATTTTAAGTGAAATAAATAAAAAAATCAAAAGTTATTATGATGGGCAACTATTAAAAAAAGAAATATTAAAAAAGAAAAAAGCTATATCCCAAAAAAAACTTTCATTATTAGAAAATCAAAAAAAAGAATTACTCTTAAATTTATCTAAAACAAGCAACTATTTACAAAATCTTTATGAAGATAAAGTTAATAATATTATTACTAAAGAGCAATTCGAAAGTTTAATTACAATTTATAATAATGATAGAGATAATTATAAAGAAAAGATTAAATTTATTAATAATGAAATTATACATTATAAAGAAAAAGAAAAGAATAATGATAACGATGAAAAGATTTTATGTAAATATCAAGAATTTAGCAAATTAAATAGAATTATTATCCAAGAATTTATAGATAAAATATATATAGGAAAAATAAATAAAGAAGTTAAAGTAAGAGATATTAAAATAAAGTGGAATTTTAATATGTTAGAGGGAAAGATAAAAGTTTTGTAGAACAATATGAGTGGAAGGTTATATTTTTATATAATCTTTTTTAAATGCTAATTAAAAGGAAGTGAAAACTAATAAAAAACGAGATTATATTATTTGAAAATCAAAACGTAAAATTAGAAGTTAATATGAAAGATGAAAGCGTTTGGCTAAATCGTGAGCAATTAGCTATGCTTTTTGATAGAGATATTAAAACAATAGGCAAACATATTAATAATGCTTTAAATGAAGAACTAGATAATTCAGTTGTCGCAAAATTTGCGACAACTGCAAAAGATGGTAAAACTTATCAAGTAGAATATTACAATTTAGATATGATAATTAGTGTTGGTTATCGTGTTAAGAGTCAAAATGGTGTTATTTTTAGAAAATGGGCAAATAAAGTATTAAAAGATTATATAATTAAAGGTTATGCAGCCAATCAAAAAAGACTAGAATATCTTGAAAAAGCAATTAAATTAATAGATATTGCTGGAAGAATAGATACTGAATTAAAAGGTACAGAAGCTGGGGAAATAATTAAAGTAATAAATAACTATTCAAATGCTTTAAATTTACTTAATGACTATGACCATAAGCGAATAACTAAACCAAATGGTACAAAAAATAACAAAAAGATTACTTATGAAGAGTGTATTAGTATAGTTAATAAACTTAAATTTAATAGTGATAGTGACTTATTTGCACTTGAACGAGATGATGGTTTAAAAGAGGTTATAGGCACTATATATCAATCTTTTGATGGTAAAGACTTATATCCTAGCATTCAAGAAAAAGCAGCCAATTTCTTATATTTAATAACTAAAAACCATACTTTCATTGATGGTAATAAAAGAATTGCTGCTACACTATTTATCTATTTTCTTGAATTCTATAATATTCTATATAAAGAAAATGTACAAGTTATTGATAATAATTCTCTTGTTGCTATTACACTACTTATAGCAGAGTCTAATCCGAAAGAAAAAGATATACTAATTGATTTAGTAATGAACTTCTTGAAAAATAAATAATAATTAAAAAAATATCCAGAACACTTATAAAAAGTGTCTTTAATACATTCAAAGAGTTGCCTTAATTAGGACACTAGCTATTAAACCAGATATACTTCTTTTAGATGAACCGTTTTCAGCATTAGATTATCAAACTAGGATAAATGTATCTGATGATGTATATAAAATTATAAAAGAAGAGAAAAAAACAGCAATAATGGTTACACATGATATATCTGAAGCAATCGCTATGGCTGATAAAGTTATAGTATTAAGTAAAAGACCAGCTGTAGTTAAAAATAGTTATACAATTGAAATGGAATGCAAAAACTTACCAAGCATAAATAGAAAAAATAAAAAATTTGACTACTATTATGACTTAATTTGGAAGGACTTTGATTATCATGAAAGCTAAAAATGAATACAAGACTTACCTAAAAAAATTAAGAATATCAAAAATTAGAGTCTTACTTTGTCAAATATCAATATTTTTACTATTTATAATAACATGGCAAATACTTGCAGATAAAAATATAATAAGCACATTTCTATTTTCAAGTCCTACTAAAATAGTTCAAACCATAATCAATCTAGCTACTAAAAATGAATTATTTATTCATATTCTAGTAACATTAAAAGAAATATTAATTAGCTTTACAATAGGTACAATAATAGGCATATTATTTGCAGCTATACTATGGCTTAGTCCATTTTTATCAAAAGTATTAGATCCATATTTAACTATACTTAATAGTTTGCCTAAAGTATCACTTGGTCCTATAATAATTATTTGGGCTGGAGCTAATCAAAATTCCGTTATAATAATGGCACTTTTAATATCAGTTATATCAACTATTATATCAGTCTATTCTGGTTTTAAACAAACGAATAAAAATAGCATTAAGCTTCTTAAAAGCTTTAATGCCAATAATTTTCAAATATTTACAAGTGTTATTTTTAAAGCTAATATAAATACAATTATAAGTTCACTTAAAATTAACCTATCAATGACCTTTGTTGGGCTAATGGTAATATGAAGAGAAAAAATATTTTTAAAATTAAGATATCTTATAAAATATCTCTATATCATTATCAGTTACCACAACTTTATCAATAATGTGCATAATTATTATCCTTTTTTCTTCAAATGTCATTTTATTCCAAGTGTTTTGAAGATTTCTTAACATTTTTAATGAAACTCTATTTTGTTCTTCATTATTTTTTGAAATATCAATTATCTCTAATATTGACTTTCTTTCTTGCTCTAATTCTTCAATTTTCTTTTTAATGTCATCAACTGCAATACCATCTGAAATAAAATTAATCAAGTTGCCTATTTGTAAGTTTATCTTTGCAAATCTTTTTTCATATTCACTGATAACATCCACTTGTGTAATTTCGTATTTTTCTCTAAACAAATCTTCATCAAGTGCCATTGAAAATAAGTTTTCTAATACCACATCTTCAATTTCAAAGGAATCCCATCTTTTATTTTTGCAATTTGGATCTTTAATAAATTTGGGTTTACTTTTTTGTTGGGAGTAGCAGTAGCAAATCAATCTTTTTCCCCATTTTTGATATCTATACTTTGCACCACAGTGTCCACAAAATATTTTTCCTGATAACAAATAATGACTTTCTGTTCTTGCTTTGCTTCGTAGTTTATTAGTTTCCATTATTTTCTTATGTAATTCTTCTGATATTACCGCTTCATGCTTTCCTTCGAATTCTTGATTCTTATATGGTACAATACCTAGCGTTCTTCTTGATAGTATTCTTTTTTCAACCATACTTTCATCCATACCAACTATATTACTAATTTTAACAAAACTATAACCATTTAAATAAAGATTTATCATTTTATGTAATAATTCTACTTGTTCTGGTACAGGAATTAAAGTTCCTGTATTTTTATCATAGGTATAAGGGAATGGATTTTTCCCTCCACCTTTCCAATATCCATTTTCAGCTCTTTTTTTTATACCAATTTTCGTTCTTTCAAGTATCGTTTCTCTTTCAAGTTGTGCGAATATTGATAAAACACCGACCATAGCTTTACCAAATGGAGTTGTAGTATCAAAATTTTCTCTCACAGAAACAAAGCCCACATTATATTTATTAAACACCTCTTCAATTAAATATAAAGTATCTTTTTGACTTCTTGATATTCTATCTAGTTTAAATACAATTACACAATCAATTTTATGAACTTTAACATCTTTTATGAGTCTTTGAATGGCTGGTCGTTCCAAGTCTTTACCACTATAACCACCATCAACATAATATTCATACTCGGTAAATTCTTTAGCTTTAGCATAGTTTAATAAAAATTCTTTTTGTGCATCAATTGAATAACCTTCTAATTGAATATCAGTTGAAACTCTAGCATATAATCCTGCTTTTATAACAATTACCTCCTTCTAACTATAAAAGCAGTCATATACTATATTAGATTGCTCTTACAGTATAACATACATTTCACAATTTATGTCTTAAATCAAAAAAATAAGGAAAAGTTCTGGTAAACTCTCCCTTAAGTATAACTACTTTTACTGTGAATATTTTTTAATTAGTTCATATATCAATGGTATCTTTATTACTATGTCTTTTGGGTTTATGATTTTACCATTTGAATCATAATTTGTTACTTTATTAGCCACTAATATAGTCGCCCCTAATTAAGTTTATTTTTATTTCATATAAATTATTCAGTCATAATTTCTCTTATATCAAATCACTCGTTATATACCAATATTTTCAATAGCATAATCAACGATATATTAGTATAATTTCCTATAAACTATTCTAAACCATCCATATCATAATTATAGTTATTAAATATCAATTGAGAAAATTCTACATTTTTTCTTAACAATTAAAATTACCAAACAACATTTCCAAAAAAGTCTTGCTTTATTTAGCAAGACTTTAAAAAACTAATTAATCTTTTAAAATAACTATTTTTTTAACATTAGATAATTTAGCTGGTTCACTTGGTAATATCACATCGGATGAAGTAATAGTTACTTTTTGCTTTGCTTTTAATTTATCTGCAGCAGAATCTTCATTGTTATAAACTATTTTTGTATCTTTATTTATTTCAAATTCATACTCTATAGTATATTCTTTTTTCTTTTTGTCATATTCTTCCACTAAAACAGTATATACATTATTATTTACTGTTACTTCTTTAATTCTTGCTTCAAAAACCAATTCTTTTTCTTTTGAAACATAATTTGTATATATGAAGTATCCTAATCCTACAAGGACAACTACTGCTATAATTATTTTTACTAGTAAATCTTTTTTCATTTCTTCCCTCCTTTCCTAAATTAATTTATTTAAACTTATATTATAAGAATCTATCCCAATAATATCTTCCTGTATTAGATAATGTTTTAAAATGCTCTTTAATTTGTGAACTAATTAATTTTGCTTTTTTATTTATTGGAGTACCATCATTGTAACAAGATCTCTTTGTTGTTCTAGTCATCATATCAGAAAATAAAACAGCTCTATCTTCTAAATAACTTTGTCTTGAATAATACGATAAAAAATAAGCATTATTTGGATTGGAAAAATTATAATCATAAGTACTATCATTAGAACCATAACTAAATCCTTCAGGATTATATGATTTCATTATTTCTTCTAAGTTTAATGTTGAATTTTTTTGTCGCATATAAATATCAATATAGTGCATTAACTCATGGTGCAAAGTACTTTCAAATAAACTAGTACCATTGGTTCCAATAGTTACTGTTATATTACTTTGATTTCTACCATCTGTCATACCTGAATAATTTCCATCTATTTTGTTAACCATGTATATTCTAAGAGAAATATTATTATCCTTCATTTCTTTAAAAAAACCGTTTGGATATTTTTTTAATGTTTTCTCTACTTCTTTTAAATATTTATCTATCTCATTATCATCATTTAGTTTTTCAGTTTTTATAGAGCCACCGATTAAATAATCACCATTCTCATCTTTATATATGATTTTAACTGAATACTTATTTTCTAATGTTTTTCTATATTCATTATTTTTTTCTGCTTGAGTTTTTTCTACAACTGGTGGCTTTTCATCGGGTAAAATAGTATTTGTGTTATTGTTATTGTTTGTATTTTGATTAGGTTTATTAGTATTAGTACTACTATTGTTATTATCTGTATTAGTGTTTGTTTTAGATTTTTCAGTTTTAGTATTAGTTTTTTTATTTTCCATTTTTTCCCAAACAGCATAAAGGGTAGTATCTTCTGCAAGTAATACTTTGTTATAAATTGGAGTTTCATTTTTATCAACCCAGCCTTTAAAAACATAGCCATCTCGTACAGGTTCTTTTGGAAGTGTAAGTTCAATATCTTTATTTATAGTAATACTATCTATTATGCTTCCACCTTTAGTATCAAATGTAATTGTTATTGCTTCTTTTATATCTTTTTCAATGTCATTCATAGGGCAAGCATATTTAGTCGTTTTTAAAACTGTTTTAGTTTTACCATCAGAACATTTATAAGTATTTGTAAAAATCCCTTTATCTATGTAAACAGTAGAACCACCATCATAATAATCTCTAATTTTAATTATTTGACTATTATTAAATGAAAGAGCGATTATAAAATCTAAAAATATTAAACTTATTATAGAACATAGTGTGATTATTATTATTTTTTTCTTCTTCATTATACCTCCTCACAAATAATAAACGAAAAGTGATTTACTTCTGTATATTAATTATATCATGAATTTCCCGATTTCAAAAAAGTTTTTAATTTGGTTGCTTTTTAGGTATCAATAATTTAAAAGAAAAAGACCAATATAAAATTGATCTTATCTATAAAACATATTATTAAATTAACATTTTCCACCGTTATCTTTAAAATATGATTCAATATATTTTACTAATATTTTAGCTTTGTTAAACTGTTTATCTTTAACAATTTTTATAATATAATCACTACCACTTGCATCAATAATATTATCATCTTTATCATATTCTATTAGATAAGTATACTTTTCACCATTAAGTTGACAATTAAGAAGAACAGTTTGATTTTCTTTTATAGTCATAGAATTTTTTTTAGCACCAAACATAATATTTATGAAAATAGTAATAGCAAAACCAACAATAAAAATTATTCCCAAGACTTTTAGTATCTTAATTATTATCTCTGTATTTTTTTCGTTATTATTTACTTTTTCTACTAATACTTGTTTAATGTCATTATTTAATAATTCATCAATACTTACTTTTAATGCTTTAGATAATAATTTTAACTGCTCTGGATTTGGTGAAGTTTCACCAAGCTCCCAATTTGATATTGTTTGTCTAGTAACATCAACTTTTTCTGCTAATTGTTCTTGTGAAAGTTTACAATCTTTTCTTAATTTTAAAATGTTATCTCCTAATTTCATTCTATCTCTCCTTTCACTTACAATTATATATGAGTTGATATTTGCAATCTACCAAATGTCTTTGGAAGTTTGTCAAAGACTTTTAACAATTATAATACAAATAACTATTATTCTACATCACAAGACCAAAGTCCATGCTTATTACAATATGCATATAATTTTGATCCTTTTATATATTTGAATTTACATTCTGCACTTTGTTCTGGTGATAATTTAACTTTGCAAATATCTTTTTCATTAACTAGTGCAATCCATTCAATAAAATGTTCTTTTTCCATAACATGATTAACTTTAACAAGTATTTTATCATCACTATGTTCAAAAGTTGGAATATGTTTTTCAAACGATGCATCAACACTATTTGAAATTAACTTTATCATAGGTTCACAACAACAAGTTATTTCACAGTCGCCACAGTTACAATCATTAATTACCTCAACTATCGTTCCACACTTTAAACACTTTTTTATTATTAACTCACTCATCATTTGTTTCCTCCTTTATAACAATAGACTATCTTTAATAAATTTCTTCCATAACAGTATGAACAACATATTTCTGCCATAATTTTTTCTCTCAATTGCAATAAATATAAGTATATAAACTGCTTCTAATTTTTTCCCCATACCTGCTATAACGGTGTAATAATGGGAGAATTATTAGTATCTAAACAAGGCTTAGGTTACTTAATAAACTATGGTTCCCAAGTATTTAATATAAACTTAGTAATGTCAGGAATAATACTACTTGCACTTCTAACTAGTATTTTATACTTCGTAATATTATTTATAGAAAAAGCATTAAAAAATAACAAATCAATTTAATATAATTAAAGAATACATGATAATTTCTTTACATAGTAATTATCGTATTCTTTTTTTATTTAATTTAAAAAATAAATTTATTTATTAATAACTTTTAGCACTACTACTTAAGTATCTTTTTCTATCCCATAACTTACTAGGAAGCAAAGTAACATATATAGTAGCTGTATCCCCATTAATTACTACATCATCTACTTTAGATAAACTATCTTTGTTAATAAGATATTCTGCCTGACTAGTAGAATACGTTAAATCATCATCTAAAAGAAGTGCACCAGATGAATAATTACCATCTATCTTATATACTATCTCAACGTTGTAATTAATACCCCTTTCATTTTCTTTATTAAAAAAATGACTACCATTAATAATAGAAGTACTAGTAAAAGCTTCTTCATAAATAAATTTATTTTTTAAATTAACTAAATCTTCTATATTATTTATACCATAGTCTTTAAAATAAGATAATGTAACACCTCTATAAGTATTAAAACATAAATCTATAGGTGGAAACGTATCAATTAACTTTTCTATTTTCTTACCCTTTTCTAAATAATCTCTTTTAATATTATCATCTAATTTACCATTTTCATAATAATTCCATTTATGTCTTAATATAGCATTAATATTTCTAAAATTATACCCTGTATAACTTCTTATACTCTCTAAATCATTAAATGTTAATCCATTTTTAAAATCTTCTATCTTTTCATTAAATACCCTATATAATGTATCTCTATCATTAAAACTAACTGGTCTTACACCATCTATATAATTTAAATAATTATAAGAATCATCTTTTTCAGCATCACTCATATATCTTAATATTAATTCTACTGTTTTATTTTTATCTTGCATATGTTTTTATTCCTTTATTTTATACATTCACTATGTTTACAACTATGGCAATCAGTAACAATTTCTTCTCCTATATTTGAATAGTTAAAAATAATCTTACCACTACTATCTTTTTTAACTTCAATTTCCTTATTTCTTGTACTAGAACACTGATCATCATTTAAACTTAATAACCCATCATTTTCCAATTCATTTAAAGTAAAAGTAAAAGGCGTGCCAACTACTATCTTATCAGCATAATACTTTGCAGCATATAATTTAGATGCATTTTCTATTTTTTTATCAAGTACTGTTTGTTCTTGCTTTTCACTTTCCTTAACCTGTTTTGATATATTAGGTATAGCTGCTAAAGCAATTAACCCCAATATAACTATAATTGCAAGTAATTCAATTAATGTAAAACCTTTATTCTTTCTCATTAAAATCCTCCTTATCTATTAAATCAAGTCCTGGATTAGGATTAAGTGAAAAATCAGCTCTATACCCTCTTATATAAGCATAATATCCTGCAGCTCCAATCATAGCAGCATTATCAGTACAATACTTTATTTCAGGTTTAAGAAGCTCAACATTTAACTTTTTGCATTCCTTTTCTAAAGCACTTCTAAGACCAATATTAGCAGAAACACCTCCAGCTATTAATAATTGTTTAACTCCATATTCTTT
Source organism: uncultured Bacilli bacterium (assembly GCA_934162425.1). Classification (GTDB taxonomy): domain Bacteria; phylum Bacillota_I; class Bacilli_A; order RF39; family UBA660; genus Aphodocola. The sequence continues at coordinate 58,673 of CAKPIS010000007.1, forward strand.
TATAGCTCTAACTGTTTTTTTAACTAATATATTGATAACAGTCTCTTGAAAGGAGGTAGCTAAATCTTCTTTATTTATTTCGTTTCCTCTTTGTTTTTCATTATGAACTAAATTAATTACAGCACTTTTTATTCCACTAAAACTAAAATCATATGTATCATCATCTTTCGGTGTTGGCAAATCATAAGAATGAGTTCCCTTTTGTGCCATCTTATCCATTAAAGGTCCTCCAGGATAAGGTATTCCAACTACTCTAGCTACCTTATCATAAGCTTCCCCAATAGAGTCATCTAACGTACTACCTATTTTTTTAAATGAATATTCTTTATCCATATAAACTATTTCAGTATGTCCACCAGACACTACTAAACATAATAAAGGAAATTTAAATTTACCAACAAATTTATTTGCATATATATGTCCCTTCATATGATTAACTGGTACCAATGGTTTATTAGTAGCTAGACTAAGAGCTTTAGCAGCTTCAATACCAACTAAAAGTGAACCATTAAGTCCTGGACCATAAGTTACTGCTATAGCATCTATATCATTAAATGTCATGTTAGCTTTTCTTAAACACTCTTCAAATACAACTGTAATCATGTCAGTATGATTACGACTTGCTATTTCAGGTACTACACCACCATAATTTTTATGTATATCAATTTGTGATAAAACAACTGTTGCTATTTCAGTGTTACCATTTTTTATTATACTGCAACTAGTTTCATCGCAGCTAGTTTCAATAGCAAAAATATATATATCTTTCAAGTTTCTCACCTCAAATCTTTTTTCATTAAATATCCATCATTTATGCCATAATATTTTTCTCTTACAGCTTCTATTTTAAAATCTAATTTCTTGTATAAGCAAATAGCAGCCGTATTATTACTATTAACTTCCAAAGTAATATTTTTACAATTATTTAAGCGTATATCTTCAATACAACTTAAAAGTAATTTATATCCATAACTTTTATTTCTGCATAAAGGATCTATTATAATATCAATTATTTCTGCTCTTTCATAAATAATACTATAAACTACATACCCAATTATAACACTGTCTATTTGCATTACAAGACATCTAGAAAAAACATCTAAATCAAATACATAGTTTTCATGTAACAAATTACCTAAATAGTTTATTCTATCTATGTCATTTGCATCAAAATTTTTAATTATCATTTTTCTTCTTTTCAGCATCAATCTTTTTTAAATATAGTGGTTTTACTAAATGCGGATTGATACTTTCCTTTGATAGTGCATAATTAATAACATTAATATAGTCATAATCATCAATTATTTTTGGCTTAACATCATTAGACTTACTTAGTTTCTCTATAAGGTTATTTAAATATGTACTACTTTCCATGCTAACTATAGTAATACTTTTATTATGAATATTTAGTAAATCATCATCTATGGATAAATATTTTTCTTCTGTTTTATCACCATATATACCAACATATGAAAAATCATTCTTATCTGGTATTACAGATATTATAATATCATCTTTTATTCCTACTTTTAAAGCTTCTAAATTATTTATAGTATATATTTTTTTAGATAAAGTCCACGCAAGTGTTTTAGATACTGTAACACCTACTCTAACTCCAGTAAAACTACCTGGTCCATTTAATATAACGTAGTTATCTATGTCTTCTGGTTTTAAATTAAATTTATTTAAAATTTTACTTATTTCGTTCATAAGAAAATTTGAATGCTTACTATATGAATTAACATTTGATACAAAAACAAGCTTATCTTCCTTAGCAAGCGCAACTGATAAGCTTTTTCTAGATGAATCTATAAATAAAGTTTTCAAAGTACATCCTCGCATAAATCTTCATATTTACTACCATAAGGAGTAATTGTAAGCAATCTTTTTTCTTCTCCAACAATCTTAAATTTAATTTCTAATCTTTCTTCAGGAAGTTCAGATTTAATCATATCAGCCCATTCAATTATAATGACACCATCTTTTTTTAGATATTCATCTAATCCAAGATCAGTAGTATCTCCTTCTAATCTATATACATCCATGTGATACAAATTCATTTCACCAGATGTATATTCTTTTATTATATTAAATGTAGGAGATGTAATATTTTCCTCAATTCCTAGAGCACTTGCAAAACCTTTAGTAAAAACAGTTTTACCACTACCTAATTCTCCTATTAAGCATATAACCATATTATTGAATTTTTCGGATTCAAAATTTTGTGCTAAAACAATAGTATCTTCTTCCGAATTTGTTGTAATTTTATATTCCATATTCATATCACCATATTTATTATAGCAAAAAAAAAAGACATATTACAATATAAAATAACTTTTTTTCAAAATGTTACAAAAAACGTAAAATTTATATATATAATATTTACATGTTTGAAATTTCGCTGTTTAAGAGTTCTTCTAATTTCAAATATGATTCATAAAGTTTATCATCAAGCTCTTTAGAGTCAATTTTACTCTTAATTCCTAAAATAACATTCTCATTAATAATATTAATTACATATTTACAATAATATTTACTCAAATTAAATAACATAAGAAACTCCTTTTACACATAAAATTATAAAATAAACCAATACTAAAAATAATATCAGAAATTTCTCATATATCATGTATGAGATTAATATATTAAAATTTATATAAGGGGTGATATTATGGCTTTTATACCAAAAAAAACGAAAGAAAAGGAGCCAGCTAGCTATAAATCACTATACATTAAAGATAAATTAATAAAAGAAATTGAAAAAATAGCTAAAGATAATAATACTTCATTTAATAACGTAATAATTTCTATGATTGAGCAGTGTTTAGAAAAAAAATAAACACTGTTTTTAAATAATTAAATGATTATTTGTTTATTTTTATATAATTTTAGTGGTGTATAGTATATTAAAAAAACAACATATATTATAGTATGTTGTTTTAAATAGCATAAAAAAAATTGGCAACTACCTATTTTCGCTTACACTATCGTCGGCGTTAAAGTGCTTAACTTCTGTGTTCGGGATGGGAACAGGTGTATCCACTTTGCTATCGTCACCAATTAAATTAGAGAAATAATTCTCTGAAAACATGATAATATGGTCAACAAATTAATAGGGTTAAACTCTCGATCTATTAGTACTAGTCAGCTCAACGTATCACTACGCTTCCACATCTAGCCTATCAACCAGTTAGTCTTTCTGGGATCTTAGTTTTTAAAAAACAGGAAAATTCATCTTGAAGTTGGCTTCCCACTTAGATGCCTTCAGCGGTTATCCATTCCCTACATAGCTACTCTGCGCTGCAGCTGGCGCTACAACAGATACACCAGAGGTAAGTCCATCCCGGTCCTCTCGTACTAAGGACAGATCTTCTCAATTTTCCAACGCCCACAACGGATAGGGACCGAACTGTCTCACGACGTTCTGAACCCAGCTCGCGTGCCACTTTAATGGGCGAACAGCCCAACCCTTGGAAGCGAATCCACCTCCAGGATGTGACGAGCCGACATCGAGGTGCCAAACACCACCGTCTATGTGAACTATTGGGTGGTATCAGCCTGTTATCCCCGGGGTAACTTTTATCCGTTAAGCGACGACCATTCCATACTGAATCGCCTGATCACTATGTCCTGCTTTCGCATCTGCTCGACTTGTTGGTCTCGCAGTCAAGCTCCCTTATACCATTACACTCTTCGAATGATTTCCAACCATTCTGAGGGAACCTTTGAGCGCCTCCGTTACTTTTTGGGAGGCGACCGCCCCAGTCAAACTGCCCACCAGACACTGTCCCTGACCCAGATAATGGGTCGAGGTTAGAACTTCAGTATATTAAGGGTGGTATTCCAAGGATGACTACTCTATAGCTGGCGCCATAGTATCAACGTCTCCCACCTATCCTCTACATAACATACCAAAGCTCAATATCAAGCTACAGTAAAGCTCCACGGGGTCTTTCCGTCCTGTTGCGGGTAACCTGCATTTTCACAGGTATTAAGATTTCACCGAGTCTATGGCCGAGACAGTTCCCAGATCATTACACCTTTCGTGCGGGTCGGAATTTACCCGACAAGGAATTTCGCTACCTTAGGACCGTTATAGTTACGGCCGCCGTTCACTGGGGCTTCAATTCAGAGCTTCGTATCATAGCATACGCCATACTAACCCTTCCTCTTAACCTTCCAGCACTGGGCAGGTGTCACCCCCTATACATCACCTTGCGGTTTAGCAGAGAGCTGTGTTTTTGGTAAACAGTTGCCTGGGACTATTCACTGCGGGTCTATTTCTAGACCTCCCCTTCTCCCGAAGTTACGGGGTCATTTTGCCGAGTTCCTTAGCCATAGTTCTCTCGCTCACCTTAGAATATTCTTCTTGTCCACCTGTGGCGGTTCTGGGTACGGGCACCTATGTAATTAGCCCTAGAAGCTTTTCCTGGAAGCATGGCGTCACAAGATTTAAAGAACCGAAGTTCTCGTCACCATAACACTTCAGCCTAATAGTGTAGCGGATTTACCTACTCACTAGCCTTTGTGCTTAGACCAGAATCCAATAACTGGCTCTTGTTAGCCTTCTCCGTCACTCCATCAGTTACATAGGTGGTACAGGAATATCAACCTGTTGGCCATCGACTACGCTTTTCAGCCTCGCCTTAGGTCCCGACTTACTCTGGGAGGACGAACCTTCCCCAGAAAACCTTAGACAATCGGTGGTGAGGATTCTCACCTCACTTGCGCTACTCACACCGGCATTCTCACTTCCAAGCGCTCCAGCAGTCCTCACGGTCTACCTTCATCGCACTTGGAACGCTCCCCTACCATTCAAAAGAATTCACAGTTTCGGTATTATGCTTAGCCCCGGTACATCTTCGGCGCAGTGTCACTCGACTAGTGAGCTATTACGCACTCTTTAAAGGGTGGCTGCTTCTAAGCCAACCTCCTAGCTGTTTTGACAACTCCACATCCTTTCCCACTTAGCATAAATTTTGGGACCTTAACTGGTGATCTGGATTATTTTCCTCTCGCGTATGGACGTTATCACCCATACACTGACTGCTATGAATACTACACTGGCATTCGGAGTTTGATTGAAATTGGTACAGCGAGATGCCGCCCTCATCCATTCAGTGCTCTACCTCCAGCAAGCTTAATCATAACGCTAGGCCTAAACCTATTTCGGGGAGAACCAGCTATATCCAAGTTCGTTTGGAATTTCTCCGCTAGCCACAAGTCATCAGAGCACGTTTCCGGGTACACCTGTTCGGTCCTCCAGTGAGTATTACCTCACCTTCAACCTGCTCATGGCTAGATCACTTGGTTTCGGGTCTATTGCATCATACTAAAGCGCCCTATTAAGACTCGCTTTCGCTACGGCTCCGTGTTTTCCACTTAACCTTGCATAATACAATAACTCGCCGGTTCATTCTGCAAAAGGCACGCCATCACCCATTAACGGGCTTTGACTTTTTGTAAGCATATAGTTTCATTATCTATTTCACTCCCCTCCCGGGGTTCTTTTCAGCTTTCCCTCACGGTACTTGTTCACTATCGGTCATTAGAGAGTATTTAGCCTTACGGGATGGTCCCCGTTGATTCCGACAAGGTTCCACGTGCCTCGCCGTACTCAGGATACCTGAAAGAGTCTATATCATTTCGTTTACAGGACTATCACCTTATATTGTTTAGCTTCCCAACTAATTCAACTATAATATAGTTTTGTAACTCCGTATACCAGGTCCTACAACCCCAGTCCAAAGACTGGTTTGGGCTCTTTCCTTTTCGCTCGCCACTACTAAGGAAATCGATTTTTCTTTCTTTTCCTCCAGGTACTAAGATGTTTCAGTTCCCTGGGTTACTCTCATAACAGCTATGTATTCACTGTTAGATGCTAGCACATTACCACTAGCGTGTTGCCACATTCGGAAATCTCCGGATCAAAGTTTACTTACAACTCCCCGAAGCATATCGTAGTTTGTCACGTCCTTCATCAGCTTCTAATGCCAAGCAATCCGCTATACGCCCTTATTAGTTTAACCACCATTGTTATATCTAATTTGATGAGATCATTTGAGAGATCTTAATGTCATATTTCCGTTGGAGAAAATATGACTACCATATTATCAAGTTTTCAAAGAACTATTTTTCTTGAGAGAAATAATCTCTCAAAACTAAGCAAAACGTTTAAATTTGAATAGCTAATCGTAATTATTAAATCTTTCTCCATAGAAAGGAGGTGATCCATCCCCACCTTCCGGTAGTGATACCTTGTTACGACTTCACCTCAATCGCCTGTCCTACCTTAATCGGCCCCCTCCTAAAAGGTTAGGCTACCGTTATCAGGTATTACAAACTCTCGTGGCGTGACGGGCGGTGTGTACAACACCCGGGAACGTATTCACCCCGACATTCTGATTCGGGATTACTAGCGATTCTAGCTTCATGAAGTCGAGTTGCAGACTTCAATCCGAACTGGGACTGGCTTTGGAGATTAGCTCCACCTCACAGTATTGCGACTCATTATACCAGCCATTATAGCACGCCTGTAGCCCTAGACGTAAGGGGCATGATGATTTGACGTCATCCCCACCTTCCTCCGGTTTATCACCAGCAGTATCCTTAGGGTTCTCAACTAAATGTTAGCAACTAAGGAGAAGGGTTGCGCTCGTTATCGGACTTAACCGAACATCTCACGACACGAGCTGACGACAACCATGCACCACCTGTCACC
>CAKPIS010000008.1 GCA_934162425.1 uncultured Bacilli bacterium
TTAGGGGATTAGTTAAATGGTATAATAATGGTCTCCAAAACCACTGTTGGGAGTTCGATTCTCTCATCCCCTGCCATAGAATTTTACGATTTTTCCTTTAATTATAAGGTTAAATCGTTTTTTTTATCTCTAAAAATTGAATATTTTTGCTTTTTATGATAAAATATCAAGTACATTTATAACTTGTTTGGGGGAAATATGGAAAAAGTTAATATAATATTTGGTGCTTCTACCTTTGTAACCATGAAAGATAGTAAATTATTAAATAATAATATTATAGAGTTTGATACTGTTTTTTCGGTTGCTGATTTATCAAACCTAGATAATTATGAACTTGCTTTGCCAAAAGATATATATAAAGAAAATATATATTATTCATTTAATAATGAAATTAAAAAATTAAATGAAGCTATTAACAATAATAAAGAAATTCGAATTTGGACTAGTCATTTTGATATTAATTCATATTCATTATTTTTATACTTATGTGATTACTTAAAAGATAAAGATTGTAATTTATATGTAGTATTTTCAGATGAATATGACGAAAATTGTTATTCCCCTGCTTGTATGAGAGAAAGCGAATTGGAAGAATTAATAAAATTAGAACATAAATTATCCAAGGAAGAAATAAAAGAATATGCAAAAGAATTGCAAATAATCAAGAATAAGAAATCCGATATGAGAATATTAGAAAACAAAAAAGTTAAATTAGTTTCTTTTGATTATTATAATGAAGAAATACTTAATTTAATAAAAGAACTCGGTGAGGTCAAAATAGTTAGACTTGTTGGCTTATTTATGAATAATCATTACTTACAAGATTTAGTTGTTTCTTATTTTGTTGATAGATTAATTAATAATGGAAAAATCAAAGTTATAAAATACGGCGAACGTTTTTTTGAAAATGTTATCGCTATAAATAAATAGATTTATAAAATTAGAAAGAGGTGTATGCTTATATGAAAAATAATTATCCTATTAAATATTCGGTTATAGGAATATATGATGAAATTAATAGAAATACGAATGAACCTGAACAAATTACTTATATAGCATCTAAATGCTACGTTACTGAAGAAAATATTATATACAACGAAAATGGTACAAAAAAGAAAACTTACGGAGTTTATTTTCCATTTGCATTAAGTAATGCCTCATTTTCTTTTGTAAGAACAATTGGTGATGAAAATATTGATGCTGTTTATGATTCATTCGAAGATGCTCTAAAAGTAGCTAAATCAAAAAATGATGAGTTCATTTTAGATAAAATAGCTTTTTTACCATTTGATGAGCATTTTGAAACTAATTGTGAAAAAATAACAAAAAAAGCAAATATGTATATTGAAAAGTATAAAAAGCTAGAAAAACTAATAGAAGAAAATACGGATGATATGATTGTAGGGTTAGAACCGAAAGAACAATCAGTTGTGTATGTGACTGATAAAGTTGAAAAAGTTGTAGATTTGACTTTATATAAAATATTAGAATTGTGTTTTGATTGTAATCTTGTTGTTTATAGTTTGTCCGATGATGAATATATGGCTTTAAAAGAAGATATAAATGAAGATTTATCCTTAAAAGAATATAATAACAAATGTTTAATACAATATAATCCTAATATAAAATTATTTAAAATAAATAACTATAATGATAAAGGAAACTCATCTTTTATATTAGATGAAAATTTAAGACCAAAAAGAGAAATAACGGATGAAATGATTCAAGAGTATTTTAATAATAAACCAGATACAATAATTTATACTACTGAAACTTATGAAGATGTAATTAGTTCTTATATTATTGAAAAGCATAATTACTATGATAATGATAATGAAAAAACTCCAATAAATAAAAAGCTGTTATTTAAATTCAAAAAATAGAACACTTAATATTTATAAAATTAGAAAGAAGGTTTAATATATGTTTAAATCTAAATTAAATCAAAATCAAAATAACGAAAATAATGATTTAGAATATGATTTTTATCAAAGTGAAGAATATCTTCAAATACTAAAAGATTTAAAAGAACGTGACAATAGAAAAAATGATAAGTATTTCCTCAAAAGAAGAAGCTATCAAAATTTTAAAATCCATAAATGATGGTGATGAATTATCTTGGGCATATATGTATTCTATAACTGATGAATTAAAATCAGATAAAGATATTTTTGAATATATAAAAAATAAATTTGTATTTACCGAAGATGATTCATACAGAGTGCATGCTAGTGGTATTGTTGAAACTTATGGTTCTGCTTGTGGGAAATGTAATACTAATGAAACTATAAGACAAGCTTTAAATGAAGTTATTGCTTTTTCTTCTGAACATAGTCTTATTGCATATTGGATATTTTATGCTTTGAATGTGGAACATCCTATTCCATTTGAAATATACCTTAATATATATAAATTATTTAATCACAATTTAACAGTTCAAGGTTATTTATTAAACCATTATAGTGGTTCACGTAAAAGAGAAAAATTTGATGGCGAAATGATTAGATTATTAGACGCTTCAAGTGATGAATGCATTAAAAAAAATGGTATCTGGCTATTAATGATGATTTTTTTCCAATTAGTGTATATCATGTTCTTTTAAGAAGAGGTATTAGTAAAGAAAAGTTAGATGAAGATTATAATAGGTATCGTGATTTTCAAAGAAGAGAAAAAAAACGTGAAATTGAAGAACAAGAAGAAAAAGCAAAATGCTTAAGAAAACAAAAAAGGAAAGAATGGTTAAATAGATGGAAACGTTAAAAGAAAAGTTAGACCTAATAACCTATTCAATAAAGCAAAGTGCTTTTGCCTATCTATTTGTTGTTTCTAATGATGAAGAAATAAGAAATTATTTCATTGATAATATTTCTACTTTAGAAAATGTAGATGTTATAGATGATAGTAAAATAGATAGTGATGTGCCACTTTAATCAAAATGTTTCAAAAAAAGGCAAAAAATGGCACAATTTACAATTCCTTGAAATACTTGGAAATTAGTTGATTTTTAGGCATTTCAAAGGGGTTCAAAGAATAATTTTGAAATTCTCCAAAACCACTGTTGGGAGTTCGATTCTCTCATCCCCTGCCATTTGAAAAAATAACTAGATAGCATTAAATTGTTATCTAGTTTTTATTTTCTATAAAGCATAATATTCTTCTAACGTTAAATTATTCTTTTTGATATATTTTGCAGCATTTTGACCAACATATCTTAAATGCCATGGTTCATAAGAATAACCAGTTATGTTTTCTTTATCCTTTGGATATCTAATTATAAAACCATATAAATGAGCAATACTTTCTAAATAATTAAACTTTTCTTTATCGTAACCTTCATCTAGTATTTTTTCATCACTAGATAACACATAATCAAATGCTAAACCAGTATTATGCTCAGACTCTCCCTTATTAGTAATATATTTTTTAGCATATTTTTCACCATATTTATTTGCATAACTCTTATATATTATAATTGAATCATTAAATGATCTAAAACCATTTTTAATATTTATATAATAACCTTTTTTAGCTAAAGTATCTTTTAACTTTAAATAATTTTTATATGTTTCTTCTTCAAGCTTAATATTATCATAATAGTTATTTTCTACTTTTACTAAGTTGTATGATGATACATTTTCTTCATTTATTGGATTAGCTTTATTTACTAAAACTTCATATTTTTTATTATAGTTAATATCAAATGTAATTAAATCTTTACTATATTTATTAAGAAGTTCTTTATCATAAGTATCAATAGATACACTTTTTTGTTTTACTACGCTAGCATTAATTTTATCAATTGTATTATCCATGTAATAGGTTAATCCAAAAAATATACCCATAATAAGTAGTGATAAAATTACAAAGTTTCTGATTATATATTTATACTTTTTTGGCCTTAATTTTTCTTCAGCTTCTTTTAAAACTACTTTTTCAGCATCACTTTCAAATAAAAACTCTGTTTTACATTCATTAAAAGCATAATATTTACTTTTCTTATTATTCATATAATCACCACCAGCTACCATACTATAAATTTATTGTATCACAAAAATAGTAAAAACAAAAGTGTGCGTTTTATGATATAATTATATGTAAGAAAATGAGGTAGAAAATGAATAAAAATTTATTAGAAGAATGTAAAATAATAATAGAAAATAGAATAAATGAAATACTTGATGGAGAGATAAAAAGGTATAAAGATAATTGTTTTATCAAAGAGTCATTAGAAGAACTTAAAAGACTTTCTAAAGGTGGAAAAAGAGTTAGAGGGTACTTAATTAAGCTTGGACAAATGTTATTTGGCAAGGATGATGATTCTTATATTGATATAGCTGCTGCTATTGAAATATTTCAAACTGCCATATTAATACATGATGATGTAATAGATGAAGCTGATAAAAGAAGAGGATTAGATACAATTAATGCTAAGTACGCTGGACATATAGGAATATCTAAAGCTATTTGTATAGGTGATTTGGGATTTTTTATATCGTATAATATTATTAATAATGCTAATATAAGTGATGATTTAAAAATAGAAATAATGAAAGTCTACTCAAAAACACTTTATAATACTGTAAATGGTGAAATAATAGATGTTGAGCTTCCGCTTAAAAGTTTGGAGTATCATAAAAAAATGGATGATAAATTAATATATGATATATATGTTAATAAGACTGCTTGGTATACAATTATAGGTCCTATTTTAATAGGTGCTTCATCAGCTAACGCATCAAGTTTAGATAAAGAAAAATTAATGAAGATGGGAGAAAATTTGGGTATTGCTTTTCAAATAAAAGATGATTTGCTTGGATTATATTCAGAAGATGATAGTATGGGTAAGACTTTAAATGATATAAAAGAGGGCAAACAAACTATTATTTATAAATATGCAATAGATCATGCAAATAAAGAAGAAATAGAAATTATAAATAAATATTATGGAAATAGTTGTGTTACTATGGATGAAAATAAAATAATAACTGATTTATTTATTAAACTTGGAGCTAAAGAAAATGCAGAAAAGTTAGAATTAGAATATACTAAAAAAGGTATAGATATTATAAATAGTATGGATGTAAAAAATAAAGATTTATTTATGGATTTTGCTAATTATTTATTAAAAAGAAAGAATTAGTATAGTTATATTTAGCTACGCATGTAGCTTTTTTCTATGAATTAATGGTAATTTTATCCTTTAACTTATAAGTTGTTAAAAATATATCTAAATCACTTACATATTCTATAATAAATTTATTATTTTTTCTTGATACTATAATTCCTATTGTTTTATTATGATTATCTTGTTTCATAGTTTTATCAATTATTTTCATGTAATTTAGAGTTTGTCCTATATCTTTTGCATTTAAGTCATTTAATTTCAGTTCACAAACTATAAATCTATTTAATTTATAGTTGAATAATACTAAATCTGCATAATAATTTTTACCATTATATGATAATTTATATTCACTACCAACAAATGTGAATCCACATCCTAATTCTAAAAAGAAATGTTCTAGTTCTTTTAATATGTATTTTTTTAGGACTTTTTCACTTATTTTTTCAGTGTCATCTATATTTATTATGATTGGATCATGAATCATATCTTTTATATCTAGATTAGTTTCTTTATTGGTTATTAGTTTTATATTATTTTTGTCTGCATATGATAATCTATCAAATGACTTTGTTTTTATTTCATTTATCAGTCCTCTGACAGATAGATTGTTTTGGATGCATCTATTTATGTAGTAATTACGTTCATTTTCATTATCAAACTTAAGTAAATATCTATAATGTGACCATGATAAATTAGATTGGCTACACACTGTGTAGCTTTTCCTAAACATAATATAGAATTTTCTCATGTTTTTAAGATTAGCAATCTTATATCCATTTCCATACTCTTTAGTTAATTTTTCTGACCACTTCTTTATTAATCTGTCACCATATTTAGCTTTTTCTACACCACCTTGTGCTTCAATTAATAGTCTTCCTATTTCATAATAAGTTTTAATTGTTTCTTTATTACTTTCTAAATACCTTACTTTATCATTTACTTCTTTTTCTTCTATTAAATTTTTCATTTCATTATAATAGTTCATAAACTTTTCCTTTCTAAGGTCATCTATTATATGAATTATAATTAGAAAATATGTTTAATTATGACCTTAAAGATATTTTTTAATACTATAGTGATAAATTTAAATAAAAATTTATATATTTTCATTTGATGACTTAATAAATAATTGAATTTTAGTACGTAAAAGATTATATTTTTCATAGTATTAGCACTCACACTTGACAAGTGCTAATAATTGTAGTATACTGTATATAGTGCAATATAAAGATGCATAATATTATTTATAAGGGGTGATATTTATGTTTAATATGAATAATGAACAAGAAGAAAACGTTTTGGAAAAATATGGTAGAGATATTACTCAGTATGTTAAAGACGGAAAGACTGATCCAGTAATTGGTAGGGATGAGGAAATACGTTCTATAACGCGTATTTTATCTCGTAAGACAAAGAATAACCCGGTTTTAATTGGTGAACCAGGTGTTGGTAAGACTGCTATTATAGAAGGACTTGCTGGGCGTATTGTAAAAGGAGATGTACCAAGTAGTTTAAAAGATAAAACAATTTGGGAACTTGATATGGCGGCATTAATAGCTGGTGCTAAATATCGTGGTGAGTTTGAAGAAAGACTTAAAAACGTATTAAACGAAGTTAAAAAGTCAGAAGGCAATATCATTATGTTTATTGATGAAATTCATATGATAGTAGGTGCTGGTAAATTAGATGGTGCAATGGATGCTGGTAATATGCTTAAACCAATGCTAGCTAGAGGTGAAATACACTTAATTGGTGCAACAACTTTAAATGAATATCGTAAATATATAGAAGATGATGGAGCTTTAGAACGTAGATTTCAAAAGGTTATGGTAAAAGAACCAAACGTTTCTGATACTATTACAATTCTTCGTGGATTAAAGCCTAGATTTGAAGTACATCACGGAGTATCTATTTCTGATGCTGCTTTAGTTTCAGCAGCTACTTTATCTAACAGATACATAACAGATAGATTTTTACCTGATAAGGCTATTGATTTAATAGATGAAGCTTGTGCTAGTATAAGAGTGCAAATGGATTCAGTTCCAGAAAATCTTGATAGCTTAACTAGAAGAATTATGAAACTTCAAATAGAAAGAGAAGCTATAAAAAAAGATAAAGATGAAATTAGTAAGCAAAGAGTAAAAGAACTTGATTTAAAAATTTCATCTATGAAAGAAGAAGAATCTAAATTAAGACAGGATTGGGAAAAAGAAAAAGCTATTCAATCTGATATTAAAAAGACTAAAAAGGAATTAGAAGATGCTAGATTTAATCTTGAGGTGGCAGAAAATAATTATGATTTAGAAAAAGCTGCTGTTTTAAGACATGGTACTATTCCAGAATTAGAGAAAAAATTAGATAATTTAAAACATTCTAATGAAAACAAGATACTAAGTGATAGAGTAGATGAAGAGATGGTTGCTAGTGTTATAGCTAGATGGACTAATATCCCAGTTACTAAACTTGCACAGGGCGAGAAAGAAAAAGTTTTAAATCTAGAAGATAATATGAAAAAACGTGTTAAAGGTCAAGATAATGCATTAAAGCTTGTTAGTGATGCTATATTAAGATCAAGGTCAGGTATAAAAGATGAAAATAGACCTATTGGTTCATTTATGTTTTTAGGTCCAACTGGTGTAGGTAAGACAGAGGTTGCAAGGACACTTGCTTATGAATTATTTGATGATGAAAAACATATGGTAAGAATTGACATGAGTGAATATATGGAAAGTCATTCTGTAGCAAGATTAATTGGAGCGCCTCCTGGATATGTTGGTTATGATGAAGGAGGACAATTAACTGAAAAGGTAAGAAGAAATCCATATAGCATAGTTTTATTTGATGAGATAGAAAAGGCACATCGTGATGTTCTTAATATCTTACTTCAAATTCTAGATGATGGTAGAATAACTGATGGTCATGGTCGTACTGTTGATTTTAAAAATACTATTATAATTATGACATCTAATATAGGTAGTGATTATGTATTAGAAGGTAAAATAGATGATGAATTAATAAATAATGAGTTAAAAAATCATTTTAGACCAGAATTTTTAAACCGTATAGATGAAATAATCGTATTTAATTCATTAACAAAAGATGTTATTTATGAAATATTAGATAAATTAATTAGTGATTTAAATAAAAAATTAGATAATCAAAAAATAAAATTATCTTTAACTAAAAGGGCTAAAGATTATATTGTGGATAATGGTTTTGATGCTAATTATGGCGCAAGACCACTTAAGAGATATTTATCTAAAAATCTAGAAACGCTACTAGCTAAAAAGTTAATAGATGGTACGATTACTACTAATAGTAACTTAATAGTAGATGTATCTAATAACGAACTTGTGATAGAGACTGCTTAATGCGGTCTTTTTTTTTGTGTATCTTTATGTTATAATCATAAAAGGTGATAAAATATGACATATTTAGATTATTCTGCAACAACTTTTCCAAGCGATGATGTATTGGATGAATTTGTATCGGCAGCTAAAGAATATAAAGGAAATCCTAATTCTAGTCACATACTAGGTATAAAAGCTAAAAAAAGAATTGATGAAGCTACTTTAAATATAGCTAATATTTTAAAAGTTAATGCTGATGAAATAATATACACATCTGGAGCTAGTGAATCTAATAACTTAGCTGTTAAAGGAGTATGCTCTAAATATAAAACTGGCCATATAATTACTACTAAATTAGAACATTCATCTGTTATAGCACCAATTAATAGATTATGTAATAATGATTTTGAAGTTAGTTTTGCTTCTTTAAAAGAAGATGGAACTATTGATATAGACTATTTAAAAAGCATAATAAGAGAAGATACTCGCCTTGTATCAATAGTAGGTGTCGATAGTGAGCTTGGTATAAAACAAAACATTGAAGAAATAGGTCTTCTTTTAAAACAATATCCTAACATTTTATTTCATGTTGATGCAACTCAGTTAATTGGTAAATCATATTTTAACTTTGAAAATGTAGATTTAGTTAGTTTTTCTGCTCATAAATTCTTTGGAATTAAAGGAATTGGTTGCTTAATTAAAAAGCGTAACGTTAAATTAATACCTCAGATAGATGGTGGGGCGTCAACTACTAAATATAGAAGTGGAACTCCTGCTTTAGAGCTAATAGTATCCCTTGAAAAGGCATTAGAACTTGCTTATAAAGATTTTGATAAAAAATTAAAATATATAAATGAACTAAGTAAGGATATAAAGAAGTTTTTAAAAACTTATCCTACTATAATGATTAATAATACAAGTAAAAGTATTGATCAAATAATTAACTTTAGTGTCAAAAATTCTAAAGAGTTAGTTGATCTATTAACTAAAGAAGGCATATGCCTATCAACTAAAAGTGCATGTAGTACGCAAGAAGCTCTATCAAAATCAGTTATGTGTTTATATAATGATGAAAATAGAGCTAATGAAAGTATTAGGGTGAGTATATCTTATGTTACTTCAAAAGAAGATATAGAAAAATTTAAAGAAGCATTTATTAAATGTTATGAGGTGATTAATTAATGAAAATACTTAAATTTGGGGCTGTTTGGTGTCCTGCATGCTTAGTTATGAAACCAGTATGGAAAGAAATAAATAACTTATACCCAAAGCTTGATATTACAGAATATGATTATGATATGGATGAGGATTATGTAGTAAAGTATAATGTTGGTGACAAACTTCCTGTTATAATAAAAATTGATGATAATGGATGTGAAATAGCTAGACTAATAGGTGAAAAGAAAAAAGAAGAAATAATTGGATTTATAGGAGAGTAATTTTATGAAGAAGTTAAAAAAAATATTGTTTACATTTGCATTTTTAATTATTTCTATTTTTTTATTTAGTAGTAGGGTAAGTGCAAAAAAAGTTAATGTTTATATGTTTTATGGAAAAACATGCCCTCACTGTGAAGAAGCATTAAAGTATTTAAATAGTGTTAAAGATAAATATGATTTAGATATACATAAATATGAAGTATGGTATGACGAAGATAATCAAAAGCTTATGAAAAAGATGGGTAATTTTTTAGATACTAATGTAACAGGTGTACCATTTGCAATAATTGATAATACACCTATTATAGGATATCAGAAAGTAAATACGGATGAAACTTATAGGTATCATATAAAATTAGCAGCTAAAGATGATTTTGTAGATAAAGTTGGAGTAGAACTTGGTGTTGTAGATAAGTTGGAACTAAAGAAGACAACAACTACTATAAATAAAAAAAGTAAAAATATAAATGTTAGTTTGCCTGTTATTGGTAAAGTTAATATAAAGAAAATGTCTCTTGGACTTGCATCTATCGTTTTAGGATTAGTAGATGGTTTTAATCCTTGTGCAATGTGGATATTACTATTTTTAATTAGTACTTTAATAGGTATGAAAGATAAAAAAAGACTATGGATACTTGGTATAACATTTTTACTTACATCATCATTAGTTTATCTTATGTTTATGTTATCATGGCTACAATTTGCTAAAATGATTTCAGGAGTTATGATAGTTAGAACTATAATTGCATTAGTTGCTGTAGTAGGAGGCTGTCTAAACCTTAAAAGCTATGCAGATTCTTTAGGTAGTGATGATGGATGCAATGTTGTTGATGCTAAAAAAAGAAAAAAGTTCTTTGCTAAAATTAAAAAGTTTACTCATGAAAAAAGCTTTGTTTTAGCTCTTTTAGGAGTAATTGCTCTTGCTGCTTCAGTAAACTTAGTTGAACTTGCTTGCTCTGCAGGTATACCTGTTATATTTACAGAACTTTTAGCTATAAATAATATTAGTTCATTTGCTAGAATATTATATATATTAATTTATATTTTATTTTTTATGTTAGATGATTTAATAATATTTATTGTAGCAGTTAAAACATTTGAACTTGGTGGTATATCTACTAAATATAGTAAATATTCTCATTTAATAGGTGGTATATTGATGCTTATTATTGGTATACTTCTTATCGTTAAACCAGAATGGTTAATGTTTAATTTTTAGAGCTTTAAATGGCTCTTTTTAAGTATTAGAAGGTGACAATTATATGATTTTAAACGTAAGTGGCAGAACAGATATAGTAGCATTTTATACTAATTGGTTTATGAATAGATATAAAGAAGGATATGTTTATGTTAGAAATCCGTTTAATTTAAAATTAGTTAATAAAATTTCATTCGAAGATGTTGATCTTATTATGTTCTGTACAAAAAATCCAATACCAATTATAGACAGATTAAAAGAGATAGATAAACCAATATTATTTCATATTACACTAACACCATATAAAAAAGATATTGAACCAAACGTTCCACCTAAAGGAAAAATTATAGAAGCTATTAAGAAAATATCTAATATAATAGGTAAAGAAAATGTTTATGTTAGATATGATCCTATATTTATTAGTGATACATATGATATTAATTACCATATTAGTTCATTTGATAGGCTATGTACTTTATTAAATGGTTATATAAATAAAATAATAGTATCATTTATAGATGATTATAAAAACGTTAGAAAAAATAATTATATCCTTAAAATTAAACCATTTAATGGTGAAGAATATAAATTAATAGGAACAAATTTTTATTCAAGTGCAAAGAAAAATGGTATGACAGTTCAAACTTGCTTTGAAGATATAAATTTAACAGAATATGGATTTATAAAGGGTGAGTGTCTTTCTCATGAACTTGCTTTTAAATTAACTGGTAAATCATATGATAATTGGACTGCTAGAAAAGAAAAAAAGTGTAATTGTGTAAAAATGGTAGATATTGGATCATATAATACTTGTAAGCATTTTTGTAAGTATTGCTATGCTAATTATGATGAAGAAAAAGTATGTAAAAATTATAAAATGCATGATGATTTATCACCTTTATTAATTGGACATGTAGCTTCTGATGATATTATTAAAGAAAGGAAAAAATAAGTATGATATTTATTATAATTATATTTTTATTTATAATGTCTATATATTTTTATTATGAAAATACTACTTTAAAGATTACTAATTATAAAGTGATTAATAAAAGTGTGCCAAAAGATTTTAATAATTATAAAATAATTCAAGTATCAGATTTTCATAATGCTAAAAGTAAAAGATTAGTTAATAAAATAGTAGAAGAAATAAGTAGGCAAAAACCTAACGTTATTGCTATTACAGGAGATTTAATACATAATGATAATAATACGTATGCCATAGAATTTATTAAGAAAATAAATAAAATAGCAGATATATACTATGTACCTGGTAATCATGAAGCTATTTTAAAAGATTATAATGGATTTATTAAGCTATTAAAAAATAACAACGTTAATGTATTAGATAATAAGGAAAAAGTTCTTAAGATAAATAAATCAGAGATTAATTTACTTGGAATAGTAGATCCAAAAATAATTGATATAGAAAGCGATGATATTAAAGGAGTTGCTAAAAATAGCTTGGATAAATTAAAATATAATAAAAATAATTATAGTATTTTATTATCACATAGACCATGCTTATTTGATGTTTATAAAGAAAAAAAGTTAGATTTAGTATTAACAGGACATGCACATGGTGGGCAAATAAGACTTCCTCTTGTAGGAGGATTATATGCTCCTAATCAAGGTATATTACCAAAATATACATCAGGTATAATAAATGCTAGTAATACCAATATGATAGTAAGTAGAGGTATTGGAAATAGTACATTTCCATTTAGAGTTAATAATAAACCAGAACTAGTTATAATTACACTAAAAAACAAAGTGAAAAAATGATAGATTATAAAAAAATACTAATAAAAAACTTAGATTAAATTCATACAACACATCTTGGCGTTTTAAGAATTAAAAAGAATCTAAAAATACTAAATAATAATTGATTCATATGGTTATATAATTATAACAGCACATATTGTGTTATAATTTTAATTAGAGGTGAAGAAAATGGGAACTTTATACGTAGTTGCAACTCCAATAGGTAATTTAAGTGATTTTTCTAAAAGAGCTATTGATACACTAAAAGATTGTGATTTGATTTTAGCTGAAGATACAAGACAAACAATAAAATTACTTAATTATTTTGACATAAAAAATAAAATGATTTCATATCATAAATACAATGAAAAAAGTAAATCTGATGAAATAATAAATGAATTAAAAAACGGTAAAAACATTTCATTAGTATCTGATGCTGGAACTCCATGTATATCAGATCCAGGTTATATATTAATAAAAAAAGCCAGAGAAAATAATATAGAGGTTATAGGTATTCCGGGCTGTAGTGCAATAATAGATGCATTGTCAATTAGTGGACTTGATACTTCAAGCTTTACGTTCTATGGCTTTGTTCCAACAGATAATAAATCAAAAGATGAATTATTTAATGAAATTAAGCATTCTAATGTAAAAGTAAAAGTTCTTTATGAATCGCCTAAAAGATTAATAAAGTTATTAGAAAATATAAAAAATATTTTACCAGATTCTTTAGTATGTGTATGCTCTGAATTAACCAAGATTCATGAAAGAAGTATCTATGGTAAAATAGAAGAAGTTTATGAAAAAATAAGTAATACTAAAGGTGATTTAAAGGGTGAATATGTTGTTTTATTAAGTAATAAATATGAAGAAAAAAAGCAAGCAGATGAAATTTGCTTAGAATCTAAACTACTTGATTTAATAATTAAGGATTGCTGCACATTAAAAGATGCTGTAAATAAATTAAATAGTAATAATAAAGAAATAAGTAAAAAAGATATATATAATGCTAGTTTAAATTTAAAAAAATTATTAAAATAAAAAAATCGCTTTCATGTTTTAGCGATTTTTTCTAATTACATATATTTTTGCAAAGGACTTACTTTTTTTATCATATAATCCACTTACATTAACTTTTAAGGGTTCATTTGAAATAACATAATTAATGAATTCTTTAGCTTCTTTATCTTTTTTTACTAAATGATCACTAGTCTTACCAGATATAGCATAAACGCAAGCTATACCATTTTTAGCCCATAATTTAAAGTTATCTGATAATCTAGGTAAATTTTTCTCAGTAACAAAACAAGAAGTTTTAATTAAATGATAAACTTTATCTTGGTTAAAATTTGAATAAGGTCCATAAGGATTATTTTTGTCAACCTTATATATACTAACATTTTCTTTAACCTGTGAGTCAACATAAGGCGTTAATAGTACTGCTTCATTATTTTCTTTTGCAAAACTTTCACTTATAGTTGGATAAATTAATCCTTCTTCTACATAGAATGTATCTGAAAATTCTGTAATTTTATTAGTAGCTATTTCCCTTTTAATTAAACTAGCTATTAATTTAGTATCTAACTTTCTTTCATTTATCCATTTCTTGTTAGAATTTTTACAACTTAATACTTCATTGTTACTGCTTAAATTATAGTATTCGGCATAAGCCTTTACTTTTTGCGTTAACATTTGTATCAATCTCCTTTTTGACGCATGAAAAATAATATCACAATAATAAGTAAGTGTCAAGTTATAGTTAAATTCATATATTATAGTATGAAGCGATATATTATATTTTTATTTATAATACAACTATTTATAGCAATAACATCTGTAATTTTATATTTAGATAAATCCCTTATAAAACTTATTTTTTCTTTTGTTTTACTACTTACAATATACATTCCAACGTTTATAGAATATTTTCTAAAAATTAATATAAATGAAAAAATTCACTATTTAGTTTCTTTAATAAGTTTAATATTATTTATAATTTTAATTGAATTTTAATTAATTTAGTATATAATTATAGTATAGTAGGTGATGATATGAAAAATAATTATAATGATATAATAGATATATTAATGACTTTATTAAATGATGAAGAAATAGCATCTTCTATAGTTGTATCAGGTACTATAGTACCCTTTTTAGTTACTAAAAAAGAACCAGATGAATACATTAGGGATTTTAGTATATTAGTAAAGAAGAAAAATATAGACTCTATAAGAAAAAAAGTTAAGAATTTATCTAAAGAATATACATTTGATATAGTAAGTGATTCGAAAGCTTACACAGTAGGAGAGTATGGTTTTAAAATAAAATATAATGATACATATGTAAGATTTGAACCATATTCATTTTTATCAAACAACTTTAAAGTTAGTAGTTATGCATTAAGTGAAGATGAAAAAGAAATTATAACAAAGACAAATACTTTATATAATGTTACTAAAAATTGCATAATAAGATATACCACTTTTTCTGATGATAAAAAAATAAGAATAATTAGTCCAGAGTATCAACTTTCTAAGATAGAAATTATGAATAAAAAAGCATTTGGTCCAAGCACAAAAGTAATTGAAATGTTAAATAGATTATCAGATGAAAGTATTTTAAAAATAGTAAGAGAAAAAATGGAAAATGAAAATGTTGATATCAAAAGGCAAGTTGCAAAAAAAGATAATCAGATGTTATTTATAATACTAGGTGCTGTTTTAGTTGTATTAGCGATGATAGTATTTCTTATAATAAAATAATGATCCCAGTGTATGGGATTTTTTTCTTTTATAAAAAACTTTACAAACAAATGTATGAATGATATTATAAAGATGTTATATTAATAGTTAGGAGATGATTTAAATGGAAAGGTTAATATTTCATGTTGATGTTAATAATGCATTTTTATCATGGGCTGCTATTGATATGTTAAAGGGTGGAAGTAAACTTGATATAAGAAATATACCAGCAGTTGTTGCAGGAGATGAAAAAGAAAGAAGGGGAGTTGTAGTAGCTAAAAGTTATCCAGCTAAAAAGGCTGGAATAAAATCAGGTGAACCTTTATATCAGGCAAGAAGAAAGGTAGATAAATTATACGTTGTTAAAACAAATAAAACAAATTATTATAAGTATTCCAATGCATTTTATAAAATACTATGCAAATATTCTCCTGTAGTTGAAAGGTATTCTATAGATGAGTGTTTTATGGATATGACAGGTACTACTAAAATCTTTGGAAATCCAGTAGCTCTTGCTTATAAAATAAAAGATGAAATATATAATACACTTGGATTTACAGTTAATGTAGGAATTGCTAATTCTAAAGTATGTGCAAAAATGGCAAGTGATTTTGAAAAACCAAATAAGGTTCATACTCTATTTGATAATGAAATAAAAGAAAAAATGTGGCCTTTAATGGTAGATGATTTATTTATGGTTGGTAAAAAATCTAGTAAAAGACTCCATGAACTTGGTATTAATACAATAAAAGATTTAGCTAATTCTGATATAAATATGTTAACTAGGCACTTTAAATTAGCTGGTAAGATGATGTATGAATATGCTAATGGAATAGATAATTCAAGAGTAGAAAAGCCTATTCCTAAAAATCAAGGAATAAGTCATTCAACAACACTTCCTAGAAATGCTGAAGACTTAGCAACTATTAAAAAAGTACTAAAAAAATTATCTAACATGGTAGGGATAAGACTAAGAGGTGAAGGAAAATATGCTACTGTAATAGCTCTTCAACTTAGAAACAGTAATTTTTTTAACTATCAACATCAAAAAAAATTAATTAATCCAATCTCATCAAATGAAGATATTTATATAAATGCTTGTGATCTACTTAAAGATACATGGAATGGAGATCCAATAAGATTAGTTGGATTAAGAGTGAGTGATTTTACTGATAAGCCATTTGAACAGATATCCTTGTTTGAAAAACCAGGCGTAATAGAAGAAAGGACAAAAGTGCAGGATGTGGTGGACAAGATAAATAAAAAATATGGTAATAATGCAATAATTAGTGCTTCTTTATTAAAAGAAAAAAAAGATTAGTTTATCTTTTTCGTTTGTATATTTTTTGTATCATCATCAATATAACCTATATAAGGTAAATTTCTATAATCTTGGTTAAAATCAAGTCCATATCCTATAACAAATTTATCTTCTATTTCAAATCCTACATACTCAGGTTTAAAGTTTATACTTCTTTTTATTGGTTTATCTAATATGGTACATACTCTTATACTTTTTGCACCCATATCCTTTAAATAATTAACAAGATAATTAATAGTTTTACCTGTATCTACAATGTCTTCAACTATTATTATATCTTTATCCATAATATTCTCTAAAAGATTAGCTTTCATTTTAACATCTTTAGATTCCATTCCATCATAGCTTGATACTTTTACAAAATCTATTTTGACATTTTTATTAATATATCTTGCTAAATCCGTCATAAAAAATATAGCAGCTTTTAAAGTACAAACAAAGTTTATTTCTTTATCTTCATAATCTTTTTCTATTTTTTCAGATAACTCTTTAACTCTTTTTTGTAATTTTTCTTCACTTATTAACTCTTTTATTTTCATCATAACGCCTTTCCTATGTTAAAAGTATAACATATTTTATTATTTTGTATTGATTTTATTTAATATTTTTGTTAGAATACTACTAGCATTTAATTAATGCTTACATTTGGCGGAGTTGGTGAAGTGGTTAACACACTGGTTTGTGGCACCAGCATACAAGGGTTCGATTCCCTTACTCCGCCCCATATTGAAATTTACGCACACCTTTGTGTGTTAAATAAGTAAAAGTTCGTAATACTTGGTATTATGGACTTTTTTCTTATAATAAAGGTGGTGAATAATAAAATGAATGTGTCCATAGAAATTTTAGAATTTCCTTTGTGCGTAAAAAACAAGATATTAAGGATTAAATATATTACTAAATTAAATATAGAATATATTGCAGGAAAGAATATTGTCTTTAATAACTCTAATTTGGGATTAAAAGAACCACATAAAATTATTATTAGTAATGGTACAGATAAACTAGTTTTACTATGTTATGATGATACAAATCTATATAATGAAGAACTAAATGCTACTGTTACTTTATTAGAACTAACAAACATAGTTAATGTATTTTTAGAAAAAAATTTGTAGTTCATTTTTTCTTTATTTATAAGGCTAAAGCAGTGTTTTACTATCTGTTTTTCAAAAAGATGTCCGTTGACGTTCCTAAAAAAATGTGGTATTATGATAATATACGACAATTCTAGATAAGCCGTATATTGGGTAGTTTTTGAAGTTCTTACACAAGGGAAATTCTCTTGTGTTTTTTTGTCGTTAAAAAATATAGAAAAGGAGAGATGAAAAATGAATGACAAAAAATATGTAGTAGGACTTTACCCTAGGGTTTCAACGGAGGATCAATTTAGAAATGGTCACAGTTTAGGAGAGCAAAAAGAAAGAATGCTGAAACTATGTGATTACAAGAATTACGAGGTTTATAAGGTGTATGAAGATGCAGGAATAAGTGCTAAAGATATGAATAGACCTGCATTTCAAGAAATGATTCATGATATTAAGGATGGAAAGATAAACAAGATAATTGTTTATAAGTTGGATAGACTTACTCGTTCTATCAAAGATTTAGAAGAAATATGCACCTTTCTAGAAGAAAATAATTGTAGTTTAGAAAGCATGTGTGAGGATATTAATACATCTACTGCTAATGGTAAGTTTTTTATTAGAATGCTTACTATTCTTGCTCAATTAGAAATTGAAAGAACAAGTGAGAGAACTAAATTTGGTATGGTCGGAGCTGTGAAAAAAGGTCATTTTGTAGGACGTTCACCTATTGGATATGATAAAGTTGATAAAAAATTAGTCGTTAATGATATTGAAAGTGAAGTTATTAGAAGAATATTTGATTTATATATTAAAGGTGTCGCAGCTAATGCCATTACTAAATTATTAAATGAAGAAAAAGTATTAAATAGAAAATGGATACCTACTCTAGTAGATAGAATACTATCCAATGAAATTTATATTGGTAATTATGTTCATAGGAAAACTATTAAAGGAGAAGAACCTCAAAAATTTATAGGTGTATCACCAGCAATTATTGAAGAAGAAGTATTTAATATTGCTCAAGTACAAAAACAAAAGAATTTAAAAAATTACAAAAGAAAACAGACTTATATTTTTATGCAGTGTATAAAATGTCCTAAATGTGAAACCATCATGGGTGGTTGTTCTAGTAAAAGTCATACAGGAGAAAAACATTGTTATTATCAATGTGCTAATTGTAAAACGCGAGTTAGTGAAAAGAAAATTGAAAAACAAATTATTAATTTTCTAGATGATATGCTAGACTTCTTCTTATTAATTGATAATACTTATAAACCATATCTGTATCAAGATACTGAAAGTGAATTAAAGAAATGTAATAAGATAATTGATGAACTAGAAACAAAAGAAAAAAGAATTAAGAAAGCATTTGTAGATGGTATTGTAGAAGAAATAGAATTAAGAGATGAGTTAGATTTTATCAAAAATCAAAGAAAGATAACCCAAGGCAAAATAAAAGATTTATCTATAAAAGAAAGTTCAGAAAATCATAAAAATGGGATGAGATTAATATATAATTTAAAACAACTAGAACAAATAAAATATAAATCTTATTATGTAAGAAAAAATAAACTATGGGATAAGTTACTCAAAGAACAAAAGCAAGAATTAGTATTTAAATATATTGATAATATTAGTATTGAAATAGATAAAAATAAAAATGTAACTATTAAACAAATTAATATTAATGAAAAAGAAATTAATAATATTGGTTATTTATTTAGAGAAAATTGTTTTGATTTAGTAGTTAATTCTAATGATAAAAGTTTGATATTATCTAATTATAATTCAAAGGAAGATATAGATAATTATATAAAATCGTTAAGTGAATTTTATAAGATAAAACAAAACAATTTAAATATTGATTCTATTAATTTAGAAGAACTAGGTCAAAAGAATAATAGTCTATTACAAATAATTCCTAACAAAAAAGAATCAAAATTTGATAAAGAAAACCTAACATTACTATCAATAAATGCCTAAAATATGGTAAAATTATATTGAGGTGACAAGCATGGATAAACCAGTAAGAAAGGCTGTCAGAACTTTTGTAATTCAAGATAACAAAGTATTAGCAATTAAATATTTAACTGAAAAGAATAATGGATTTTATGATATTCCAGGTGGAAAAATTGAAAATGGAGAGACTAATTTTGATGCTTCTATTAGAGAATGTTTAGAAGAAACAGGTATTCAAATAATTAATCAAAAATATATTGGTAATTTAGTTATTGAATATCCAGAAATGATTTTTGATTTTGATGTAATAATATGCAAAAAGTTTAAAGGAAATCCAAATAATTTTGATGAAAATGAATCTATGTGGATAGAAATAGAAGATTTAATAAATCAAGAAAAGAGATTTCCTTGTATTGATATTTTACAATCTGAATACAATAAATATTTTAAATATGGTAATTTTAAAATTAAATTTATAGCTGATAAAAATCACAATATTTTGCAAAAAGAAATAATTGATAGTGATTGTGGATATGTTAAAATGTGGAATAATTGGTCTAAAAAAAGAAATGGATTACCAGTATACGATAATTGGCTAGATGATTATAATGAAGTATTAGATAGTAATAAAAACAGTGAGATATTAGATTTAGGGTGTGGAATCGGTGCAGATACTTTATATTTAATTGAAAAAGGTTATAATGTACTATCTTGTGATTTTTCAACTGAAGCATTAAATAATATTAAGAATAATATTCCAAAAAGTAACACTATGTATTTAGATATGGTAGATAATTTTCCATTTAAAGATGAAAGTTTTTCATTAATAATAGCAGACTTATCTTTACATTATTTTGATAATGAGACTACTATTCATATCATGAATGAAATAAGAAGAATTTTAAAGAAAAATGGTATTTTATTATCAAGAGTTGCTTCAGTTAATGACTTTAATTTTGGTGCAGGAATTGGTGAAAAAATGGAAAATAATTTCTACTTTGAGGGGGATTATACAAAAAGATTTTTTGATCAAGAGGATATAAATAAATATTTTGGTATTATTGGAACACTAGAGTCATTTGAAACTTCTATGACAAGAAATGAGGAAGAATATTCAAAACCTAAAGTGTTATATCAAATTAAAGTAATAAGAAATTGATATAGAAATTATGGAGATGAGAAAATGAATAATGAATTAGAATTTAAAAAAGTAGAAGATAATAAAGATTTAGTAGCAGAATCTACTTATAATTGTATAGATAAATTGTTTTCCGCAGAAGAAAAAAGTGATTTTTTAGTCGCAGAAATAAATCCAGAATTTATGGATGGTATTAAGTTATGCGAACACTATAATGTGGATGCTAAAATAGGTGCTAATTGCTTAATATGTGAATGTAAGCGTGGAGAAAATAAAAGTTATGTTGCATTATTAGTCCCTACAGGATATAGATACAATATGTCTTCTACAGTAAGAAAATATACTAATTCTAGAATGGTATCTGTTGCTCCACTTGATTATGTTTTAGAAAAAACTAAAATGGAATATGGAAGTATTAACCCAATAGGATTACCAGAAGATTGGAAATTATTTATTGATCCTAAAGTATTGGAAGTTGAAAGAATTATCTGTGGAAGTGGATTAAAAAAGTCAAAAATTTCATTACTAAGTAAATATTTATTAAAGTTAAACAATGTAGAAATTTTAGAAAATTTAGCTAAAGAATAATATAATTTAATAATGATTGGAGATGGACTTATGAATGAAAGGATAACTTTTATTTCTGTTTTTAATGATATTAGTTTAGAAAAAATAGAACATTATACAAAAGAAATAAATGATAAATTATGCAAAGTTCCATTAGGAAAAAACGTTAATAATCGTGAAGAAGCAGATACACTTCCTTATCACTTTACTTTGTCAGCATGGGATATTTCTTGTAAAGAGAAAGTTATTGATGAACTATCAAAGATAGAATATCCTAAACTAAAAATACTAATAAATGATATAGAAATAATGAATGGAAAAGAAAATAGTTATGTATTATATTTTGATATTGAAGAAAGTAATGAACTAAAATTATTACAATCGAAAATATATCAAATGTTGCCAAGTAAAAAATATAATCCTAAGAACTTTAATTTTCATATTACCATTCATATAGATAAAGATTATACTAAAATAATTACAATGAAGAAAAAATTATTAGAAAATTTTACTCCATTTGAATTGGAAGTTGATACATTTGGTTTATATGAAATTTATCCTGCTAAACTAGTTAAACAATTTAAGCACTTTATAAATGATAAAGACTATGAAGAGATAAGCCCTACTGCTATTGTAACTTCATATCCACGAATTTTTACAGATATACCTTACGAAAAAGAGATTTATAATTGGTTAGAAAATCATTTTAATGAAGAAGTAACTTTAAATAAAATGTTAGCTCCAGAAATAGAAGCAAGGTATAAATTAACTAACAAGCTTTTAGATAAATATAGAATAAAACAAGTATTAGAGTTAGCAGCAGGATATTCATCACGTGGATTATTTTATTCTCAAAAAGGTTATAATTATGTTGAATTAGACTTAGAGAATGTTATTAAAAACAAGAAAGAAATATTGCATTCTATTGAGAAAGTTATTCCTAAAAGTTTAAATATTATTAGTGGTAATGCATTAAAAAATGATGATTTTAAAAAGATAGAAAGTTATTTTAAAACTGATGAACCAATTGCAGTAATTAATGAAGGTTTATTAAGATATTTAACTTTTGATGAGAAAAGACAAGTAGCACAAAATATTTATGCTTTATTATCTAAATATGATGGTATTTGGATTACTTGCGATGTAACACCTAAAAAGTTTATGAATTCACAAGCTTTAGCTTTACCTAATTTTAACAAGAATTTAGCAAATATTACTTCTAGAAATAATTTGAATGATCGTTTTGAAGATATAAATCATATAAAAGATTTTTTTGGAAATATCGGTTTTGAATTAATTGAGGTTCATAAATTTAATGAGATGAAAGATGAATTATATTCTGTAAACAAATTAAATATCTTTGATGAAAAAATTGAAAAAACTTTAGAAGATGCTATTGTTGTAGTTATGAAAATTAGAAAATAAATACTATCTTTGAGCAAGAAACTTGCTCTTTTTTTGTTGCCTAAATTTAGAAAGGAGATGAACTTTATTAATTATTTCTTTGAAATAGTCGTGCCACAATTATTAGAGTATTTTAAAGAAAATGCAAAGGATGTGCCTTATTCTTTATTATCAGAAGTGTTAATTAATAATAAGAACTATGAAAAAGAAGTAAAAGAAATGATTGAAAAATCTAATGAAATTAGTAAAAAATATACTGAAAAAAATTAAACTGTCGGAGACTATATTAGTGGGCCTTAGGGATATTCCCTAACAAGTAGATGGGTGTGTACACACCATGCTTGATATATTAAATTTCTATATTACGTTACCCGTTCTTTATTATTTTGAAAGGAGATGTTTTATGATTGAAGAATGGATAGATAGAAAAGATGTTCAAGAAATATTTTCATTAACAACAAAACAATTTGGAAGAGTTTTAAGAAATATAAAACGAAGACACAAATATGATTATTGCATATGGACTAAAAAAGATACAGATAATAAATCAAAAATGTATATAAATAAAGAATGTGTTGAATGGTTAAGAAAAGTTTATTTCAATAAAGAAGTACATTACTTAACTTCTGAAATTGAATTTTATAAAGAAAAAATATTTGATTTAGAAAATAAGTTAGGAATAGATCATAAAAGAAATAAATATGTATCTACTTCATTAAGATTTTTACCATATAAATTTGGTAAAAGTATAAGTGCTATCCATGCAGCTCTGTATAGAATGAGAAAAGTATTTCCTTATCCTATAACATTTGAAGATGAAGGTATTATATGTGTTAAAGAAGAAGGAGTTAAATGGTTATATGAAAACTATTTTAAAAGGGATTATTTAAAAGAATTAGAAGAATATAAGTGGGAATTAGAAAATAGAAGAAATAGTTTGAAATTCCAAAAAAAATAATAGAGTTGTAGTAATTTGTAGAATTATTTGATATAATGTCTTTAGATTTAAAGGGCTAGTACAGACTTTGAACAAGTTTTGTATTGCCCTTTTTTTATACAAGGAGGTATTTATGTTATTTATAGAAGAAGATTTTAAAGAAAATTGGTTGAATTATTCAAGTGATTTTAAAATTTCAGATAAAAGTTCTATTTATTTAGGTCCAAATGGTATTGGAAAAACTACAACGTATAAAGTTATAAAAGAAAAGCATCCATTACTTGGTTTCTTTAGTTATGATGATTGTAAAGAAAGAATTTTAAAAGAAAAAAATAAATTGAAAATATCAATTAGAACTACTGATATTGACAAGTTGAAACTAGAAAAACAAGAGTTAATAGATTCTTTAGATTTAAAAACAAAAGCATTTAAGAAACATGATATAACTAGCGCAACAAAGGCATCAGAATATTCAGATTATTGTAAAGAAGCATACAATGAAAATGAAAACGGTTTGTTGGGATTTGATTCGGTAAATTTGGAAGTTTTATTGAAATATGAATCAGAAGTAAAGAAAAAATTTATTTTACAGAATTCTAAAGATTTATGTAATCTAAAATTGCAGGGTGATGAACTAAATCAGATACGTGATAAATATATTTTAGATTCAATAGAATTATTAGAAAAAGCAATAGATTCAAATGATACTATTTGTCCAGTTTGTGGATATAATCATGAAAAAAGTATACTTGAAATTTATCAAATTAGGAAAAAGTCATTTGAAAACAACTTAAATAAATTGATAGATAAATATAGAATTATTACTAAAGAAACAAAAGATAATGTTTATAACGATATATTAGAAATGATGAATTTTGCTTGTGATAATAATATAAACGATATAGTATCTACAAATTATATTTTAATAGGAAACAATATAGATAATATTACTAAATTGATTAATGTAAAAAATAAAATTAAAAAAATAAATGAGAAAATAAAAAGGTTAGAAGTTGAAAGAGAAAATTTCTTTAATAATTTATATTCAAACTGGAATAAAATAAAACCGATTTTATCTAAAGCATTTAAAGAAGATAAAATTACTATTAGCATTAATGCTGTTGAAAAAACTATTGTTTTAAATTTAAAAAGAGATGCTAAAACTTATAGTACAGGAGAATTAAATTATATAGTATTTTTATTAAATATTTTAGAATTTGAATATAGTAATAAAAGTACAATTGTTCTTGATGATCCTTTAAGCAGTTTTGATATAAAAAGACAATACGAAATAGCGTTTGATATCATTAGTAGATTAATAAGTAATAATAAAAATGTTATAATATTTACTCATAATATTAACCTAGTTAATATTATTAATAGTCAATATCCATCTATATTTGAGTATAAAGCTATAGATATGATTGATAATGTTCTAAAAATATATGATATAAATTTACCTAAAAATGAAAGTATATTGAATATTGAAAACTTATTATCAAGAATTCCAAAGACAAATAAGTATAAAAAGTGGCTTGAATTATTAATCGAGAAAGATCTATGGGATGATGATTGTGAATATCATCAGGTATTTCACTATGACGAAACATATATTTGTCCACTAAATGATTGTAGTAATGATGAATTGGTAAAAATGATTGATGATTTTGATGGTGGGTTTGAAGGGTCAACTTTTGAAGAATTATCACTAGAAAAAATAATTTGTCTAACTGCTTTAAGAGTTTGGATAGAAAAACAAATGAAAGATAATTTTAAAGGTAGCTTTTCAGGAATTAATCAGCTTTTCCCAAAAATAAATCATTACTTTAATCATAAAGATATGTGGATAAATAATTTAGATATAGAAAGAGAAGATTTAGTGAGGAAAAAGGTATTATTAAATCAGAATGATCATTACAAAAGTCAGATCATACCATTTCATTATGCACTTAGTATTTCATGTGATGATATGGCAAATGAATTGTTAGAATTAAAACAAATATTAAAAATACCAGTTGGAGTTTGACAAAAGATATGCTATAATTAGTTCATCAAGTATTACTAACTTGGTGCAAAACTCATTAGTTTATTGCCCCACGTTGAAGACCGACTTACGAATTTAACCATTCGTAAGTTTTTATTTTATATAAATAATTATCAAAAAAAGAAGAATTTGCATCTTCATTTAATTTTATTTAAATCTTTTAATTAGTTTTAACTTTTTAACATTTAAATTATTATTTTTTCCACTTCCTAAACTAATATCTGGTTTAACGTTTTTACCATGAAAATCACTTCCACAACTTACTAAAAGATCATGCTTTTTAGCAGCATCCACAAAATAAGCCATTTCATCCAATGTATGACTTGAATGATAAGCTTCGATGCCAGATAATCCGTAGTGTTTCATATTTTCTATTAAAGATGAAAACTCAGCATTACTTACTTTAAGTGACTTAGGATGTGCTAAAACTGCAATACCACCAGAACTAGTTATTAAATTTAAACACTCTTCATAAGATGGTTTAATGATTAAACTGTTAATTTTTTTGTATGAAGACTCTAGATACTTATCAAAAACTTCCTTAACACTATTTGCATATTTATATTTTACTAGCAGTTTTGCTATATCAACTCTGCCACACATGTTTTTATTAACAATTATATCCTTAATATCATCGTAGCTAAAACTAATGTTATAATCTCTTTTAACTTGTTCAATTGTTGATAAGAAAGTATTAAAACTATTATTTTTTATTTCGTACAATTTTTTATTTAAGTTCTCATTATTTATATCAATATCATAACCTAAAATATGCATTTTTCCATTATTAAACTTTGCAGATAATTCAATACCATCAACTATTTTTATTCCGGTTTTCTTAATTAATTTCTCATTTTTATTAACACTTTTAATACCATCTATTGTATTATGATCCGTGATAGATAAAATACCAACTTTTTTATCAATAGCTTCTCTAATTAATTCATCTGGTGTTAGCTCACCATCCGAGTAAATAGTATGAGTATGTAGATCTATTACTTTAGAGTTATCTTTATATGTTTTAATTACATTATTATAAAGCATTTTGTCTAAAGTATTCATCATGTTATCATATTCTTTATCTTCCATATCATATTGTATTTCACAGGCAGTTTTTTTCATTATATCATCTCCTAATATTAGTTCTTTTCGATAAAAAATCGTTAATTAAATTTATTATATATATATTTTCATCTACTTGTATTATATCATTTTTGCCGATATAATTAAAATACATATTTTTTATACGTATTATAACTGGAAATTATTATAAATAATTAATTTTTTACTTTCCAGTCCATTTTTATATCATCTAGCAATTTTTTTCTTTCTTCTGTCATTAAATAATTAGGATTACCCTTAAAAGCTTTTCTTTGACAGCAAATCCACATACCTAGTTTAATTCCATTTTCAGTAATATAATTAGATGGAATATTTAAATTTCCATTATCATTATAATATTTCTTAGCAAGATTATATTTTTCCATCCATTTATAATTATAAGGATCCCATATCATTTTAATAGAGTTTAATTTATCTATTTTATCTTTATCTAATTCTTTATAATTTTTATACTTAAAATACTTTTGTCTTTGTCTTGAAATCCAATCACCTAAATGAATATCATCATTGGTAACATAATTAGCACTAATTAATATATTGCCATGTTTATTGAAATATTGTTTTGCAACATTAAACATTTTCTCCCATCTATCATCAAATGTATACCAGGCAATACCATACTTATTAAAAAAATTTACCTTTTCTTTACTAAGTAATCCTTTTTTGTATTTTCTTTTAGCTTCTGCTAACCATTTTCCTAATCTTAAATTGTTTTTAGTAACATAATCTCTTTTAATATCTATGTTACCATGCAGTTTATAATATTTTTTTATCTCTTCCTGATATTTATTATTTTTAATAATATTCTCCTTTTTTATATCTTTTAAAAAATAGTTAATATCTAAATCCTCTAATAATTTAGCTTTTTTAGAACTTAGTTTTCCACTAAAATTTAATTTTTTTTGTTTATATAGCCATGAACCAATTGAAAAGCCCTCTTCACTAACGCTTTTATACATTATTTTTTTATGTGTTTCACAGTATTTCTTAGCAATTTCATAATTTTTTTGCCAGGCCGCCTCATATACATCCAAGATAATTCCTATTTTTTCTAATTTTTCTTGTTGTAATTTTGTTAATGTTCCATTTTTATAATCATATCTTTGTTTATAAATCCATGCTTTCATTTTGCCATCTAACTTTAAAAAAGATTTATCACTTGATATACATCCATACTTTTTATAATGCCTAAAAGCTATTTCATATGGTCTATCAAATGTTCTTGCAACATAATTTTTGTATGTTTCTATTATTTCTTTTTTATCTCTTAAAATATCACAAGTATAATTAATATCTAATATTTTAAATAATTTATTAATAGATTTTTCTAAATCTTTATCCTTACAACTATCTGTTATTATAACATTATTACAATTATGGATATTTGGTAATGGTTTTTCCCTTATTCTAATAATTCTTATTCCATTTTTATGACATGCTTCATTTTTTTTACCATCACTTATTAATTTATCCATATGAAAAATACCATCATATTCAATAGCAGTTTTAATTTCAGGTATATAAATATCTAACTCGTAGCCAATAAATTCAAACTGTGTCATTTTAACAGTACTTTTAAAGAATTTTTTCATGTAATAATAAATAGCTTTTTCTTGAAAAGAAGCATTAGATGATATCTTAGATGCATCCCATATCATTCCTATATTATTTAATTTTTTTATTCTTTCCTTAATAACTTTAGTTAACTTTGTCTCCTGATTAAGTACATTTTTATATATCCTTCTTTGTCTTGAAATCCACATACCAAGATTTACGTTATCACTTGTTACATAGTTGCATGGAATATTTAATATTCCATGTATTTTATAATATTGTTTTGCACATTTGTACATTTTATCAAAGTTAGTTTTTTTAACATTCCATACCATTCCTATATCATCTAGTAATTTTATTTTTCTTTTACTTATTTTACCTCTAAGACCTTTTTTAGCAGCTCTTTGCGCAAAAAGCCAAGTTCTAAGTTTTCCTGTTGGTGGCATTAAATGGTTGTTTTTCTTATAATAGTCTTTAGCAATTGTATACCAGTTATTCCAAATTTCATCAGGAGATTTATATAGATTCCACTTCATACCAATATCTTCAAAAAGTTTTATTTTTTTATCACTTAGTTTACCTTTTCTATACAAGTTTCTTTGTGTATCCAAAAAAATTGCAAGATTATAATTAGCTGAACTTTTTTTATTTTTTGATATATGTATTGTATTATTTTTTTTATAATACTCTAAAGCTTCATTATACATTCTATTAAAATAATATATATTTCTATTATAATTAAAATCAAAATTTATCTGATTTAATTTTTCTAATCTTTCTTTAGAAAGTTTATTTTTCTTATATAATTTTTTTTGTCTACATATCCACTTTCTAATTTTTTCATCTTTAATATTCTCATCATCTAATTTAATATGTCCATACATATCATAGATTTTTTTAAGGTAGCTATAATTTTCCTGCCAAATAGCATTATTTTTATTTTCAAGTATATTTAATTTCATTAATTTTTCCTTTCTTTCTTGTAATAATGTACCACTTTTAAACCTATGTCTTTGGTTTGATAACCACGATCCTAGTTTTAATCCATCATCTGCTATGTAATTACAATTAGGAGTTTTATTGTATTTGTTAATATATTTAATTAATCCTTTATAGTATATGTTCCATTTATCATTAATTAATTTTTTAGGATTCCAAACCATTCCAACTTTATTAAACATATTTATTTTTTTCTTAGAAAGTTTATTACTTTTATGTAGCATTCTTTGCTTATTAACCCATGAACCTAAACTCAAATCATCATTTGTTATAAAATCTTGAGGAACCCTTGTATCACCATACATTTCTTTATATTTTACAAGTGCTAAATACATTTTATTAAAATTATATTTTTTACAATCCCATACCATATTAATATTATTTAACTTATTTATTTTATCCATAGTAAAATATGAATTATCATTTTTATTATAATTTTGTCTTTGTGTTTGAATCCACCTACCTAATTTTATATCATTTACAATATAATCGCGAGGAATTAATAAATTGCCATGTTTTTTATAATATGCTTTAGCAAGCATGTATTTTTCATTCCATATTTTATCTAATACTTTTTTATCCATAATAACTCCTTAATAGTTATATAGAATATATTAATTTTAATTAAAAAGCTACTATAAATAAATATATTTTGTTATAATTCTATGAGTGTTTAATTTTGAAATCTAATCTTTATAAAATAAATAATAATGTGAAAAAGATACGTTATGGTAAAAATACACTTTTTTTAGATATGAATGAATATAAAAAGAACTTATATAATATATATAAGCTATGTCAGATAGTTATAAAATAATGTTATACACAGGAAAAGTTTCTAAAGTAGAGCTTTTTAAAATTAAACTGTGGAAAACTTAAAACAAAAAAGATATACTAGGTAGTTTATTTCTAACTTAATATATCTAAAAAGTATTTTTATGATATATTTAGTATAAGGCATTTTTGCAAGTATAAACATGTATCTATTATTGGTACAACTAAAAAGAATAATTATGTTGTAAAATACTTAAAGTATTTATAAAATGTATTGAAAATATCATGCTAAATGGTGTACAATATGCAAAAGAAGTTATTAAAGAAGGTGCGTTTTATGAAAAAAAAGGTAGTTATTGGTATGAGCGGTGGTGTTGATTCATCTGTTGCAGCGATTATGCTTTTAAAACAAGGGTATGATGTAATAGGTCTTTTTATGCGTAATTGGGATTCATTTGCGGATGGAGAACTTGATGGTGCACCAACAACTAGTGAAGGAATATGTCCTCAAGAAGTTGATTATAATGATGCTAAAAAAGTATGTGATAAGTTAGGTATACCATTATACAGAAAGGACTTTATAAAAGAGTATTGGGATTATGTTTTTACTTACTTTTTAGATGAATTAAAAAAGGGAAGAACACCAAACCCTGATATCATGTGTAATAAATATATTAAATTTGATCAGTTTGCTAAAGAAGCAGAAAAATTAGGAGCTGATTTTATTGCAACAGGACATTATGCAAGGGTTAAAGACGGACAATTGATGCGTGCTATAGATGATAATAAAGATCAGTCATACTTTTTATCACAAGTATCTAAAGAGCAACTTAAAAACGTATTATTCCCAATTGGAGATATGATAAAGCCTGATGTTAGAAAAATAGCAGAAGAATATGATTTAGTAACTGCTAAGAAAAAGGATTCTACTGGTATATGTTTTATTGGTGAGAGAAACTTTTCTAACTTTTTAAAAAACTATTTACCAAATCAACCTGGCGATATAGTTGATATTAAAACTAATAAGAAAATTGGAGAACATATTGGACTTATGCATTACACAATAGGTCAAAGAAGAGGTCTTGATATTGGTGGTACAAAGAACAGAATGTTTGTAATTGGTAAAGATTTAAATAAAAATATTTTATATATTGAGTCAGGTAATGATGAATACTTAATTACTGATTCTTGCGTAGTTGATCAAATAAACTGGACTTATGATGAAAAAGTAGAAAAATGTACAGCTAAATTTAGATATAGACAAAAGGATGTTAATGTAGAACTAGAGTGGTTAAATGATGATGAAATTTTAGTTAAATATCTAGGCGGAGTTAAAGCAGTTACTCCAGGACAAGCATGCGTATTTTATAAAGATGATATATGCTTAGGAGGAGGAATAATTAAAGAAGTTAGAAAAAACGGAAAAAAATTATGGTATTTATAAAAAATAATATGTAGAGGTTTATATGGCAAGTTCAATGATACATATGGCAGTAGCAAAAGAATTAAATGATAAATTAAAAAGAGATAGTAAGAGTATATTAATAGGTAGTATAGCTCCAGATATAGCAAAATTAATAGGAGAAAATAAAGTTAGATCTCATTTTGAAGATAGGGATGATGATATTCCTAACTTAAATAAATTTTTATCTAAATATAAAGATAAATTAGATGATGACTTTGTTTTGGGTTATTATATACATTTATATACTGATTATTTATGGTTTAAATACTTTGTTCCTGATTTTTGTGTTAATGGTATAATATATAAATTAGATGGTACTAAAGAATTGGTAAGTGAGGATAAAAAAATGGAATATTTTTATAATGATTATACTAATTTAAACGTAAAACTAATTGATGAATATAACTTAGATTTAAGCATATTTTATGAAGATATATCAAAATTTAATGATATTATAAAAGAAATACCAATGGATAAAATAGATATAATAGTTAATAAAGCTGGTATAATAATTGAAAATTCTAAAGAAAGTAAACCTTATGTATTTGATACTAAAATAATAAATAAATTTATTTTAGCAAGTGTTAAATACATATTATCTAATTTAAGAGATATTAATTATATAAAATAACAAAAACTCTAATTGCTAGAGTTTTTTTCTTGTATTATCTTTTTATTATTAATCAATCTTTCATTATTAGGTTCCATTTTAGTAGCTTTATTTATCCACTTTAATGAACTTTCTATATTACCTAGATAAAATTCACTAATTGATAGTAAATCATAAATAGTATAATTCCAACTAAAAGGTTCATTTATATAAGTCTTAGTATGATTTTTTATTTCAAGTGCTAAAAGACAGTATTTTTTAACATCTTCAAAATTATTTAATTCGTATTCTAAAATAGCTCTTTCAACATAAGGGTCTCTTAAATATGGTGCTTCATTAATAGCTTTATCAAGCCACATTTTAGCTTCATCGTATCTTTTTAAATATTTATAACATCTTGCAATAAATCGCATAGATGCACATCTTTCATCCTTCCAAGTTGCACTTTTTAAATTTAAATGTTTAATTAACATATCAATAGCTTCATTATATTTTCCATGAAACATATATTCTCTTCCAAGATAATGCATATTTCTATCATTGTCTGGATTTTCTTTAACAGATAATTCTAAAAGAGGTAAGTAATTACTTCTTGATTTTGTGCTATCTGGATAATGATCTACAACTATTTCCTCAGTAGTTTTAAAAACTTCTTTTTCCCCAGAAAACTCTAATACTTCATGAACTGGATATATCCATTTGAAACCATTTCTAGCATGAATTTTTTCATAATAGAAACTAACTAAAGGTTTTCCATTGTCATCATGACTCCAATTATAAATATATCTTAGATGATTTGTATTATCATCCCAAATTTCTTCTAACTTTTTTCTCCATCCCTTACTTATTACTTCATCAATATCAATACAAACACATATATCACAATCTTCTGGCACTAACTTTAAAGACTCATTTCTAGCTACATCAAATCTCCATGGTTTTATCTCTTTAACTGATACATTAACACCTAAATCTTTTAACATACTAATAGTTTTATCAGTAGAACCCGTATCTAAAACATATACAGAATCTGCTTCTTTAACAGATTCATACCATCTTTTAATAAATTTCTCTTCATTTTTAGAAATAGCATATACACATATTTTCTTTTTATTCATAATACCTTCCTTATCTACCTAAATATTCTATTAATATAGTAATAGGTGCATTAGTAAAATATGAATTTGATTTTATATTTGTAATATCTGGAGTATTTAAATATATAGTTCTTTTAGAAAGATTAATAAGTTCATATAAATCACTTGTACTATTTACTGCAATTATACCTTGACCTAGTATTTGTGTAGTCTCTTCTTTTTTTATTAAACAGCTACTTCCAATATAAATGTCATCTGTATTAGCCTTTCTAAACCCTATTGATACAAAATCAATATTAGGGTCATATGAACTGTTAAAATAAGGCACAGTAACATATGTTGTAAATGTAACTTTATAATGACCAATCTTATTAAATTTAATTACATTATCATTTTCTAAAGTAATTATGTTATCAGTATCTAATTCTTTTCTTTGGATAGGTAGTCTTTCATCTTCAAATATTTCATATCCATCTATAGGAAAATTAGTATTAAAACTAACTAAATATGCAGCTCCTATCTTTTCGGGGCCAGGTTCACCTCTGTCCCCTTTATCCCCTTTTATTTGGCCAACGTTAGCCCAAGTGTCTTGATTATCAGACCATATGTATAAACTATCACCGACCATATAACCATCACCTACATTACCTGTTGGATGCTCTTTTATAAGATCATTTAAATTATTATATGTTCCAAGTATTCTAATTCCAAAACCACTAGGACCTGTTGGACCTATTTCTCCTCTCGGAATAACAAAACTTAATATATGATTATTTCCAACTTTTTTTTCATTTACTAAAGCTTCACACCCAGGATCTCCAGTTAAAGTTTCAGCAATTGTAATAGTATCAGCTTGTCCTCTTATACATTGTTGATAACAACATTTATATTTATTAATTTCTTTAATAGCATTACTAACTATATTGCTATTACAATATTCATTTTCTTTGTTATTATCCATTTATATTCCTCCTTTATAATATTTTATTAATTATCTATAAAATTAGTAATTTTATATTCCCCAATATTCTATAGCAATTTTAACTAACGAATTAATATAGTAATAGTTAGTGTTTGTAATTTTAATCATAAAATTTAAAATATTGGTATTACCATTTTTTACTATTACCTTTTAACCTTTATCATAGTTAATATAACACCTACATTTTTATATAAAGTAATAAATTTAATGGAAAAAGTTTAAGTAGTTATATTCATTTAAAATTTATCAAAATATTATTCATGTATTTTCTTAAGAAGTAAGTTAACTTCTGATATAGTTATAGTGCTAGTCTGTAAATCACTTATAATATTTGTATTAATTTCAAGATAGGTTTCTTCTTCAAATCTAAATAGAGTTGTTTTAGAAAAATAACTTTGACTACCACTGTTTTTTGGAAATTTAAAGTTCAGGTCTTTTATAGCTGCACCCTTATCTGTTAAAAGATATATTTCAGCACTATTATTATCATCTATACCAGTTACTAGTCCAGATATAGAAATTTCGTATATTCCAGGTATAACTTTTACTTTGCTTTCATCTATAATATTAAAAATTTCAGTATCATTTGGTATTCTCCAAACATTATCATATATCAATTTACCAGATGATGTTAGTTCATTAAAATCTGAGAAAAATATTTTCTCAGTAGAAGATGGGGTAGTAGGTCCTGGATTACCTCTTGGAATATAAAAACTTAAAATATGTACATTTCCATTTTTATTATCAATTATCTTGGCTTCCTCATCATAGTTAACGCTTTTAACATCACCAATTTCTATTGTTTCTGATGTATTATTAGTATTTATATATTTAAAGTTGCAACATTTAAATTTATCATGTTCTTGTAAAAAATCTTTTAATATATTTCCTTTATTGCAATTTTTAATATTATCATCTCCCTTCAACGTATTTTATGTATTTAAAAAAATATAAATAATTACTTTGTTTATATAAAAAATATTAGTTCAATAAAATAAGATAAAAATATTATACGTGTTATAATGTATTATGGTTTAAAATAATTAGATAGATTTGGTATAAAAACTATAATAAAGTAAAAATAACTTATATTGTTAAAAAATATGTTGAAGAAAGGAATTAGAATATGAATAGATGTAGTTGGTGTAATTTAAATAATCCTAAGTATGTTAAATATCATGATGAAGAATGGGGAGTTTTAAATTTAGATGATAACTATTTGTTTGAAATGCTTATTCTAGAAATGTTTCAAGCTGGTCTTTCCTGGGAATGCATTTTAAATAAAAGAGAAGACTTTAAAAAAGCGTATAATAACTTTGATTTTTATAAAGTAGCTTTGTATACAAAAGAAAAAATAAATGAACTTATGAATAATAAGGCTATCATAAGAAATAAATTAAAAATAAAAGCTAGTATTAATAATGCTAAAATATTTATAAATATAAAAAGGGAATTTGGTTCATTTCATAATTATTTAAAAACATTTACTAATGATAATATAATATATGAGTTTGATAAAACTAGTTCAAAACTATCGGATGATATCTCTTATGATTTAAAAAAAAGAGGTATGAAGTTTATTGGAACAACAATTGTTTACTCTTATCTTCAAGCAATTGGTTTAATTAATTCACATGAAAGAACTTGTTTTATGTATAGAAAAAAGGCTTCTTAGAAGCCCTTTTATTATGAGATTTTAACTATATTTAAATAAGCACTAGTATCAGATGAAGGTGATATGGTTGCTGCATTAGTAGATTCTATCGTAAGACCTATTTGATCATTAGCATTTAAATTATTAATTGTACTTCCTATAAAATCAGTATCAGTGTTTGCTGTAAGATTTTTACCAATTGTTGTATTACTAATAGTTGTTTCATTTTGCTCAACACTCAATGTTACATCTGTGTTAGCGCTTGCACTACCAGAAAAGTAATAATCTATTTTATAAGTACCATTAGTTGGTATTGTTAATTTGTTTTGTGTTTCTAAAGTTATTCCATTAGAAGGACCATTACTACCAAGTGGAACATCTTGTGATACATTGGCTTGTAAAGTTATAGGTGTTTGAGTTGTATCATATTTACGACCATAAGTATTAGTAGGAATCACAGCAGAAGGTCCGGCAGGTCCTGTAGGCCCAGTTTCGCCCTGAGGCCCAGTATTACCAGTTAAACCTTGAATTCCTTGAGGCCCAGTAGGCCCAGTAGGACCAGTTGGTCCAGTTGCACCATCTATGCCTTCAACACCTTGTGGCCCCAAAGGTCCAGTAGGCCCAGTAGGCCCAGTAGGTCCAGTAGGCCCAGTTGGTCCAGTAGGCCCAGTAGGCCCAGTAGGACCAGTTGGTCCTCCGGCTGGCCCAGTAGGCCCAGTAGGACCAGGTATATATCTTGGACAGCAACATTTTCTCTTTTTCATTTCATTTAATGCATTACTTAAAATAGTACCTTCATAACATTCATTATCCATGTTATTATCTCCTTTCAAAGTATAATATGCTTTTAAAGT
Source organism: uncultured Bacilli bacterium (assembly GCA_934162425.1). GTDB lineage: Bacteria > Bacillota_I > Bacilli_A > RF39 > UBA660 > Aphodocola. The sequence continues at coordinate 37,187 of CAKPIS010000008.1, forward strand.
TATTACATCTATTATATTTACTATAATTGGTGGTATGCTTAATTAAGTTTTAATGATATAATTTAAATATATGATGGACTTTTGATAATCAAGGTAACTATAGATGATAACACATCTAGTAAGAGTGATGATAAATTATAATATCATTTTATTGATATATACTAAAAAATATGGTATTATCTAGTTGTTTATTTTTTAAAGGAGGAAGACACATGAAAGATATTATTTTAGATACATTTTTAGATACTTTAAAGTTAATTCCTTTTTTATTTATAACATTTTTAATATTAGAATATATAGAACATAGATTTAGTAAAAAAAATAAAGATAAAATTTCAAGGGCTGGTAAATTTGGTCCTATTTTAGGAAGTATACTTGGTGCTTTTCCACAATGTGGTTTCTCTGTTATGGCAACTAATTTATACATGGCAAGAATAATAACTATTGGAACACTTATATCTGTTTATTTATCAACTTCTGATGAAATGCTTCCTATATTAATTTCAGAAAGAGTAAGTTTAACTATTATACTTAAATTTATTGTAATAAAGGTAATAATAGGTATGATATGTGGTATAATTCTTGACCTTATCTTTAATAAAAAAAATAAAGTAAATGAAAATAAAATAGAAGAATTTTGCACAGAACATAACTGTAATTGTAACCACAATCATAGTATTTTAAAATCATCTATTAAACATACTCTTAATATAGTTTTATTTATCGCTATAATTACATTTATATTAAATACTGGTTTTCATTTTCTAGGAGAAGAGAAAATAAGTAAATTATTCTTAAAAGATAATTTGTTTAGCCCATTTATATCAAGTTTAATAGGATTAATACCTAATTGTGGTGCAAGTGTTATATTAACTCAGTTATATTTAAATAAAGTTATTTCTTTTGGATCATCAATATCTGGATTACTTACTGGTAGCGGGGTTGCTTTACTTGTTTTATTTAAAGTAAATAAAGATAAAAAAGAAAACTTTAAAATTTTATTAATTTTATATTTAATAGGTGCTTTATCAGGTATGATAATAGAAGTTATTAGCATGTTATTTTAAATTTTTTTGGAAGTTTGTGATTGTTAACTTTAAATGCTTTCAAAATTAATAATTACTGTTTATCAAAGTATATATAAGTACAAACAAATGCTAAACATTAGACTTTCTTATTTATTTAGAAAGTCTTTTTTGATATAATAAAATCAGGAGATGATATGATGAAAAAGCCATTAGTATTATGTATTTTAGATGGATGTGGAATAAGAGAAGAAGAAAGTGGTAATGCATTTAAAAATGCTTCTAAACCTACATTTGATTACTTGTTAAGTAAATATCCCAATAGCCTTCTTCAAGCAAGTGGAAAAATGGTTGGATTACCTGATGGTCAAATGGGTAATAGTGAAGTTGGACATATGAATATAGGAGCTGGAAGAATAGTATATCAACCGCTTGAAATAATTAATAAAGCTATAGAAGATAAGTCATTTTTTGAAAATAAAGAGATATTAAATGTAATTGAACATGTTAAAAAAAATAACTCTAAACTTCATGTAATGGGTTTATTATCAAATGGAGGAGTACACTCACACATAAATCATTTAATGAGTTTAATTGATATGATAAAAAAAGAAAACGTTAAAAACGTGTGCTATCACTTATTTTTAGATGGAAGAGATGTACCTCCTAAAAGTGCTTATACATTTATAAAACAGTTAGAAGAAAAAATAAAAGAAACAGGTATTGGTAAAATAGTTACTATATCAGGTAGATATTATGCTATGGATAGAGATAATAATTATGATAGATTAGAAAAAGCTTATGATGCTATTTTATATGGTAAAGGAAAAAGATATAATAGCCCAAAAGAAGCTATAGAAGAAAGTTATAGTAATAATATAACAGATGAATTTGTTCTTCCTTGTATTATAGATGATGGTAAGTTAGAAGATAATGATGGAGTAATTACATTTAATTTTAGACCAGATAGGTTAAGGGAATTATTTACTGCTATAACAAATCCTAAAGAAAGTATGATGAAAGCTAAAGAGTTTAATAATTTAAAAGTCTTAACTATGATGCCTGTTGTAAATTGCGTTTTAGCACCACATGCATTTAATCATACTAATTTATCAGAAACAATGGGAAAATATTTATACGAAAATAATTTAACACAACTTAGAATAGCTGAAACAGAAAAGTATGCACATGTTACTTATTTTTATGATGGTGGTGTAGAAGAAGAATTTAAAGGAATGAAAAAAATACTTATTCCTTCTCCTAAAGTATCTACATATGATTTAAAACCTGAAATGAGTGCTAAAGAAATAACTGATAGATTATTAGAAGAGTTAGATAAAGACTATTATGATGTAGTAATTCTTAATTATGCTAATGGTGATATGGTGGGTCATACTGGTAATTATGATGCTGCCCTAATAGCTGTTGAATTTTTAGATAAGTGTTTAAAAAGACTATATGATAAAGTAATGGAAAAAAATGGTATACTTATAGTAACAGCAGATCATGGTAATTGTGATATTATGTGGGATGATAATAAAAGACCTGTTACATCACATACTACTATGCCTGTTCCATTTATCATAACAAATGAAAATATTAAGTTAAAAAATGGTAAACTAGCAGATATAGCACCAACTATGTTAGAGTTACTTAACATAAAAGTGCCAGAAGAAATGACTGGAGAATCATTAATAGAAAAATAAATAATATAGAGGTTTTATATGCTTAATGTAGAAAGAAAAATAATACTTAATAGTGATTATATAAATAAAGATATTTATTTAGGAGAAAACGTAATTAGTGAAGGACTAATATCATTTATTAAAACTGGCAGTAATAATACTTGTTATATGGGTTTTATGGACTCGTTAGGAAATGAAGTTATAGAAGCTAAGTATACAGATGTATCATCATTTTTTAATGGCCTTGCATGGGTATATAATGATTATTTTGTGCCTATACTTATAAATAAAAAGGGAGAAGAATTGTTATATTCAAAGTATGATTTATATGCATATAAAGCATTAGATAAACAAAGAGATAAGTATTTAAACGAACATAAATCTTTTGCTAAAAAGAATAAATATATACCAAAAAAAGGATATAAAACTTATGAAAAAAATGGGTTATATGGATTAAAAGATGAAAATGGAAATACTGTTATACCAGCTAATTATATGAATTTTGTATATAAAGATGATATATTAATAATAGATGATGTTCTTTATGATGTAAATTCTTTAAAAGTTAATTATTTGTTAAAAATATATGATTTAGATTATAGTATGCAAAAAGAATTTGATACTTATGATAAAATGGAAGAATATATTACTTTATTTAAAAGGGAATATGATAGTAAGGCTTGTTTGATTAATGAAGATATACTAAAGAAAATATTTGAATTACAAAATGAAAAGAAAGATAATATTAAAAAATTATTTATTGATGCTGATAAAAAGTGTGGTAGACTGCTTAAAAGGTAGTCTGTTTTTGTATTATTTTTATAACTTTACGCATAATATAATGTGGATTAAAAAAATTAGCACTTATGCTTGACAAGTGCTAATAAAAGTGGTATATTATAATCAGAAAGGAAGATGAGATATATGAGTTTAATCCCAAGAAATTATTTTGGAGATATTTTTGATGACTTTATGCCTATGACAAAAGAGGAAAATATGAAGTGTGATATCTATGAAAAGGATGGTGATTACCATATTGAAATGGATGTTCCTGGATTCGATAAGAATGAAATAAAAATCGAAGCTAAGAAAGATTATTTAACAATTACTGCCGAAAAATCTGAAGAAAAAGATGATGAAAGTGATAATAAAAATTACATTCACCGTGAAAGAAGTTATGGTAAGTACCAAAGATCTTTTTACTTACATGATTTAGATTCTGATAAAGTTAATGCAGAATTTAATAATGGAGTATTAAATATTACAGTTCCTAAAAAAGAGGAAAAAGAAGACAAAAAGTACATCGAAATAAAATAATTAAAGTGGCTTAAAATAAGCCATTTTTTGATTGATATTTATATTTGAATGTGTTAGTATATACCAAGTTGGTGATAAATTGTGAAAAAATATAAATTATATAGAAGTTGTAAGAAAAATGTATTATTAAAAAATATAGTTAATTTTAGAAGATTAAATAATTTGTTTAATGTAAAAATGACAATTAGTATGTTATTTAGCAATGTTGGAATACTATGTTTTAAATGTAGAGCTGATGAATTTGATAATAAATTTGTTAATATTATGCATAGCATTGCCATTATGACTATCTATATAGAAAATGCCTTTTTTGTACTGGATACATTTAATTTTTTACAAAGTCAAAATAAAATAAAGGACCTAGATAGATTATTAAATGATAAGGATATTGACTTTGATTTTTATAATGCTTTATCAATAGAGTATAGTGAAGATTACATTTTTATGAAAGACAAAGATGGTAAAAGAATAATAGGTTATGGTAATGATGATATTATTTATAGAGATATGGATAAGAGAATTGATATAACAGATGATGTTAAAAAAGCCTTGTTACCAAATAAGAAAAAACGTAAGAATAAATAAAAAGGGTTTCTGAAAAAATCAGAAATCCTTTTTATTTGCTAATACCATCAATTAAATAAATGAACTTTGTTGAACTTTTTGTGTTTGAACTGTTTAAAGTATAAGAATTATATCTATCACTTAATTTTTTAAGATCTTTTAGTGTATTAACTTTACCTTTTAAATTATTATTAACGATATTAGATATTTTAAGTATACCATTATTATTAAATTCATTTAGTCCATTATAAAGATTATTTGCACCATCTAATAATTTGTTTGAACCATCAACTAAAAAATTTGTACCATTTTCAAGTGTTTCTGTACCAGATACTAGTGCTATAGAACCAGCGTTTAATTTTGCAAGTCCTTTTGTTAAAGTACTTAAATTTTCTTTTAGTACTTTTAAAGATTGAGTAGTTTGTTTCGTAGCTTCACTTTTAACTTTATTAGCAACATCATTTGAAACTTTATATGCAACCTCTTTAGCAGTTTCTTCTGATATGTTACTTGCAGTTTGTATAGCAGTTAACTTAGCTGTCTCTTGCATTATAGTCATCATTTGTTTAGCATTAATTAACTTAACTACTTGTGCATTTTTACATGTATCTTCATAAACATCATCATAGTTACCACTTGCACAAATGTTTATTATATCTTCAGTTATACCTGCCTCGCTAGCTTTATTTAAACCAGCTATATATCCATTTTCAATCATTTTATAACTATCGCTAGACTTAATAGCATTAACAGCACTTTGTCCAATTAATGCTTTCTTTTCATCTGATAAAGTAGCACCATCCTTAGCAGAATTTGCTATAGAATTTAAAGTTTCTTCATCTAAAGCATTAGTATTATCACTTTCTAATTCTTTTATTTTTTGATCAATTACACTTTTAATAGTATTAGTACCATTATAAGCATCATTAATTCCACTATTTAATTCTTTAGAACCACTATTTAATGCTTTAGCACCATTATTTAAATCTTTAGTACCATTATTTGCACTTTCTAAACCATTTTTAAGTTCATTTGAACCAGATACTATTCTTTCAGCTGCATCTTTTAAAGTATTAACTTTATTAAATATTTCATCAGTATTATTTAAATTATCTAAATCACTAGAATCTAATACTTTAGGAGTTATAGCTACATATACACTATTTAAACTAAATTTAGTTGTTTCATAACTAATTTTAATAGTATCTAAACCTTTTAATTCTTTAATATTTAAACTTTCATATAAACCAGGAGCACTAACTGCAGCAATTACGTTATTAACTCCTGTAGAAATTACTTTACCATTAGTAACAGTTACATTCTTATTATTTTTAGTATTAATAGAAGTAGTAAGAGCTAAAGTAAATGGAGTATATATATTCTTTTTATTTACATAATGCTTATCATTATTAGTAAATTTATAAGTTATTTCAACATTTCCCTTTTTATTTAACATCTTTTTTGGTTTCATTTCTTTACCATTTAATTTATATGTAACACTTACTGTAACAGGTAATGTTTCTTTAGATGTTCCACTATAATAAATATCTTTATTATTTTTAACATTCCATGTAATTTGATTATTATTTAATGTGAATTTTTCTTTACCATTTAAATTTTTAATATTATCTAAATTTGTTAAAGTAGTAAGTTTGTCTTCATTTTTATCATTTATTAAATGTTCTGTAACAGTAATATTTTTAACATCTCCATTATTTTTAATTTTAGCATAAACTGTTTCATCTTTAGTTAATGCAAGAGTATTAACTGGAATGATTAAAGATAAGCTAGCTAATAACATTAATGCTTTAATCTTTTTATTATTTTTCATATTTTTTCCTCCTTCTTTAAAACCTTTTGTAGTTTTATAAATAAGTTTATCAAATATTATAAGTATTGATGGTAATACCATGATTACTACTATCATACTTATTATTGCACCTCTAGATATTAATGTACATAGTGATCCAATCATTTCTAGTTTTGAATATATTCCAACACCAAATGTTGCTGCAAAAAAGCACATACCAGAAACAAAGATTGAACTTACAGAACTATCTAAAGAAGCTTTTATAGCTTTAAATTTATCTTTAGTTTTTCTTTCTTCTAAGTATTTTGTAGTCATTAATATAGCATAGTCAATTGTAGCTCCAAGTTGTATAGTACCTATTACTATTGATGCTATAAATGGAATAGAAGTATTTGTATAGTATGGAACTGACATATTAACAAATATAGCAAATTCTATTGCAGATATTAATAATACTGGTAAGCTATAAGATTTTAAAACAAATAGCATTATAATTACAATAATTATTATAGAAGCATAATTTACGTTTCTAAAATCAGTATCACTTATTTCAACTAGGTCTTTCATTAAAGGACCTTCTCCAGCAACTATAGCATTTTTATCATAATTTTTAACAACATCATTAACTTTAGTTATTTGACTATTTAACTTATCTGTTGCAATATCATAAACAGAGTTAACTATAATCATCTTATACTTATCACTTTCTAACATACTAGTTATTTTACTATCCATAAAATCAAGTGGTAAACCTATATCACTTATAGATGAGTATGAAAGAGCAAAGTCGATTCCTTTAATGTTTTTAAGTTCTCCTATCATATCATTTATTTCATCATTACTTAAGTTTTTATCAACAAGTATCATTTCTGGTGAAACTATTTTATAATCATTTTTTAATGATTTATTAGCAATAGAACTATCTAATGAGCTAGGTAATGTTCTATCTAGATTATAGTATACTTTAGTATTTTTTTGGCCAATATAAGCTGGTATTAATAGTAATAAGAATATTACAAATATTAGTTTATAACGTTTTATTACAAATTCCTTTAACTGTTTAAATGATGGAATTATAACTTTATGAGTTGTCTTTTCTATTATATTATCAAATATAAGAAGTAGAGCAGGGAATACTGTTATAACACAAATAAGACCAAATAATACTCCTTTAGCCATTACTATACCTATATCTTTACCTAATGTTAAAGTCATAAAGCATAGTGCTAAGAAACCAGCTATTGTAGTTAAAGATGAACCAGTAACTGATGTAATTGTTTCATTAATAGCATTTTTCATAGCTATATTTTTATCTTTATTAGTTTTTTTAGCATTTTCATATTTATGATATAAGAAAATAGAAAAGTCCGTTGTAACACCTAATTGTAGTACTGCACTAATAGCTTTAGTAATATAAGATATATTTCCTAAAAATACGTTAGTTCCCATATTAAATAGTATTGCTATTCCAATATTTAATAAAAGTAATATAGGTACTACATAAGAATCTAGTGATAACATTAATACAAGTAGACATAATATAACTGCAATTACTACGTATGATATTATTTCTTTATTTGATAAATTCATAGTATCTAGTACCATTGCACTCATACCAGCAACTTTGACATTATCTTTTGTAATTTTTCTTATCTCTTCAACGGCATTTAAAGTTGTCTCTTCAGATGTACCATCTTTAAATGTTATTAGAAGAAGACTAGAATCTTTTTTTGCAAGTCTTTGTGTTACTTCACTAGGAAGCATTTCTATTGGTATCGTAGTACCAATAGCATCATAAAGGCTTGCTACCTCATTTACTCCTTTTACTTTTTTAATTTCTTCTTCGATTTTTAAAACGTCATTAGCATCCATATTATCTATTATAGATATAGAAAATGCTCCCATTTTAAAATCATCTGTTAATATATTTTGACCCTTAATGGTTTCAATATCATCTGGTAAGTAAACTAATATATCATAATTAATTTTTGTTTTTTTAATGCCTATTAAAGCAGGCACTAAAAGAAGTAATGTAATTATAAGTATAAAAGTTTTATGCTTACAGATGAAATCTGTTAATTTATTCATAACATTTCCTCCTTTTATATATTATGACCACAAGTCATTTAATATGATAGCACAAAATTGACTTACGGTCAATATTTATTAAAAAATAGTTGATTTTGTCTCATTAAAGTGATAATATTAAGTTAATTTAGGAAGTGAGAGAATGAAAAAGGATATAAAGTTAAGCAAGATAGAAGAAAAAAAAGAAGAAAAAAAGAAAAAACTCATGGAAGCTTCTTTTAAACTATTTACAAAAAAGGGTATTAAAAATACATCAGTTCAAGAAATAACTGATGATGCTGGAACCGCTAAAGGAACTTTTTATTTATATTTTAAGGATAAGTATGAACTTCAAGATCAACTTATTATAAGAAAAAGTAAACAGCTTTTTAATGATGCTGTAAAAGAACTTAATAAAGAAAAGATAACTGGTTTTGAAGATGGACTTATTTTTATAATTGATTATGTTATAAATGAACTAAATAAAAATAGACTTCTTTTAAAATTTATCAGTAAGAATTTATCATGGGGACTTTATAATGAGAAGGTTACTAAAATAGTTGATGATAATGCTTTAGGAGTTAAAGAGCTATTTTTAAAAGCCGCAGAAGAAAATAAGATAAAGTTAGAAAATCCTAGTGTAACTTTATATATGATAATAGAACTTGTTGGTTCAACGTGTTTTAACTCTATAATGAATAAAGAACCTCTTTCTATAAATGAATATAAGCCGTATTTATATAGTACAATAAAAAAAATGCTTAAATAATGTAAAAAAATGTAAAAAATATAAAAAAATTTGTAAAAAAAATATACTATTTTTTAATGCGTGTTATAATTAATACGTAAAATTTATCTATTATTTATTAATGGAGGCGTATTATGCAACAAAACATTGAAAATACTTTTAGTTTATTTGATACATTATCTATAAAATTATTTAATTATTTATATACATTTTCTATTGCAAAGGAAGCTGTTAAAGATAGGGAAAATAGTGGTGGTATAATAATAATTGGAATGATCGTTGTAATAGTAGGATTAATAGGATTTATAATGACTAACAATAAGGATAAATAATTGTATGTTTCTTATTGTTTTTTTAAAATATTTACTTGCCAAAGCTACTGAAAAATAATATAATTATCTATGTAATTGCCCTGTAGCCAAGTGGTAAGGCATCTGACTCTGAATCAGACATGCACCGGTTCGAATCCAGTCAGGGCAACCAATTATTTAACTGGCTCGTTGGTGAAGGGGTTTAACACATCGCCCTCTCAAGGCGACATTCACGAGTTCAAATCTCGTACGAGTCACCAAATGATAGTAAACCTTACAAAATAAGGTTTTTTTAATGTGATAAATTGTTTTATATTGAAAAACAAACATAGTTAATGTATAATAAATCTGTTTTTAAGGCGCAAAGAAAAGGAGGTCTTCATATGTTATTTAGGTTTAAAGGACATGATGGAAATACTAAATTATTAAGTGATAAAAAAATTAGAAATATCATAATTAAGCAAAGCTTAAAATCTAACTATGATTGGATAGCTCCAGCTAATGAGTTGCTAGCTGTATGTAATAGTAAGGCTTTTAATAAGAGCTGTGCTAAAGATATTAAAGTTGCTATAGTTAGTTGTTACACAAACTTATTAAATGGTTATGGTGATATTTCATCTGATATAAGATATTCTTATCAAGCTATGTTAGAATTAAAAGAATATGAAAATGATGAAAATATTCAAAACATAAGAAGGTTATTTGTTGAAAGCTATGTGAAAAGAGCAATACGTTATGTATTTTTAGGAGATATGAGTAAAACTTATTTTGATGTCAAAAGTGAATGGATAAAGATGAAATCAAATGAATTGTTGCTTAGTGAAAATTCAAAACTAGATTTTGATGATATAAAGGTAGAATTTATAAATTTCATAAAAAATGTTGTTGGAATTGAATTAATATTTGAAAATAATATGATCGCTCAAAATGATTATCGTATTGTTGATTTATTTAAAGATCAAGATGATGCAAAAGAAAAACAGGATGCAGTAAAAACAATAGCTACTAAAAAGAAATGCTAATACTAAGAACTAATTATTTAAGATTAACTATTAACTTTAATGTTATAATTTGATATAATTTAATTACTTAAGAAAGGACTGATTTTATGACAAATAAGGATTTAGCAAATCTAATATTTCCAAATATTACAAAAACTATAGATGATTATGAAAAGATGTATCCTAAAAGAGATTTACCAGATGATGCAATAGTAACTCGTGCAGCTCCATCTCCTACAGGTTATACTCATATGGGAACTTTATTTCAAGCATTTATTTCAAAAAAGGCTGCTAAAGATACAAATGGTGTGTTTTATATAAGAATAGAGGATACGGATAGAGAAAGATTAGTTAGTGACGCAGTTGATGTTATTACAACTGATTTAAAGTATTTTGATATTATTCCTGATGAAGGGGTTATCTCAAATGGAAAAGAAATAGGAAAGTATGGACCATATACTCAAAGTGATAGAAAAGAAATATATCAAGCTTTTATGAAATATTTAGTAGAAAATGGACTTGCTTATCCATGCTTTTGTACTAAGGAAGAAAAAGAAGAGATGACTTCTCTTCAAGAAAAGAGAAAAGATAGAATAGGTTATTATGGAAGATATGCAAAGTGTCGTAAAATTCCAGTTAATGATGCATATGAAAAAATAAAAAGTGGTCAAGCTTTTACACTTAGATTAAAATCACCTGGCGATTTTAATAAAAAGGTAATTGTAAATGATTTAATAAAAGGAAAGATTTCTTTTCCGGAAAATGATATGGATATAGTAATAATGAAACAAGATGGGTTGCCAACTTATCATTTTGCACATTTAGTTGATGATCATTTAATGCGTACTACTCACGTAATAAGGGGAGATGAATGGCTATCATCACTTCCAACTCATATTCAGTTATTTGAAGTATTTGGCTTTGATGCTCCAAAATATGCACATATATCTCCTATTTTAAAAGAAGATAATGGAGTTAAAAGAAAACTTTCAAAAAGAAAAGATCCAGAAGCACAAATGAGTTACTATAGAGAAAAAGGAATACCTGTTAGAGCTGTTGAGTTATATTTAATGACACTTGCTAATACTAATTTTGAACAATGGTGGGATGCAAATAAAGATAAGTCTATAGATGATTTTAAGTATGATTTTAAAAAGACAAGTAAATCTGGTGGTTTATTTGATGTTGAAAAATTGCATAATATTTCTAAAAACTATCTAGCAAGAATTAAAGCTACAGAATTTTATGATATGCTTATAAGTTATACAAAAGAATATGATAAAGAATTTTATGAAATAATAATAAAAAATAAAGAATTTACAATAGGTCTTTTAAATATAGAAAGGGATCAAAAAAAGCCAAGAAAAGATTATGCTTCATTTAGTGAGGTAAAGGACTTAGTTTGGTATATGTTTGATGAATTATTTGATAATCACGAAAAAGATTATGAGTTTACTAATATAAATGATAGAGATGAAATATTAAATATAATGAATACATATATTGATAAATATTATAATGAATCTGATGATCAAGAGACATGGTTTAATAAGATAAAGGATTTATCTGAAAGTTTAGGATATGCAAGAGAAGTAAAAGAATATAAAGAAAATCCTGATAATTATAAAGGTCATGTAGGTGATGTGTCAATGGTAATTAGAGTTGCTCTAACAACTAGAAAAATGACACCAAATTTATATGATATTATGAAATTATTTGGTAAGGATAAAATAGTTAAAAGAATAAAGGAATTAGAAAAAAATATCTAATTCCTTTTTAATATATAATTTATAATTAAAAAAAATAAACAAGGTTAGTTAATTCTAACCTTGTTTTCCAAAACAACTAGTTAGCTGCCTTTTCTACTCACATTATATAAAATTTTAAAATAATTATAATAAAGGGCGAGGGTTTTATATGAGTTTTGTCAAATAAAAGTATTGGGAGGCACTAAAAAACTAACCATTGTTTTCCACTTGTTCGAATAAGAAGGATGGTGATAATTATAAAATTTAAGTTTGAAATAAAATTTAACATTAAATTAATTATCATTTTAATATTTATTATATTATATATAATTTATAATTAAAAAAATAAACAAGGTTAGTTAATTCTAGCCTTGTTTTCAAAAAAAACAGTGGAAAACAACTAGTTAGTGTCTCCTCTGTTTACATTATATAAAATTTTAAAATAATTATCAATAGTATAGGTGAAAAATGTGCAAAAAAAAATTAGATAAATATCAATTAAAAGCTATTAAGTCAAAAAGAAAAACAATTCTTTTGCTAGCAGGAGCTGGTTGTGGTAAGACTTACACTATAGTTAATAAAGTAAGATATATGATAAAAAAATTAGGAGTGAAAAAAGAAGAAATTCTTTGTATATCTTTTACAAATGACTCTGTAAATAAATTAAAAAAAGATTTATCAGATGATAAAGTAGAAGTATTAACATTTCATAAACTGGCACTTAAAATAATAGGAATGCAAAAAGATGTATTAACAGAAGATATGTTAACAGATGTAATAATTGACTCTTTTTCTAACAATACTTTACTTGGTTTATATAAAATGAGCAAAGAAGATATGGTAAATTTGATTAAAACATTTATTAATTTATTTAAATCTAACAATTATAATGTAGATAAATTTTATATGTTTATTAATAAAGCAAAAGATAAGGAAAAACATTTGTTAAGAGAAATTATGAAGTGCTATATATGCTATGAAACATATTTAAATAAAGAAAATATAATTGATTTTAATGATATGATAAATTTGGCTATAGAAAAACTAGATATATCTAAAATAAGATATAAGTATATTATAATTGATGAATATCAAGATATTTCTTACTCTAAGCTAATGCTAGTAAAAAAATTAGTTAAATTATCAAATGCCCATCTTTTTTTAGTAGGGGATGATTTTCAGTCAATTTATAGATTTACTGGTTCAAATATTAATGTTATAACTCATATTAGAAGATATTTTCCTTTAGTAAAGGTAATAAAATTAAGAAGAACATATAGAAACTCTAAAGAACTAATAAAAATTGCAGGTAAATTTATTATGAAAAATCCTTATCAAATAAGAAAAAGACTAATATCAAATATTAGATATCATAATCCTGTTGAAATAGTATATTATCATGATTTAAATTATGAAATAAATAAGATAATTAGCAAGGATAATATAGATGATTTACTTATTTTATCTAGAAATAATAAAGACTTAGAAGATTTAAATATAAAAAATATTAAATATAATAAAATGAGTGTTCATAAATCAAAGGGGCTTGAAGCAAAATATGTTTTTTTAATTAACGTAAATGCACAGGCTAATGGTTTTCCTAATAGATATGTAGATCATGAAGTATTAAGATATGTTAATAATTATAAAGAATATTATCCATTTGAAGAAGAAAGAAGACTTTTTTATGTTGCACTAACTAGATGTATAAAAAAAATATATATTTTTACGTGTAAAGATAATGAATCAATGTTTATAAAAGAAATAAAAAAATATAATAATGTTATAGTAAAAAATGAAATTATAGATTAAATATAATTTCATTAGAATACTTTAAATAACAAATTAATTAAAAAACATAATGTAAGTCCGATAAATGTTGGTATTATAAAGGCCATAAATGTCCAAAAAATGCTTTTAGTTTCCTTTTTAATAGTTAATATTGTCGTACTACAAGGAAAATGAAATAGCATAAATATTAATGTTACTATTGCTGTTTTAATAGTCCATCCATTATTTATAAGCAAACTTTTTAACTCTGTTAAATTACTATATCCTAATAAGCTTCCTTTATTCATATAACCCATTAATATTATTGGAAATACTATTTCATTAGCTGGAAATCCTAGTATAAAAGCCATTAATATAATTCCATCCATTCCAAATATATTAGCGATAGGATCTAGAAAATTTGCTATATGTTTTAATAAACTTATATTATTTATATTAATATTTGCAAGTGTCCATATAATAAGTCCTGCTGGTATTGCTATTATAATAGCTCTAACTAAAACAAATAATATTCTATCAAATATTGACCTTATGATTATAGTTTTTAGTTGAGGTTTTCTATATGGTGGAATTTCTAAAATGAATGGTGAATTATTTGTCTTTAATATTTTTCTTGATAGAAATGAAGATGTTTTAAGAGTTACTATAACAGATAATATAATAAGTAGTGTTAATATTATACTTGTGTTTAATTTATTATATTTATAAGATACAAGAAACATAGATATAATTGCAATAAGACTTGGAAATCTTCCATTACATGGTACTAAACTATTGGTTAATATTGCTATTAGTCTTTCTTTTTTAGAATCAATTATTCTAGTACCTATTACTCCACAAGAATTACAACCAAATCCCATACACATTGAAAGAGATTGTTTACCATGACATCTAGCTTTGTTAAAAAACTTATCTAAATTAAAAGCAAGTCTAGGTAAGAAACCAAAGTCTTCTAGTAAAGTAAATAGAGGAAAAAATATTGCCATAGGAGGTAACATAACAGAAATTATCCACAGCAAAGTTTTTAATATACCATTAACTATTAAATCCCTTAAAACGGGAGGAAAACTAATGTATATTAAAAAGCTATCTATTTTTGAATTTAAATAAAATAATAATTTATATAATAAAGTAGAAGGATAATTAGATAAAGAAATAGTTATCCACAATATAAAACCTAAAAAAATTATCATAATTGGTATTCCAAATAATTTAGATGTTATTAAAAAATCTATTTTAGGTACTTTGTTTTGTTTCATATTAGTAACATCAATACTTATTTTATGGCTATTATAATTAATAGTATTAGTAATTTCATCTTTATAATTATCTATTTTTTTATCCATGTAATTAATACAAATACTAATTATATTATTAATTTTTTCTTTATTTATTTTATCTATATTTAAATAATTATATATTTTTTCATTAAATGACTTGTTATTTTCTAATAGTTTTATTGCAAAAAATCTGTTATTTTTATTAGAATATTTATTTAGTTCAAGTTCAAGTTTACTTATAGCATCTTCTATTATTTCATTATATTTGATTAAAACATCATCATTTTTATTAAAGTCTTTAAAGTTATCTATTAATTTAATTAATTTATTTAAACTCTTTTTATTTGTTGCACATGTATCTATTACGGGTACATTTAATTTCTTTTCTAGTTCTTTTATATTTATACTTATTCCTTTTTTACTTGCTTCATCTATTAAATTTACACAAACTATAACATTTTTATTACATTCTATTATTTGTGATGTTAAGTTAAGATTTCTTTCTAAAATAGTTGCATCCGTAACAATTAAAACTAAGTTATATTTACCAAAACAGATAAAGTCTCTTGATACTTCTTCTTCTTTTGATGAAGCTGTAAGTGAATACGTACCTGGTAAGTCAACTAACGTATAGTTTTTATTATTACAGGTAAAGCTTCCATATGCAGTATCAACTGTTTTTCCTGTCCAATTTCCCGTATGCTGATTTAAACCTGTTAACGCATTAAATATAGTTGATTTACCAACATTTGGATTCCCTATTAAAGCTATTGTTATATTATCCTTAAGTTTATTATTTAATGTGTTATTTTTAAGTGAACTTTTAGTAAGCCCCATTATAATCACTTTCCATATCAACTACAATATTTTTACTATCTTTATTTCTAAGAGCTATAAAGCACCCCTTTACAAGATAACAAGTTGGATCATTAAACGGACTTTTATATAGATTAGTAATACTTGTTCCTTTTACAAAACCTAAATCAAGTAATCTTTTTTTAAAAGCATTACCAGCATTAATATTAAGTATCTTTGCAGAATTACCAGTTGGCAATTTATCTAGCGTTATTTGCATGTTTTTCACACTTCTTTCATAAATTAGTTTCTATAGTAGTCTATGTTATAAGGAGTCTAAGAGAAACAAAAAAAGAGCCTATATTTTCTTTATAAACTCTATTTTTTCTATTATATTATTATCATCTATATAATTATTTTTATCAAAAATATCTTTGTTATTAGTAAATAAATTATTATACAAAATATCTTTAACATTATCTGATGATTCTTGATATTCTCTTAACAATAAAACTGTTTTTAAAAAATCATTCATATAATTTATTTGATTTTCTAACATTTTATCATTATAAAATAATCTTGATTTTTTAAGATATATTTTAGCAGCTATTTTAGCTTGATTAATTTTATAATTTACATTATCTTTTTTTATTCCAGGTGCTACTTTATCTAAGTAAATAGATTGCATTATATCCATAAAAGATGGTACTACTTCAGATACTCTTCTTTTATTAAAAAAATTATATGCATGAGCTTTTTCATGAGTTATTGTTACAATGTTTTTTGTACTTTCTAAAGTAGGGGTAAGTATCATAATAGAACTTATATTCCCACTTATATATCCCTTGCTTTTACAAGCACCGTCATAATCTATTAATTCATCATCTTTATCAAAATATAATTTATCATTAATATTATAAATATCATAATCTTTAAAAAAATATTCGTAAAATAAGTCTGATACTTTAATACTATCTTTTAACTTTAAAGGTGCTGGCTTATAATCTACATCGTAATTATCAAGTGATAATATCTTTTTAGCTAAATATTTATGTTTACTCATAGTAATACCTCTTTTTAATTTAACTGTATTATACATATTTTTAAAAATAAGTAAATAGATTTGTCGATTAAAAAAAATAATAATTTATTCTTCCTATAAGTAACATTTACTAGGGGAGGAATTATGAATAATTATAATGGACTTACAGATAGTGAAGTAATTAAATCAAGAAAACAAAACGGTTCAAATGAAGTAATAGCTGATAAACAAAATAGTTTTTTAAAATTACTAATAGAATCATTAGGAGATCCAATAATCAAAATACTTATTATTGCACTTATGGTTAAGATAGTATTTTTATTTAGTGATTTTAATTGGTTTGAAACCCTTGGAATACTAATAGCTATATTCTTAGCTTCTTTTGTATCTACAGTGTCAGAATATGGTAGTGAAAAAGCATTCGCTAAGTTACAAGAAGAATCCCAAAAACTTAAATGCAAGGTAAAAAGAAATGGTAAAATAACTGAGATATATTCTAGTGAAGTTGTTGTAGGAGATATTGTTTTACTACAATCTGGTGATAGAATTCCAGCTGATGGTGTTATTGTAGATGGACAAATAAGTGTAGATGAATCAACTATAAATGGTGAATCTAAAGAAGTTAATAAAGAAAAAGTGCTTGGTAAAAACATAACTAATAAAAATAAAGTATATAAAGGTACAGTTGTATATAGTGGATATGCAATACTTAAAGTAACTTTAGTTGGAGAAAATACTTTTTATGGTAAGATTGCAAGTGAATTAAAAGAGAAGACAGGAGATAGTCCTCTTAAATTAAGACTTAGAAAATTAGCTAAAACAATTAGTATGTTTGGATACATAGGAGCAGTTTTGGCAGTTTTATCTTATTTATTTTCAGTTATTGTAATAGAGAATGGTTTTGTATTATCTGAAATTATAAAAACAATAACTAACTTTAGACTTATGGCAGATCATTTGATATATGCATTAACACTTGCAGTTACTATTATAATTGTTTCAGTACCAGAAGGACTTCCTATGATGATAACTTTAGTACTATCATCTAATATGAAAAGAATGCTTAAAAGTAATGTTTTAGTAAGAAAATTAGTTGGTATTGAAACAGCTGGTAGCATAAATATCTTATTTAGTGATAAGACAGGTACAATTACAACTGGCAAGCTATCATGTGATAAAATAATAAGTGGTAATTTAAAAGAATATAAAAATGAAAATGAACTACAAAACAATTTATATAAAGAAATTCTTAAAGCATCTATGATAGTTAATAATATGTCTTTTTATGATAATGAAAAGATAATAGGTGGTAACACAACTGATAAGTGTTTATTATCGTTTTTTAAAACGAGGAAATATGATTCTATAAAAAAAATAAAAACAATTCCTTTTGATAGCAAAAATAAATATATGATAACTGTAATAGATGATAAAGTATCTAGAAATTTAATTAAAGGAGCACCTGAAATAATATTAAAAAATTGTAAATATTATTATGATGATAATGCTAGAAAAAGAGAATTCATAAATAAAGAAAATATTAACGCGTTAATTAAAGAAGAACAAAAAAATGGAAATAGAGTTATTGTATTAGCAACTAGTAATAATCATAATGAACATGATTTTACTAATCTTACGTTTGTTTCGTCAGTATTTATAAAAGATAAGGTAAGAAATGAAGCATATGATTCTATTAAGATGGTTAGAAGTGCTGGTATTAATACTGTTATGATAACAGGAGATAACAAAGATACAGCTTATTCTATAGCAAAGGAAGTAGGTTTAATTAAAAATAGTGATGATTTAGTTATAACATCTGATGAATTAAATAGTATGTCTGATTTTGAACTTAAGAAAATAATACCTAGATTAAAAGTTGTTGCAAGAAGTATGCCACAAGATAAAAGTAGACTAGTTAGGGTATCAAAAGAGATGGATTTGGTAGTGGGTATGACAGGAGATGGAGTAAACGATGCACCAGCTCTTAAAAAAGCTGATGTTGGTTTTGCTTTTGGATCTGGTAGTGAAGTTGCTAAGGAAGCTTCAGATATAGTAATATTAGATGATAATTTCTCATCTATATGTAAGGCTATTTTATTTGGAAGAACCATTTTTAAAAGTATTAGAAAATTCATAATATTTCAGCTTACGGTTAATTTATGTGCTCTCGCTATTTCTATAATAGGTCCATTTATAAATGTAGATACACCTGTTACAGTAATTCAAATGCTGTGGATTAATATGGTTATGGATACATTAGCTTCACTTGCATTTGCATATGAACCAGCGTTAGAAGAATATATGAAAGAAAAACCAAAAAAGAAAAATGAAAATATCTTATCATCTTATATGATGAGTGAAATACTAATAACTGGAACATTTACCGCTATAATGTGTATATTATTTTTAAAACTTCCATTTATAAAAGAATTATTTGTAAGTTATGACTCTTTTATGACAGCATTTTTTGGTTTATTTATATTTGCAGGTATATTTAATTGCTTTAATGCTCATACAAGCAGAGTAAATATATTTGCACATTTACTTAAAAATCCAATGTTTATTATAATTATAGGATTTATATCTGTAATTCAAATAATAATGATTTATTATGGTGGTAGTTTATTTAGAACAGTTCCTCTCACGATAAAAGAATTTACTATAATGATTTTATTAGCAAGTATAGTTATTCCAATTGATATGATAAGAAAAAAAGTTTCAAAGGTAATTAAGGGAAAGCATGTCTTTGACTAATTAAATTAAAAATGATATTATTTAAGTATTAAAGAAGGTGATTTAATATGCCATATAATGATACTTTAGTTAAAATTAAGTGGGATAAATTTATAACAGATATTATAGATTGTTGTGATAAAAGTGATACTTTTAAAAAAAGATTAAAAGATTTATTAAAACCATTACCAATAATTACTATATCCAGTTATAGAAAAATATATGAAATAGAAGCAGAAGAACAATGGAAACAGTTAAAAAGTAAAAATAGAGATTTATTTTCTAGTTTTTTTCAAAGAATGTATATTCAACTTGAAATATATGGAATAGAAAAAGTAGAAAAAGATTATAATAATAATTTACATATAATGGCAGAAGTTTTAGGTAAAGATTATGACGATATAAGATCTAAAATAATATCACTAAATTACTTCTTAAAATCAAATGATACTAAAAATATTGAGAAAATAAAAGAAGATTTAAAACAGTATTATAAGAAGTTTGTAATTCTTTCTAAAAAAAGATTTGTTAATGAGTATGTTGATGATAAATTAAATAGTATAAAAAAGTACTTTTCCAAAATAAGTAGCAATAACAGTTTAAAACAAATGACTGAAAATGAGTTTATTAATGTTATTAAAAGCCGTGATAACTTGTATGGTAAGTTATTAAATGGTGTGAATGCTAATTTTAATATAAATCTTAGTAATTTGGACTTTGAAAGAATGATAATTTCTATATTAAATAAACAAGATGAAGAAACATATAAAATATTAAATATTAAAAAGCCAGAATTTTATGATGATATCAAGCAAATGAAATCTTTTAGAAGATTAAGAGCTAATTATGTTAGAAAAATAAGAGAAAATATAAAACCAGAATTATATGGTATATGTGAAAAATATTTAAATAATCCATTAGAAAATAAAAATTTAAAGAGTTATTTTAGTCAAGAACAAATACTATTTTTAAATGATATTATTAATTTGATGAAAGAGTCAAAAAGTATAGTTGATTTTAATAATGATATGTTATTTTTATCAGAATACAAAGAGTTTACTAAGGAAAATAAAAAAGAGCTAGAAAAGTTTAATTATGATATATCTATTTTTAATGAAATTAAAAAGATAATATTTGATATGTATATAAGAGAAAAAGAAACTTATAATGAATTATACAAAATTGTCGAGGAAGATGTTAATAATAAAGAGTTATCTGGTGATATCATATTTAATGATTCTAACTTTGAATTAACTGATTTTAGTTATGCTTTTGATGAAAAAATTATTAAGAATTTTATATCTAAACTAGAAGAAGAGAGTTTTTTAAGTTTAAATAATTATGAGTATATGAAATTAAAGGATTTGCTTATAAGTGATAAGTTGTTAGCACCAATGTTATATGATAATTTAAATCAAGCTAAATTATATGAGTTGATTAATAATTTTCATAACATATATTCTATTATGGATTATTCTCTTATTAATAAAGGTAATTTGGATTTAATATTTAAAAAGTTAAATGTATATAAATATGCAAATGGAAAACAAATTAATATGCTTGGATTAGAAGTAGTAGAAAAAATAATAAATAGTAATCAATTTATGGATGTTAAAGTAACAGATGATGATATAAAAGAAAGACTTGTTAAAGCTGAAGATTTACTTAATAGAGCAGAAAATGTTACCTTAAGTACAGTTCCTTATATAGATGTTAATAAAAATGGAGTATATATATCAAGATATTTAAATAATGATCCTAAAATATTAACGTCAGGTATTGATACTAATTCTTGTTTTAAATTATCTGCTAATGATAATGATTTTCTATACTATACTATTTTAAATAAAAATGGCTTTGTTATTAAATTTACAAATAAAGATGGAAAATTATTAGGCAAGGCTATAGGTATTAGAAGAAATAATATACTAGAAATAAATGGTATTAGAAACTCTGATAATTCTAATTTAATAACTTCTAAGGAACAATATACACAGTATAAAAACATGCTAGAAGCTTTTGATTTATATGCAACTAAGATTATAGAGGAGACAAAAGATACTAATACACCAATTGATTTTGTTGTTTCAAATAAGGCTGGACTTCTTGAAAGTTCTGAATTCAATGATAGATATGAAGTATTAGGATCACATCTTTTTGATAACCCTATAGATACAACAAATGATGATTGGTATAAGTTTGTTCATACCTATGATGGCTGCAAAAAAAATTATTTACAGCAAGCTAGTGATAATACTATATTTACAACTGATTTTGGACATTATCCTGTAGTAATGATAAAAAAACGTGATGGAAAAAATTTAGAAAGATTATTTGATATTTCTTATGATGATCCAGAAGCAATTTATGAAAGACCTGACTCTAGAGGTAAGGTAATTCATAATTATATAGATTCTGATTTTATAAGAAAGGTTAAAGGTGTATAAAGATGAAATTATTACTTCATACGTGCTGCGCACCTTGTAGTGTATATTGTATAGATACATTAAAAAAAGATAATATTGATATAACAAGTTATTGGTATAATCCTAATATACATCCATATATAGAGTATAAAGAAAGATTAAATACATTAAAGAATTATACTAAAAGTATAGATATACCACTTATAATAGATGATTATTATGGTTTAAGACAGTTTTGTAAAAACGTAGTAGATAAATTAGATAATAGATGTGGATATTGTTACTATTCTAGATTAGAAAAAACTGCTATTTATGCAAAAGAACATGGTTTTGATGCTTTTTCAACAACTCTATTAATAAGCCCTTATCAAAATCATGAACTATTAAAAAAAACAGGTGAGATTATAGAAAAAAAATATAATATAAAATTTTTATATGAGGATTTTAGACCTGGTTTTAAAAAAGGATATGAAAAGGCAAGGAGACTTGGCCTTTATATACAAAAATATTGTGGTTGTATTTTTAGCGAAGAAGAAAGATATATAGATGAAATAATAAAAAATAAAGAAAAAGAATTTTCTATAAAACTAATTAAACCATCTACTATGTTTAAAAATGAGATAATAGAATATATTAATAAGAACTTAGATTATAATGTAGATAAAAAGGATGATTTTGATACGCTGTTTTTAAACAGATTAATGGAAAAGTATAAAGATAATTATGTTTATACTATTACATATTTAATTATAAGAAAAAGTGATAATAAGTTACTTGGTATTATTGAATTTAGACCAGATTTGAATGATTTCTTTATTAAAAATGGAGGCAATGTAAGCTATAGTATTGCTTATAATAACTATGAAGATGAAATAATTAAATTAATAATTTTAATGGGTCAAAAATATAGAAAAAATAAGATATTAATTACATGTGATAAAAATGATATTTTATTTGAAAAAGCAATAATTAATAATAATGGATATTTAGAAAGTAGTCTTAGTGATAATACTAAAAGATATCTTATAAATGTAAATAATATATAAAATAAATTAATACATATTATAAATAAAAAAATATAATTAAATTGCAATTTATGTTTCTTATTAAAAGATTTTTTGTTATAATTATATTGTGAGAGGTATGGTATGACTATTTTTGTAAAGTACAACTGTTTATCTTATTGTTATTTTAAAAACTAGCACTATTTTTGTGCTGGTTTTTTATGTTTTTAGGAGGAAGTATGCAAATAATTGAAAATGATGATTTAAGACTTATTGTTATGAGTAACATAAAAGAATTTGGAGAGAAAGTAAATAATAGTATAGAGAATTTAAGAGGTGAAACTAAAAGTTATTTAGTTCCAATAGAAGAAGTTAGATTTAATAATGGTGAAGGAAAGGTAAAAATATGCGAAACAATTAGAAACAAGGATGTATATATAATATCTGATGTTGGAAATCATAGTATGACTTATAATATGTTTGGTTATGAAAATCATATGGGACCAGATGAACATTTTATGGATATAAAAAGAGTTATATTAGCAATTAGCGGGCAAGCGTCTAGTATAACTGTTGTAATGCCCCTACTTTATGAATCAAGACAACACAGAAGAAAGGGAAGAGAATCTTTAGACTGTGCATTAGCAGTTAAGGAATTAGAAATATTAGGTGTTAAGACGATAATAACTTTTGATGTTCATGATCCAAATATTAGAAATGCAATTCCTTGCATGTCATTTGAAAATTTTTATCCAACACACTCAATATTAAAAGATTTTATTGAAAGAGAAACTCTTGATTTTGAAAATTTACTTGTAGTAAGTCCTGATACTGGTGCTATGGATAGAGCTATATATTATGCAAATATGTTAAATACTGATGTTGGAATGTTTTATAAAAGAAGAGATCTAACAAAAGTAGTAAATGGTAAAAATCCTATAGTTCAGCATGAATATATGGGAAAAGATGTTAAAGATAAAAATATAATAGTAGTTGATGATATGATAGCATCTGGTTCTTCTATGTTAGAAGTTGCTAGTGAACTAAAAAAAAGAGGCGCAAAAAAAGTATATTTAGTTGGAACGTTTTCTTTATTTACTAGTGGTCTTCAAAACTTTGATAAGGCTTATAAAGAAGGTGTTTTTGATATGCTATATACTACTAATTTAACTTATATTAATCCTAAATTAAAAAAGAAAAAATGGTTTTATGATGTAGATTGTTCTATGTTTTTAGCTAAAATAATAAATGTTTTAAATAGACATCAATCAGTATCACCTCTTCTAAATGGTAAAGAAGATATCCTAAAACTCATAAATGATAAGAAAAAATAAGCTTTTATTACAAAATACGTAAGAATTATTATTTTAATTCTTATTTTTTTGTAGTATAATTGTACTTGAAAGAGAGGTAATTTATGAATACTGGTTTATTAATTTCTATTGGTGTTATGTTATTAATAACACTTATTGCATCAATAACTACTTTAGTTATTGTAACAAAATATACTAAACAAGAAAAAATAGTAGGGAAGGTATTAAAAATAGTTGGAATAGTAATTGCAGCATTAGCTGTATTAGCTTTAGCAATTGGAATATCATTTGTTAAAAAAGATGATAGTAAGTCACCTAAAGATTATAATGAAGTTACTTTAAATGAATATTTAAATATAATAAATAGTGATGAAAAAAGTATAATATTAGTTGCAAGACCAACTTGTACATATTGTCAAAAGTTTTCTCCAATATTAAAACAAGCTGCTGGAGATTTAGATTTAGTTGTTAATTATATTGATACTGATAAATTTTCTGAAGATGATTGGAAAACTTTCAATAATTCATTATCTTATTATACAGAAAATGAATGGGGTACACCACTTACTTTAATAGTTCAAAAAGGAGAAATAGCAGATGTTAACAGTGGTTATACTGATTTAGCTACTATTAAAAATTTCTTTACTAAGAATGGTTTAGGTAAATAATATTTTAAGAATTTCTATTTTGAAATTCTTTTTTTTGTTCTAAATTTATAATATTTTGAATAAAATAAAGTAATATTACTTGATATTTATATTTATTATATGTTATAATTTATGGGTACATGGGCCTATAGCCAAGTGGTAAGGCATGGGACTGCAACTCCCTGATCGTTGGTTCAAATCCGACTAGGCCCTCCAATTTTATGCAGGTGTAGTATAATGGTTAATATGTGGCCTTGCCAAGGCTAAGATGGGAGTTCGATTCTCCTCACTTGCTCCATAAGATAAAATCGTCGCACCAATGTGACGTTAATGATTAAATCAACTAGAAATAGTTGATTTTTTTGTGCATTATTGCAAAGAAAGGTGTGATGTGATATGATTAGAATAATTAAGAAGAAAATCAATATGAGTGATGAACTTAAAACCAAAATCGATTGGTCTTGCAAATTTAGTAAGCAGAAATATAAAATCTACGAAGGCTGCTTAAGAATTGTTGAACATACTAATCTAGCGTATGTTGAACCTCATAAGGTTATAATTAATAACCAGTTATACTTGTTCTTTAATGAACAGAAATATTTTTATTTAGGAAACTTACAAAATAAAGTTTCATTATCTGAATTGTCAGAATACATAGCAAGGCATTAAATTGATTTGAGAGTTTAGATACTCCCATAATATTGGTTGTTTTTGTCGTACAAATAATCAATAAAATCTAGAGGTGTCCTTGTTATGTGACACCTTTTTTGGTGCCTTTCACTACCCTAAAAAGAAAGGAGAATGATAATTATGGATAATGAAAGGAAAACAGCAGGAGTTTATATTCGTGTATCAACAGAAGATCAAGCAAGAGAAGGATTTAGTTTAGGAGAACAAGAGGAAAAATTACTTCAATTATGTAATTTTAAGGATTTAGAAGTTTATAAGGTCTATAAAGACGCTGGAATATCTGCTAAGGATATGGAACATAGGCCTCAATTTCAAGCAATGCTACAAGATATGAAAGAAGGAAAAATAAACTATATTGTTGCTTATAAACTAGATAGAATTACCCGTTCGGTTCGTGATTTGGAAGAATTAATATCAGTTTTAGAACAATATAATTGCTTTCTACTATGTGATAGAGACGATGTTAATACTTCTACTGCTAATGGA
>CAKPIS010000009.1 GCA_934162425.1 uncultured Bacilli bacterium
ACAAATTATTAATTTTTGCTATAGCAGATTTATTAATTTTTGTACAACTTAAAAATGCAGAATTTTATTTTCTGCATGTTATTTTACCTTTTTCACAATTTTAAAAATCGTACGACATAATTCGACAAGTAAATAAATTAAATACCTTTTTTAATTTCATTTAATTTTTTATTTATTTCCATAGAAAGTAAATTAATTTCATTTTGAATACTTATATATTCTCTTATAATACTATTAGAAAGTAATTTACTTTTAGCTTCTATAAAATCATCTTTTAAATTATATTTTTCATATAATTCTTTTTTGTTATTAAAATTTTTAATTAATGTTTTCATTTCTTCATTAGATTGTATTTCTTTTTTTATACTATCTAATCTTTTTTTTATATCACTTTTTTCTATATCATCTATTATTTTAAATACTTTATCCATCATACCTATCACCTTAATACACTTATAAATCTATTTATCATATCTATTTTATCTATTACATCATTTATTTTATCTGAAACTCTTAATTTATATTTTTCTTTTACTTCACTAATAAAATCATCTACTTTTGTAGGATCTCTATTTAATATTTTATACCAATAAGAATTTGTTCTTATATACTCTTTATACACTGGGTTTGAATCAAGAAGAATCTTTATATTAGTCTTCATTAATCTTCAAATTTTTTAAATAATTGTCTTGGTTTATAACCAGTATCACTTACACTTTTATCTCCAGCACCTAGTGTAAATCCTTGAAGTAATTCTATTATCTTTTGAAGACTATTTACTCCTTTTTGTACTTGATCCATATCTAATTTTTTTATCATATCACCAATAGATGAAAAGTTAAAATTTTCTTCTTTTTTTGTCTCTTTATTATTAGTATTTTCTTTAGCAGTATATTCACTCCAATATTTATCATCTTCACCATATAAATTCCATTGTTCATAAAATTTTTGCCAAGTCATACTTCCATTATTAACATATTTTATAAGTTCTGGTTTTTTTCTAACGAAATTTTTAAATTCTTCTTTCATTAACAATCACCCTATTATAATTTATGCATTATATTAGTTTTTTTGTCTATTTTTTATACTAAAAATAAGGGAGAACCCTTATCCTTCTAACAATTTTAAATTTAAAAGTGTAGATAAAACAGATAATACTATAACTAATAGTAGTAATATAACTATTAAAAATATTTTATCTTGTCTTTCTTTTATTTTTCTTTTTTCAAAATCCCCTGGAAACTGTTCAAATATTATTTTATTATCCATAAATCTCCACCTCTATTATAACTATATCATTTTTTTCTTTGCTGAGCAAGATTTATCAGGTTTAATATATGAATTAATCTCTTCAAACATATTATTATTTAAACTAACATATTCATTCCATAACTCATCTATTTTCATAGAATCAATAATAGATTCTTCTACTAAAACTAATTCTTTATCTCTTTTAATTGTTGTTTCTATTATATTTTGTCCCCATCTATCATCTTTTTTAAATATACCTAAAATTATATATACGTTTTTAGCTAGTCTTTTATATGTTATTCTAATAGAATTAATTCTTAGTTTAAATACTTTTTTTCTTTTAACTATATTTTGTCTTTTTCCATCTCCACCATTTTCTTTAATAAGATTTAATCCTTTATATATATCATTATAATAAAGAGTTGGTATATCACTTTTAATACAATCATTTAATATTTTATTTTTCTTTTCTAAAAATCCAGTAAATAATATAACATTAGAACTACTTTTATCATCTACTATTTTATCTTCTTCATCTTCTTTAATAGAATTAACATAAGTAATTAAATAATTTTGTAGTTGTTTTTCATCATCATTAAGTAAATTAATTATTTTTTCTATAGCTCTTTTTATATTAAATTTATCTTTTATAGAATCCAAAAACATACTAATATCATTATAATTATCAAAACATCTAAGTGCTATTAAGTAATTTCTATTTATACTATCATACTCATCTTTATTTTCTTTAATTATAGCGTTATCTACAAATACATAATTATTAGTAATTTTTGTAACTTCTTCTTTTTTCTTTTCCTTAGGAATATGATAAATAATATAATCATTTAATAAATCAAATAATTCTTTTTGCTTATCTAAATCTTTTATATCATAAATTAAATTATTTATAGTCGCAATATCTCTAGGTATTAGCTTAGAATTACTTTTAACATTTCTTCTAGCATATTCATAAATCTTTCTTTCGTTTTTTAACTCTTCCTTTTTAGCTATTAAGGCATTATATCTATTAATAATAAATTTGATATTATACTCTACCATTTTTATACTTAAATTAGTTATTTCATCAGCTTTTTTCTTTCTTTGCATAAGTTCAAAAGGAAGTACATCACATGCATGTATACCTCTTTTTTGTCTAAGTACGTTTTCATTAGAATACTTTTCTTCATATTCCATCTTTAAATTATATACTTTATCCATTAATTCATTAGATAACTTATTATATTTATCTAAAACATTATATAATTTATCTATTTTATTTGAATCACTGTTTAAAATAGCTGCACTTTCTAAAGCATCATACCTATTAAATACATCATATAATTCTTTTATTTCTTTTATATCATTATTAACTTCTTTTAAATCTTTGTCATAATTATTTATTTTTAATTCTAACAATGAAGTCAACTCTTTATACATATAAATCACCTACGTATGAATAATATATCATATTTTATTATATTTTTATAGATTCTTTTATTTTTTTTATTACTTTTTTCTCTATTCTAGATATATAGCTTTGCGATATATTAAGCTTTTTAGCTAATTCTTTTTGAGTTATTTCCTTTTTACCAAACAAGCCATATCTAAGTGATATTATTTCTTTATCTCTTTTAGGAAGCTTATTTATTTCTTCTATTAATGTCTTTTTCATATCATCATCTTCTATATTTTTAGTTACAATATCATCTTCTGTACCTAATATATCTTCTAAATGTAGTTCATTTCCTTCTGAATCATATGATAAAGACTCTTCTAATGATACATCAGCATTTCTTTTCTTATTTTTTCTTAAGTACATTAATATTTCATTATCTATACATCTAGATGCATATGTTGCAAGCTTTATATTTTTATCTACTTTATATGTACTAATACCTTTAATTAATCCAATAGTACCTATACTAACTAAATCTTCTAAATCTATTTTTGTATTATCATACTTTTTAGATAAATATACAACCAATCTTAAATTGTGCTCTATAAGCTTATTTTTAGCCTCTATATCACCATTTTGTGCCTTAATTAAGTAATTATACTCATCAACCTTACTTAATGGTTCTGGTAATATGTCAGTTGCTCCAACAAAAAATACAGAATTAATTTTTAAAAATATTTTTTTTAAAAATGCAATTATTTTTTTCATACTTTATATCTCCTTTGTTAATTTATTATGTAATAATAACTCTACACCAAGACAATCAAAATTATTGTCGCTTATACCAACTAAGTATTTATCTTTAATAATCTTATCATTTACGACTAATTCTTTTATTTTAAAACAAGGTATTAAACTACTCTTATTAATAGTCTTGCAAGGAACTAATATAACAGGTGGATTATAATCATTTAAAACAGTCTTATTAATTAAAATAATAGGCCTATTTTTATATGGATCATACATATTATTACCAGTATCTAAAAAGGCTGTTAAATTAAGCTTTTTATCATTTAATAAAGTAATAGATACTTTATATTTTTTAGAATACTCTTCTTTTAATTTTTTATTATTTTTTATATATAAAATTAAAATAATTGGAGATGCTATAATAATAAAAATAATATTTATACTAAGTCCATTATGAAAGAATATTAATCCAACATTTTTATAAGAAAACGAGGTATTTAAAAAATATAAAAAGCCTCCTAAAAAAATACTTATCACATATAAATATTTAAAATTATCAAAAGTATATTTAAAGTTTTTATAAGAAAAAGCTGTCAAAATCATTATGATAGATATAAATAGTTTAAATAAAAATAAAGATATAGTATTAAATGGTATAAAAAGAGATATTATACTAATTCCTCCAATAAGTGATGCTAAAACAATTCTTTTTATTTTTACATTTCTTTTAAGAATTATTGATACACAAAAAAGTAAAATAAAATCAAAGAAAAAATTAATAATTATTATTAAATCTATATATATCTTCATAAATTATTCACCCTTAATAAGTATAAAAAAAAGGCACTAATTAAAGTGTCTAATTATGTTCATATATCTAAAGAAAATAATCTTTTTCCATTAACTTCTTTTATTAGTTTAAAACCATACTTTTCATAAAAATTAATATGTTTAGAATGTAGATAAAGCTTATTAAAACCCATGCTTTTACACGTATTTATTATATCCATAATAAGCATTTTAGATAAGTTATTTTCCCTTTTATCTTACTTTATATATAAATTAGCTAAATAAGGAGTATACTCTAAATTCATATTATCATCGGTAAGTAATTGTACTACTCCTATAAGTAAAGTGCCATCTAAAAGTATTTTAGTTGTAATTATATTACAACTAGATACTAAATCTTCTTTTATCTTTTGTTTATCCTTATTATTACTCCACCACGCACTATAAATATCAGCTATTTCATTTATATAATTTAAATCTGTTTTATAAAGTTCTCTTATAATCATAAAATCTCCATCAAAAAAACTACTAAACGTAGTTTAAAAATTTCTTCTATTCTTTAAAAAGTTAGGGATATCATCATCATCGTCATCATCATCAATTAGACTATTAGCTCTTGATTGATTAACACTTTGCATACTATTATTCATCATTTGATTATTAGCATTTGCAGCTTCTATTCTTTTTTGTTCTCCCTTTTCAAACCCTGTTGCAATAACTGTTACAATAACTTCATCTGATAAGTTTTCATTAATAACAGCTCCAAAGATTGTATTAATGTCATTATTAGAAGTTGATCTAACTACTTCAGCAGCATCTTCAGCTTCAAATAAAGTTAAATTAGCACCACCAGTAATATTTATAATCGCATCAGTTGCACCAGATATATTTGTTTCTAGAAGTGGACTAGATACAGCTTGTCTTGCTGCTTCAACAGCTCTATTCTCTCCAGTACCCATACCAATACCAATTAAAGCATTACCACTCTTTTCCATAACTGCCTTAACATCAGCAAAATCTAGGTTAATAAGTCCAGTTACTGCAATTAAATCAGATATTGATTGAACACCTCTATGTAATATGTTATCTACTTCATGGAATGCTTCTACCATTGGAGTAGACTTATCTATAATTTCTCTTAATCTATCATTTGGAATAACAATTAAAGTATCAACATGTTGCTTCAACTCAGAAAGACCTTCTATAGCTTGTGCCATTCTCTTTTTTCCTTCAAAACTAAATGGCTTAGTAACTATAGCAACTGTTAAAGCACCAAGTCCTTGTGCTATTTCAGCTACAACAGGAGCAGCACCAGTACCTGTTCCACCGCCCATTCCACAAGTAATAAATACCATATCAGCACCCTTTAGAGCTTCTTCTATTTCTTTTTTAGATTCAAGAGCAGCTTCTCTTCCAACTTCAGGTCTTCCACCTGCACCAAGTCCTGCTGATATTTTAGATCCTATTTGTATTTTTGTTTCTGCTTTAGATGAATTAAGTACTTGTAAGTCAGTATTAGCTACTATAAACTCAACTCCTCTAACACCACATTCTATCATACGGTTAACAGCGTTTCCGCCTCCACCACCAACACCTATAACTTTTATCTTTGCTAATTGATCTACTGGTAAACCAAACATCTTATTTCCTCCTTAATTGTCAAAAAAGTAGCTAAAAAATCTTCCAAATATTGAATCATTTCTACCAATTCTAGCTTTACTATGTATCATCTGATCAATATCATCGCTACTAAACATTGTATATTCTTTTCCCCTTAATTTTATCTTATAAACAAAGTGCTTTATTGCACCAATTGATGTAATAAACCTTGCTTTTCTAATTCCTAAAGTATTAAGTGTATAATTTCTAGCAGTACTACCTAAAACATCAGTTATAGCAAAATTTATACTTGGCATATCTGTTATACCACCTAGTACCATTATATAACGAATTTGTTTATTTGTTAATACTTTTAGTTCATTTTTTGCAACATT
This sequence comes from uncultured Bacilli bacterium, assembly GCA_934162425.1. Classification (GTDB taxonomy): domain Bacteria; phylum Bacillota_I; class Bacilli_A; order RF39; family UBA660; genus Aphodocola. The sequence goes on from CAKPIS010000009.1 coordinate 6,181, forward strand.
TAAGATTTCTACAAGCCTTTTATTTATAACTTTAGAAAGTTCATATTGATTTATACTTATTAATTTTCCATTAACATCCCTTGTTTCATAAGTTTCATTTTTATTAGCATAATTAGGATGTGCTATACCAAAATTTTCCTTTATTTTCCTAGCATTTTTACGAGAAGTATAATAAATATATGAAATATCATCATCAATTACCCTACTTCCAATATTAAGTATTGAACTGTTAGTTATAATACCCTTATTAAATACCGACACCGTAGTATTTTCTCTTCCTATGTTTATTAAACAAGTAGCACAATCTAAAAATTCTTGTGCTTTAACCTCTTCAAAATCACAGATAGGCTCTAATATTAAATCTACAACCTCTAGGTTAGATTCTTCTACCATCTTAATAATAGGAATAATTACACTTTTAGGTACTGTAACTAACATAGCTCTTATTCCAAGTCTATCACATATTTTATTCTTAGGATTCTTAAGAGTTTCTATCTCTGAGCCATTTTCATATATAGTAAAATCTATAGGAGTTACATTTACAAGCTCCATATTAGGAGGTATTTCATTTATAACTGAATTTTGAACTCTTATCATATCCTTTTCAGTAACCATTTTTTCATCATTTACTATTGGAGTATTACCATGAACTAAATTATATTCTGCATTAACTGCTGGTATAGTTAAAATAACTTTTTTAATATTAACATCTATTCTAGAATTAATATCATCTATTGCAAGTTTAAGTCTTTCTAAAAAAAGAGCTTCATCAGTAATTATACCAGCTTTATATCCTTTACATCTAACAGAAGACACAGCAAGCACTCTAAACTTACCATTAAAATACTCACTAACTAAAATACGAATAGTATCAGAGCCAATATCCAAACTAGTATATATTTTCTTCATAAAAATTAGCTCCTTTCTTCATATGCTTATTATCCAAGAATATTATACTATATAATTTTTAATTTTAAAAGTAAAAAGTAAAAAAAGAACTACTTTGCTTCAAAGTAATCCCCATAATCTAAATATAATGTACCATTTTGCTTACCAATTTTTTCAAGTATAGTATTATATTTATTTATTTTATCAAACTTATTAACAGTTAAATAAACGCTATTACCATCATTCATATATACATAATATCTATCTTCATCTATATCATTTGGATCATATTTAATCTCAGACATTTGACATATCATATCACTATTTATTTTATTCATAGCTTTTATAAATCGTTTCATTTTACCCTCGGGTACACTTTCTATTAAATAAGGAACACATATACTTTTATCATCTTTAAATTTAGAATTATAAGTATATTTATAATTTGTTTCTTTATCTATATAAAGTATCTTTTTTTCTTTTATAGTAATATTAACAGAAAGAAATCCTTTAGTTACTTTAACACTTTCTATATAATTATTTTTAAGCAATCTTTTTTTAATAGTATATGAAAGAGTCTCAAAAAATGATGGATAATCTTCCAACTTAGCTGTCTCTATTACTTCTTGATCTGTTAGGATTTTATTACCCTTAATTTTAATACTATATATTCTAACATCAAATAATTTAATAAACGCAAAAGAAATTCCTACTATAAAAAATAGTAAAAATAAAAATCTTATCTTTTTTAATTTTCTTTTCTTTTTCGTCTTTTTCATATACTACTCCCAGTTTACAAATTCTTGTTCTATTTTTAAATCATACTTAGTTTCTTCTTTTACTTTATCATGTACATACATAATTAAATCTCTAATATCACTTGCTTTAGCATTGTTATTATTAATAATAAAATTAGCATGTTTTAGACTTACCTTTGCACCACCGATTTTCTTACCCTTTAAGTTACAATCTTCTATTAATTTACCTGCAAAGTTATCTATAGGATTTCGAAATACAGAACCCGCTGATGGATACTCTAGTGGCTGCGTTAAAAGTCTTTTTTGTCTTCTTGATTCCATAAGTTCTTTTATTTCTTTTTTATTTCCATTTTTTAATACTAATTTAGCTGAAAGGCAAATATAGTCTCCATTTTTTTGAAGAAAAGATGATCTATATTTAAAATGCATATCACTATTATATAACGTCTTTATATTTAAAGATGAATCTAGCACTTTAACTTCACTTACAATATATCCCATATCTGATTTATAAGCTCCAGCATTCATAAATACAGCTCCACCAATAGTAGCTGGTATCCCAGATGCAAACTCAAGTCCAGAAAGACCTTCTTTTAAAGCAAGATAAGAAAGTTTAACTAAACTTACACCAGCATCAGCTTCTATAATAGTATCTTTTATTTTAACTTTATCAAATGAATCCAACTTAATTATTACACCATCATATAATTTATCACTAAAAATAAGATTAGAACCATTACCAATAACTTTATACTTAATATTATCTTCCTTTAACTTACGCACTAATAAAATAAGCTTATCAGTATTTTTAGGATATACTAATAATTTACATACCCCACCTACTTTATAAGTAGTATATGAACTTAATAAAATATCAGTTTTATAACTACCAATATTATTCTTTTTAATATAACTAATTATTTCTTTCATCTTTATTACCTACTAACTTTACAATTTCATCATATATTATTGTTGCACTATTATTAACTTCAAACTTTTTCAAATTATTTTTCATTTTATTTGTAAATGGTTTATCATTAAGTATTTTTTCTACCATTCTTTGAAGTGTATCTCCTTCTAAATCTTTTTCTTCTAATAAAAGAGCTGCATCTTCTCTTACTAAATCCATAGCGTTTTTATACTGATGATTTTCTGTAACATATGGACTAGGTACTAAGATAGATGGTACATTAACACTTGCTATTTCACTTAAAGTAGAAGCTCCCGCTCTAGATACTAAACAATTAGTCTTCTTAAGTAATCTTACTAAGTCATTTACATAAGGAACTATTTTTATATTGCTTGTATACTTTATTTTTTTATAATCATCATAATAATTCTTACCAGTTACAAACATAACTTCATAGTCTTTATTATTAAATAATGTAAGTAATTTTTTCATCTTATCACTAATAGTTTTAGATCCTAAAGAACCCATTACTATTAATACTAGTTTTTTATTAGGAGAAAGACCAAATTCTTCCTTTTTATATGGTGCTTTTTTAAATGCACCCTCACTTACTGGATTACCAGTATATATTACTTTACTTTTATCTTGTACATAATCTTTAGAACTTTTAAAAGATACAAACACTTTATCAGCAAATTTTAGAGCAAATTTATTAGTTATTCCAAATATAGAATTTTGTTCATGAATGCAGCATTTAACACCAAGTTTTTTAGCAGCATAAATAACTGGTGCAGAAACATATCCTCCTACTCCAATTACTACATCTGGTTTAAAATCCTTTATTATTTTTTTACACTTAGAAATAGCATTTACAAATAAAAACATACTCTTAATATTAGACGGAGAAAGACTTCTTTTAAGCCCTTTAACATTTATTCCTTTGTACTTAAAGCCAGCTTTAGGAACTATATCTTTTTCCATTCTATCTGTCGTACCAATATATAAAATCTTAGCATCTTTGTCCTTTTCTTTTATCTTATCTAATATTGCAAGTGCTGGATAAATATGACCACCAGTTCCTCCTGCAGAAATAATTACTCTCATTTTCTATCACCTACTATTATCATTATATCATAATTATATGCACAAAAACTCTTTAAAAAACAAAATTTACAAAATAAAAAAGTAACAGCTCTGATAAAACCATTACTCTTCTAGTTTTGAATGAAAAACTACTCTGAATATAGACAAACTCTAAATTCATTTTTAAATATTATCAGTATTTAACGTAGCATCTTATTCTTATGAGTTTTCTTTCTCATTTACAATTGTAAGACCTAGATTCAAATAAGATTGACCCTTTGCCATTTTCCTAAAGTCTATTACGACTATTATAATAAATAACCCTAATCATTTAAGAAGAAAAAACTTTCTCTTCTTAAATTGGTTATCCCTTATAACTACAATCTAGGTTAATTCAATTGTACCACAAAATAAAATGTTGTCAATATTTTTTTTAAAATTTATCAATTTATTTTAGATTAATTATTTATTGATTTAGCTATATTAAGTATTATACCCATACCTATTAAGCTAATAAACAGGCTACTTCCACCATAAGAAAAAAATGGTAATGTAACACCTGTTACTGGTACTAATCCAACTACTACAGATAAATTAAGAAGAGCTTGGAAAGAAAGCTGAAATATAATACCAAACACTAAAAATTTAGAAAATGAATCTGGAGCTTTAATAGCAATTTTAATACTTAATAAAATTATTACTAAAAATAAAAATGCTACGCTTATTATTCCAATTATACCTAATTCTTCTGATATTATAGAAAATATAAAATCTGTCTGTGGTTCTGGCAAATAAAAATGCTTTTGAATTGAATTACCAAATCCAAGTCCAAATAACCCACCAGGACCTATTGCAAATAAAGACTGTATTGTTTGAAACCCAGTACCTAGTGGATCACTCCATGGATTTAAAAAAGCTACTATTCTATTTACCCTATAAGGTGCCATTAAAATAAGAAATACTACCCCTACCATACCAAGCATTCCTATTTTAATAAAGAATGATAAAGGGCAACCAGATACAAAAAGCATCGCTATAATTGTCATAACCAAAATTGTACCAGTACCAAAGTCTGGTTGAAGCATAATAAGAAAAAAAGCAAAAAATGTAATCATAAGTATGGGTAATACTCCACTTTTAACATATCTTAAAGACTTAGGATTATTATATATATATTTACTAGTAAAAATAATTAAAGATAGTTTCATAAACTCACTAGGTTGAATACCAAGTCCTCCTATTCCAAACCAGCTTCTAGAACCATTTCTAACAGTTCCAATACCAGGTATTAAAACAAGAACTAAAAGTATAAAACATATTAAAAGTATTAAATTAGATTTCTTTAAATAATATTTATAATCTATCTTACTTATTATAATCATTAATATAATACCAACTATAAAAAATAAACTTTGCATTATAACATAATGATATTTATTATTAAACTTATACTGTGCCCATACACTTGATGCTGAATATATCATAACTATTCCATATATACAAGTTACTATAATAGTTAATATTAAAGGTACATATAGTCTTTTTTTCATATTTCACCACACTTCCTATTTAAAAGTATTCTTATAAATATAAAAAAAGAACATATTTATTTAAATACATTCTATCATCTATTTTGATTAATATATTCACTTATTACTTGTAACATTTCATATACTATATTCTTATTTCTAGGATATTTATTAGCATTATCTATTAATTCTTCTTCTACATCACTTAAATTAATATATCTAACGGTATAATTACCCTCTTTTTCTTCTTTAGTGTAATTAGTTTCTTTTAAATTAATTAAATTATCTGTATTAATAACAAAATAATATATCTTATTACATCTATTTTTACCAGAATTAAAAAAGTTTTTTGTATAGTACTTAATCATCATAAATGGATTAATTAAACTTAAGTCAACTTCCATACCAGTTTCTTCTTTTATTTCTCTTTTAAGGCATTCTTTTATAGTCTCACCAAACTCTAAATGTCCTCCTGGAAATTGATATATATTATTTGCATAACCAAGTAATATTTCTTTTTTACTATTTATAATTAGTCCTTTAACTCTTATTACTTCTTCATCTATATCATCTTTTTTTAAGTTATCTACGTTTAAAAACACTTCTTTCATAATACCACCTTTATAATAGTATCAAAATAAAATAATGTATGCAAGTAAAGTAAAATATTATGTAAAGCAAAAAGAAGATAACTTATGTTACCTTCCTTTATTTTAAACAGTTTGTTTAATAAATAAATACCATATTTTATCAGAGTCTAAATCATATATTGTTTGTCTAATATAATTATAATTACTGTTTACTCTTTTAAATTCTCCAGTTTCACTATCTTTAAAATAATATTCCCCTGTCATTGAAGATTTGTAATTAGTAAGTGATTTTTCTGTTGCCAATTCATTTATTGCAGCTGTTATATCAGTTGCTGTTGCTTCATAATTTTCAGTTTCTACTTTAGTTTTAGTAGTCTTATATAGGTAAACATACCAATACTCTGTAGCACTAGTACCAACAGTATGTTGTATTTCAACTCTATAAATGTAATTATAGTTACCATTATTATCTATAGTATATTTTATCTCTTGTCCATTTATATCAGTTACTAATTCAAAACCAGAATTTTTTGCTTCAGTTGCACCACTTTTTTCCTTATATTTTTCTATAGCTGCTTCCATCCATTCTTTTGTAGTATTATAATCTTTGGCAGATAAATTTGGAAAATAATCAGTAACTATTGTACTACCATAATTATGTGTGTATGTAAAATCATCAGGAATGCTACTTGTCATTTCAATAGACCAATTATTACCATTATCATTATCAGTTAATGATATACGATAACCAACAGTTTTATTCAAAATACTATCATAGTTATTTTTATACTCTATATCAGTAGTATTAGTAATACCAGTTTTATTTTTAAATTCATCTACCATGTGCCCATATATTTCATCTTCACTACTATATTTTGAAGAATCATCTTCAAATGTATAAATTGCACTTAAAGTTTCAAATTCATATGAATCATATAAAGTATCATCAGAGTAAATTGCATTAGTAATAATACCTTGTTCTAATGTAATATTACCTAGTTTAATTTCTTCTCCAACTCCATACCCAATTTCTATAGATTTTAAATTATTATCACTAATTAATTTAGTTATGGATTTAGATGATGGTAATTTAAGACTTGGATTTTCCTTAAAGTTTTCTTTAATATTAGATACATCATCTTTATTAGCTTTTACAACTTTATTAATACTTTTAATGTAGTTAGCATCACCATCTACTTTATTTATAGAATATTTAATAGTCTTTGAAACACTCTTTGGTGTTTCATTTACAACGTTAGATAATTTTAAGTTAAATGTATTATCACTTTCATATTCCATTGTAGCAGAAATTACATTTTCTTCACCTGGACCATCACCTACATCACCAGTTGCACTAACACTAGCAACAATATTACTATCATTTATTCTTTTAATTTCACTAACAGTCGCAAATCCAGCTAATGAATAATGTGATATTTCTTTTGATAAATCAACATCTTTTTGTACATTTAATGTTAATTTATCCTTAAATTTATCTAAAGCTTTAGTTAAATCATTACTATAAATTATTTCTGAATATTCAGTAAATGCATCATCTGCAAGACTAGTAAAATCACTCTTATCATATTTTCCTTCTATAGTTGCTCTAACATAGGTAGGAAATGCTTTAGATTCTATAGTCTTAATACTTTCTGGTATTACTACAGAACTAACTTTTCCATTAAATGCATTACTTCTTATGCCAACTATATCAGTATCACCAATCTTACTTGGAATTATTAAGCTTCCACCTATACCAGAATAACTTGTTATAAATCCTTCAGAGTCAATATTGTATGCCGATGTTTCATCATAGCTACTTCTAAATTCTATGTTCCATATATTGTTATTTCTATTATCTTTAACAAAAATTAAAGTACACTTTTTATTATTCTTCATATAAGTATGATAACTGCCATCGTAAATTACATAATCTTTTACATTAGTAGTATCTTCAAATGCCTTTAATGCAGCAGCATGATATTCTTCTTCACTATTATATGTATTTTCTAAGTCAAATCCATATGTTACAACACTTTGACTTAAAATACTCTTAACATCATATAAAATTTGTGTGGTATTTGATGAAATAATATTCCTAAATTCATCTGTAATAATATTTATTCCATCTTTAATATCTTCTTCTCCATCACCTGCATCAAGTGCTCTACTATTAATATCATACTTACCATAAATTTCATAAATCTTATCATATGTTGATAATTCTAAACTTGTATCAGTTTTAAAGTTATCTTTAACATTATTATAATATTCTTCATATTCTTTAGTTGCTTTAGCAATATTTTCTATATCACTTGCATTACTGTCTACTTTATTAACATTATATTTTATTTCTTTTGAGACTTCTTTTCTCATAGAATCTGAACGTACAATCTTTAATATTAATGTATTCTCATCCTTATAATTCATAAAACTATGTATATACTCTGGTAAATCTGAAAAGTTTAATCTTTCTTTTTCAGTTTCACAAGCAAAAATGGATAATGCACTTTGTCCTTCTGCACTAGTTATATCGAAATCCTTTTGTACATTTAATGTTAGTTCATCTTTAAACGCATTTAATAATCTTGTTAAATCATTATTATACTTAATTTTATCATTAGTAAATGTACCAAATGCATCATCTGCAAGATTAGTAAAGTCACCACTATCATACTTTTCATTTACTATAACGCTAGTTAATTCATTATTAGAAAATGCATTAGATTCTATTTGTTTAACACCTTCTGGTATAACAACTTCTGTTACTCCTTTATTATCGAATGCACCACTTCTAATACCTACTATATTAACATCATTTATCTTACTTGGTATTTCTACTTTTCCTTTAAGTCCTGCATAATTTGTAATAAATCCATCTTGATCTATTGTGTAATATTTACTTTGATCTAATATGAATTTACCTTCATTTTTTATATAAGATACCTTTTGTCCATCTATTGTACTTACTTCAAAACTATCAATTGTTGCATTAACTAATAATTTACCATCTTTTAATGTTACACCTTTTGGTAAAATGCTATCATCTACATTAATATCTTTTAATTCTATTTCTAATTTTTTCTCTATATTATCTACATAATATATATTAGCATTTTCTAATTTTTCAATTAAATTGGTATCACTTACTATAGATGCATTATTATCATCATCTAAGCTAAACCATCCACCAACTCCAGCATATACGTATATAACTGGTGATTGATAATTATCTAACGAACCGTTTTCTTTTAAAAAGTGTACTGAATCATTTGTAGATGCTTTTGCTACTTTTGATCCTGTTACTATTGTACTACCTTCAAATCTTGTTATTCCTATTATTATGTCACCATTATTTATAGTATCATAACCATCTCCATTTACTGTTGTTTCTTTTATTGTTGCAGCACTAAGTGTGGTACTTAATGCAAAAAACAAAGAAAGTCCAGTTAATAAATACTTTGATTTTTTCTTCATATTTTACCTCCTCCTTGGATTACTAACTTTTTTTATTATACTTTTTACGTATAAATTTCCCTTACTACTTATCTCTACATATTTAGACTTACCATTTAAATATGTAATCATAACTCTTCCATCTACATGTTTTCCATTTTTATCATTAACATATAGTCGGTACTGACCTATGGAACTTTTTTCTTCCTTTACCCATTTATAGGAACATATTTCGTAGTTTTTTTTATATATTTTATATCCAAAAAACAACCCTATTACTAAGACTATAACAATAATTATTTTTGCTATATTTTTCTTTTTTAATTTCATGCTCTAATTTCCCCTTACGTTTGATACTGAAGAAACTGTAGATTTAACAAATGTTTGCCCACTTATTGGTATACTAATTGTTTCACTTACACCACTTGCATAAGTTATAGTAGCTGTCCCAGACACTCTAGCATTTGTATCTTTATTTATTATATAAAGTACACTTTGCCCTATAGAACTATTCTTATCATCTACCCAATAATAACCATATTGAATTACTTTTTTTGTAGTTGTTGTTCTGGTAGTTGTAGTTTTAGTAGTTGGCTCTACATATCTAGTTGTTGTTGTAGTTTTTGGAGCTACATACTTTGTTGTTTGTGCTGGTGCATTTTTCTTAGTAGTTACGTTATTGTTATTATTTTTTTCAGTTTTATTTTTACTAGTAGTAGTTACTTCTTCCGTAGTTGGGGTTACTGTTGTAGTTGTAATTTCTTTTTTATCTTCTTTTTTGTCAACTTTTTCAAACATAGCTTTTAAAGTAACATTTTTATCTATCTTAGTAGAAAAATCAAACTTTATTCCATCTTTATACCAACCAATGAACTTATAGCCTTCTTTTTCTGGATTGCTTGGCTTTTCTACAGTTTGATTATTTTTAACTTCTACTTCATTTTTAGAATAACCATCATTAAATGTTACAGTATATGTTTTATTACTACCTATAACAAGAAATACAACAATTAATAAAATAACAAATAATATAGCACACATTATTATTATATTTCTCTTATTATCCTTACTACTTTCCATCTGCTTACTCCTTTCTAACTCACTGTTATACAGTGGGTTTATTCTAAAATAATTATATTACATTAAATTTATTTTTGCAACAAAAAAAGACAAAAAACGACTTTTGTCTTTATGTTTATAATTTTATATTATTAAATTCTAGGCTTTCTTTTTCTAGTTTTTGTTATCTTATCAAGCCTATTTGGCATATTTTCCATATCATTTTCATCTTTTAATAATTTATAAGGTTCTATGTTAAGTGCTATTGCAAGTTCTGAAATTTTTTCAAAGCTAGGAGAAAACTCGCCTCTTTCTAAATCACTTATATATTTATCAGTTAATCCTACTTTATCTGCTAAATCTTCTTGAGTAAATTTATTTTTAAGTCTATAGTATCTTAAATTGTTTCTAAAGACTTCTCTTAAATCTTTTTTTAATATCACTTTTTTAGCACCACCTTACACAAAAATTATAAGATAAATGCTATTTGTTAAACACCTAGTAGGAACGTTAGTTAATTATTTATCTCTTTAATATTATTTGCAATAACTTATTTAACATACAAAAAAAGATCAAAGCACTAACTCTAATCTTTTATAACCAAGCACCATATACTAATGCAAGTGTTCCTAGGATAAGACCGCCTATCCAAAATAGTTTAACTATGTCTTGTTCTCTCCATCCCATTTTTTCAAAATTATGATGAAGTGGTGTCATTAAAAATAATTTCTTTTTAAATACCCATATTGATAATACTTGAAGTATTACTGACAAAGTTTCAAGTACAAATACACCCATTATTACTGCAAAAGTTATTTCGTGTCTTGTAAGAATTGCAATTGATGCTAATACTCCTCCTATTGCAAGAGATCCTGTATCTCCCATAAACACTTTAGCAGGATATGTATTATATACCAAGAAGCCTAACAAGCATCCATCAAGTATAAAGCAGAATATTGCAATATCTTCAAATCCTGCAAGCCATTTAGTATTCCATGTAATAATTCCAAGTACAAAGGTTGCTATAAATGAAAGTCCACCAGCTAATCCATCCAAGCCATCTGTTATATTAACAGCATTAGATGATGCAACTAACATAAATAATATGAAAAATCCATATAACCATCCAATATCAACTTTTAAATTAAAAGCATGAAACCAAAGTAGTGGCTCTGATCCACTTTTCATATATATAAAGAAAAATACAATAGCTATTAAAACTTGTCCAAAAAGTTTTTGAATTTCGGTTAATCCGCCCTCATTTTTCTTACGTTTAATCTTTAAAAAATCATCTATAAAACCTAAAATAGCATATGCAACAAATACAAATAATACTATTAATAAATTACTATTAATATTTATCTTTTTAGTAATATACATAATCATTATAGTAATAAAAGCTGGAATTATAAATATTAATCCTCCTATAGTAGGTATACCATTTTTCTTTTTATGGCTTTCTCCTACAAATACACTTACTCTTTGACCAGCATTTAGTTTTTTTAATAGTGGTATTAAAAAATATCCCATTATAGTTGATATAATAAAACCTATCATCAATGCTAAAGCTGATTTTGTTAATATATACATATTATCACCTTTCTTTGCCCTTTAATTATACTATATTTTTTATAATTTTTAACCATCTTTTTTACTACTTTTTAACAAATATGTAAACTTATTTATATAATGGTTGTTTTTTTTATTTTTATGTTTACACTTCTATACATTTTTAATTTCCAAGCATTAATCTTACCGTACTTTCTTCTGTAAGCTTAACACCTGCTTCTGGTGACTGTGAAACAACAACATTTCCACTACCACTATATTCAATATTATACTTAGAAAGTATTTTAGCTGCCTCTTTAGGCGTTTTACCAACTACATTTTCTACTACATAATACTTTTTATCATCCCAGTTATATTTCTTTTCTGTATTTACATTCCTTTTTTCTATATTAAGTGCTGATATAGAATCAGTTAATATCTTTTTAGCAACAGGTGCTGATACAACTCCACCATATTGAACTACTCTTTTTGGATTATTTATTGCAACATATACTACTACTTTAGGATCATCTGCTGGTAAAAATCCTATGAATGATAATATATAATTACCAACTAAGTAAGCACCATTTTCTACCTTTTGTGCTGTACCAGTTTTACCTCCTACTCTGTACCCTTCAATGTATGCATTTCTACCACTTCCATTAGTTACAACGCTTTCAAGAGCACGTCTTACTTCACTCGATGCTTCAGGACTTATTACATGCCTTACTTTCTTCTTGGTGTTTTCTTTAATAACTGAATTAGTTTCCGGATCATTTAAACTTTTAACTATATATGGTTTATATAAAATGCCCCCATTAATTGCTGCTGATACTGCTGTAACTTGTTGTATAGGAGTAACTGATACACCTTGTCCAAACGCTGTTGTAGCAAGTTCAACAGGTCCTACCTTATCTAAATTAAATATTATTCCAGTAGCTTCTCCATTTAAATCAACACCTGTTTTTTTACCAAAACCAAACTTTTCAATATAAGAAAATAATTTTTCTTTACCAAGTCTATTTCCTAATTCAACAAATCCAGGGTTACAAGAATTTTCTACAACCTGCAAAAACGTTTGATGTCCATGACCTCCTGATTTCCAGCATCTTATCTTTGCATTTGCAACCTTAACAGATCCAGCATCATAAAACGTATCTTTATCTAAATCTACTAATTTTTCATTTAAAGATGCTGCAAGTGTAATTATCTTAAAAGTAGATCCTGGTTCATAAGTAGCCCATATAGGTAAATTTCTATTTAATACCTCTATGCTATAATTTTTATAATCTTTAGCATCAAAATTAGGTCTTGATGATATTCCAAGTATTTCTCCAGTATTAGGATCCATTGCAAGTGCAAGAGCTGTTTCTGGTTCATATTTTGTCATTACATTGTCTAATTCACGTTCCATACTAGCTTGAATATTATAATCTATTGTAAGAGTTATATTAACTCCATCTTGTGGTGCTTCATAAATTTGTGATAAAGATAATTTATTTCCCTTTGCATCTGAAAAATATTTAATTGCACCATAACTTCCTGTTAAGTATTTATCATACTCAAGTTCTATACCAGATAATCCTTGATTATCTATTCCAACAAAACCTAAAGTATGTGATAGCATTGATGCATATGGATAATTTCTTTTTGATTCTCTAACTAAATAAACTCCTTCTATATTAAGCTTTTCTATCTTATTTGCAATTTCATAACTAAGTCTTCTTCCAAAGGGATGAACTCGCTCTATACTGGTATTTTTATATACATGACTTCTCATGGTATCATAAGATACATTTAATATTTCAGAAAGTTTTTTGCAAGCATACTTTTTATCTTTTATTTGACTTGGTATTAAAACAAGTGATGTAGTAGTTACATTATCTGCAAGTACTACTCCATTTCTATCATATATCCTTCCTCTATCAGCTTCAACTGGTAAATTACGACTCCATAAATCACTAGCTTTTTTATTTAGTTTATCATACTCAAATACTTGTATATAAAATACTTTAAGTATTATAACTATAAAAACAATAATTACTAAAATAACAAATAATTTTAATTTAGCATCAGCTTTTTTAGTATTCAAAAGTATCACCCAGTATAAGCTTATGAAAATGTGCATAATAAAAGAAGAGATTTTTATCAACTCTTCTTCTGTTTAATAATATTAATATTAGTCTTTAACAAAATTATAATAATTTATTAACATAAAACTAATATGTGTTATCTTTTCCTATTTCTTTCTGTTTTATTTTCTAAATCCTTTTTATCTTTTAGCTTTACTTTCTTAATAAGTGTCCCACCAATACCTAAAACACCTAAAGATATCATTCCCATTAATAATTGATCTTCTTTATCTGTTTTAGTGCTTTCTTTTATTTTCCAATTACCCTCATTATTATCATTAACCTCATATCTATTTATTTTAGTAGAATAATCAACATTACTATAATTAATATCCAAATGTCCTGGACCATTAGATGCACCTGCTCCTATCGCACTATCTGTTGATTGAACCATTGTAGCTTTTGTATCACTTACTATATCAAATGATGGAATAACTTCTTCAAGTGGTATATCTTCCGTTTCACCAGTATATTGACTTCCACCTGCAATCCATAATTCAAGTCCTGATAAACCGTTTTCTGATTTATCTTTTAAGAAGTTGTACATACTTTTATTACAATATATACCAGCTACAAACCCAGCTCCTTCAATTTTACTTTTCCAACAATCAAGCATTGCATCCACATATTCTTTAGAGAAAAATTCATCATATGAATTAACTGCACTTTCTTCTATATCTAAATAAACTGGATAATCTATTTTTTTATTTTTAAGTAAAGATAAAACATAATCAGCTTGCATATTTTGACATTTAATAAATTCATCTAAACTAGCACAATTCTTCAAATTATAATCATTATAACAATAAACACCAACAGATATATTATTTAAGTTGCAATTTTTTACATTATATTCAAAAGTATCATCTTCCATAAGTCCTTGTGAACATCTCGCTATAATATATTTGAAATTTTGTTTTAATTTATTCCAGTCATGATTACTTCCTTGTGCATAAGATAAGTCACATCCTCTTATAGGATTATCTAACTTTGTAAATACTTTTTCTGTTTTCTCTTTTATAACAGGGATACTTTTTTCTATTATAGATGGTATTCTAAGTTTATAATTATCAGGTAATATATCATCATTTTTAAGTCCATTAAATTCTAACAATTCATTAACACTAAGTCCAAATTTAAATGCAACATCTAATATATCTTCGCCTTTAGAAATAGTATAACTACCATCATTAGAAAATCTATCTTTATTATTTAAATTTTTATCTTTAAGTGCACTTGACATGTTTTTAGTTAGAATATTACCATCTTTATCATTAAGAGTAAATCTAGATATTATCTTACCCTCCAAATTCTTAAATAAATTATATTGTCCATCATATTTTATTGTATCAGAGTCCATTACTAAATAAGCATCATAGTCTTTAATACCACAATATTTCTTTAATCTACAAAGATTAGTATCACTGCCATATACACCAACATATATATTATTTGCAGAACACTTTTCTAAAAAATCTTTTATTAGTTTAGTTTTAGTTTGAACATTTAAAGAATTATCAGTAATAATTTTATCAATATCTAAATATATTGGAAAATCTATTTTATATTTTGAAACTAATTCTTTTACATATTCAACGTCATTATATATATCAACTTCTCTTTTAGAATCAGAGTTAATTACTATTCCAAGGGAAATATCATTTTCATTACAATATTTAATTTTTTTATCAGTAAACCAAGCTCCACTAGAGTCATAATCTCCAACATCTAAAACAACAAAGTTATTATCTTTAACTTTATTTGTTAAATTATTAAAAGCTGTAAAATTACTATAACCAATTTCATTTTCAGATGATTTATCATCTTTATTTTTGTATCTTGCAATTCCAATTGGAAGTCCAACTCCAACAGCCACTAATACTCCAGCTGCAATTACTCTATTTTTCATTACTCTAAATTTTTCTTTTTTTATTCTTTTTTCTCTTAACTCTTCTTTACTATAATTATTTTTCATATCATTACCTCTATTATAGAGTATAGCATAAATCATGTAACTATCATATATAATTTGTAAAGAGTTTTACGCACTATTTACAAAAAAAGAAACTAGCTTTCGCTAATTTCATTAATTAAATCTTTTCTTTAAAACATAACCAAGTGAAGTTACTGTACTAAATAACAATGTTAATAATAAGTAATTATTATCATCATATACTCCAGTTTTTACAACTTCCTTAACTTCTACTTTTTCTTTTTCATAGTAGAATACTATAGTCTTATTTTCTTCATCTAATTTTATTTTAACTTCATTAAATGAAACTAATTTATATCCACCAATATTAATAGACTTTTCTGTTACTTCATCTAAATATTTACCTTCTTTTTTAACACTAGGTGCTATTTCAGATTTTGTTTCATTATCTAAATATTTAACAGTATAATTTATATCTTTCTTTTTATAGTAGAATATAATTTCAGAAACTTCTTCTTTGTTAAGTTCTATAGTAACTTTATCATCACTTACTAAATCATATCCTTTGATATTTTTAGCTTCTTCTGTAACTTTATCTATTAAGTTTCCCTCTTTTTTAATAGATGGTAATATTTCAAGTTTTGTTTCTTCTTCTAAATATCTAACTACATATTTAGCTTTAATCTTATTATAATAGAAAGTTATTACTTTACCATCAGAGTCTAATTTAAACTTTTGAACATTTTCACTTACTAGGTTATATCCATATGGATACTCAGCAAATTCTTCTATTTCTTCATTATATGTCTTGTTTTCAACTACTTTATCAGAAATAATACTTTCATTTGTATCATAATCTATATATCTAACAGTGTAAGACATATCACTTATTTTTTGATAATAAAATGTTAATACTTTATTATCAGAATCTAACGTAATAGTTTGTTTTTTATCACTTACTAATTTATATCCGTTAGGAGCTATTTTAGCTTCTTCTTCATAAGTTTCATTATATGTTCTATCACTTACAATTTTATTTTCATAAAGATTTTCATTAGTATCATAATCTATATATCTAACAGTGTAAGACATATCATATCTTCTTTCATAACATACTTTAATTATGTTATTTTCTTCTTTAATTTCATATGGCATATCAGTTTTTATAACACCATTTTGATATCCAAAGTTCTTATATTTATTTTTATTTATTAATTCTTCTCCTATTTTATCTCCAAAATAAACATTTTCATCAAATGTATTATCACTATCGTTAGATATTTTAGTTTCATCTTCATAATATTCTACAATATAACTTAATTTCTTTTTATTATAGATAATATTAATAATCATGTTATCTTCATCTATTTCAAATGATGTTACGTTGCTACTATTATTTGTATAACCTTTTGGTATATTATCAAATGAAACATTTATAATATCTCCTTTAGAAGCACTACCTAACACAGTATCAAAAGGATTATTATAGGTGCTATCTTTATAATAATTAATTGTATAATTTAATTTTGATTTATAGTATACTTCTGTAGATTTTAAAATACTTTTTGTAGTATTTTTTCCACTAGCATTATCATAATTTACGTTTACTCCGTTATTTACTACATCATTTGTTGGATGAAAGTTATCACTTGTTTTAGGCATATTATCCTTATTAGCTTTTATTCTAAAGCTTACTATTGTACCATTTTCAGTAATATCTCCTACGTTAAATTTAATAACGTTTTCACTTACTTCTGCACTACTTGGATTAGCACTACCACTTACATAAGTAAATCCATCGCTTATAGTATCAGTAATAGTAGCTTTAGTACCTGCTAGTGCTGGAACTTTTATATTATTTACAATTGTATTAAAACTTTTAGTTAAATTATCATAGTTAGCTGCATCAAAATAATGAGTGATTGACGGACTAGAAGCTATTTTAGTCAATGTTTCTTTGCTTTCATCTTCACTATAACCAAAACCAAATGCAATAGAAAATATTTCAATACCATTTTCTTTTAATTCTTCAGCCTTAGCTAATGCTCTTTTAGTTGGTTTTTCTGTACCAGTATAATCTTCTGGTGCACCATCACTAAGTAATATAACATGCAAACTTGATGCATTTGATTTCTTCTTTAATAATTCTATTTTGGCTTTTTCTAAAGCCTCATCAGTTGGAGTATATCCATATACACCCTCACTAAAATTTTTATTAGTTAAAGGACTATTAGAAAAACCTCTTTCTAGCAAAACGTCTGGAGATTCCCCAAATGTTATTAATCCTATCTGTGCATTATTATACTTTTCATGAATTGATTTTGATGCATTAATAGCACCTTCTTTTGCTAAATCAAATCTAGTATATTCATTATAATCATAACAACTACCGTATCTTTCTTCTTTGCACATTGAAACATCCATAGTACCAGATCTATCCACAACAAACATTATGTATGGAGTAGCTTCAGTACTTTGTGTTGTCTCAGTATTTTTACCCTTAAGCTCTAAATTAACTAAAAATTCATCATCAGTATTATCTATTTTACTAACTGTCTTAGTTAATTTAACACCACCTTTTTCACTTACATCACCTACACTATTTTCATTATATCTTATATCGCCATTTGAATAGTTATCACTTAAAGTGCTTGCAATAACATTAATTGGAAAAGATAATACAACTGTTGTTATAACTGCAATAGTATAGATAAATTTCATAAATCTTTTCTTCATATAAAACCCTCCTATTTAATTTTCTTTGCACATATAATTATTAGTGCATCATCTTTTAATAAACACGTTTGTAGTGTTATTATACTATCACTAGAAGATAAACTAGTGGAAGTACCATAAATTGATTTGCTTTTTAAATACTCTAGGTGATTTAAAAAGTCTTTTTCTAAAGGAAAACTAATATCTAAGTATCTATAATCATCTTTAATTGTAAAGACACTAAATATTTCATAGACAAAGTCTTTCTCATATGTATTTATATTTATATATTTATTTTTATCATAAAAATCTTTATCTAAGTAATTTCTTAGATATCTAAATGGTATATCATAATTATTTGCATTATGACCATATATTATTACATTTTTATCTTTATTTAATTTTGTTCTATAATCAATAAAGACAGAACCTGTTATATGTTTCTTTTTATTAGGTAACCTTCTTTGATAATATGTATTATTATCTGTTTGAAGAAGAAGTGTATTTATTTTAGTACCATTTACACTTAATATTCCAACTATATCATTATTGTTATATTTTTTTCTATAACTAGATAGTTTAATATCACTATTATCTTTATATGTTATACTCTCTTTATTGTTATTATTATTTGATACATTTTTAATATTATTCTCTGTCTTACTATCTATTTTAGTAGTTGTTAAAATGAATTCTTTAACCATTCTTTTACTAGCTGAAGCTTTTGCATCTTTTTTTAATATTAAGAATATTATAGTAACTGTTATAATAGTTAATAATATAATTAATATATCTAAAACTATTTTCTTCGTTTTTATATTTTTCATACAAAAGTCCCCTTCATAATATATTATTACTGCATCTTTGGTTAGTTATACTATAATATTTATTCGTTTTCGCAGGCAAAATATGAGCTTTTTCGACACATATTGAACAAAAAAACACCTATATTGGTATTTAATAATGTTTATAAAAAAAATTAGAGAGCAAATTCTCTAATCTTTATTCTTCTTTTTATTTTTTATTTCTTTTATTAACTCGTTACCACGCTCTATAGTTGCTTTATCAAATCCTACTAATATATCACTATTTTTAGATGCTATAGTTTTATAAATTTCTTCTAATACTTCTTTTGTCTTTTTTGTTACAACGTTAATATTTACAGCATTATGTCTTTTACCATCATTTGTAACAATCATAATAGATTCAGTAGTCTTAATTCCATTAGTACGTATTACATATGGATATATCCAAATAATATCTTCATATTTAATAGGTAAAAATTTATTTCCTAAATTAACAAAATAGTTATCAGTTAGATAAACTTTTGCATCTTCATAATAAAATGCACTTTTACTATTCATCTCAGCATCTATTTTTAAAGCTTCTTCTGTAGTTACATTTTTTATTCCTTTTTTAAAATTATGATTAATTATAAAGTAAAGTAAAAGTAATATAGCTCCAACCATTATACATATTAAACTTATAAAGAAGTATGCACCGCCTAATGTATCTGTTGTATCTAAATATATACTTCCAAAAAATAAATCTGACTCTGCAAGTGTTATTTTATTTTCATCGCTTGTTTGTGCCTTGTTATATGTATCAACTGCTAATTTTTTAATATCATTTGGAATCTTTTTAGTTACCCCTTCTATTTTTTTACTGTTGCTAGCTATATCTTCTGTATTTAATTTTTTAAAATCAGCATCACTCATGTATGTAATATATATGTACTTTTCATCTGTTACAAAGTAATAAGCATCAGATGTATTATCATATATTGCAAATTTATATGGATTTGAATTAACATTTATGTAAGAACTTATATTTTCATTATTATCTTTTGATAAAATAGCACTATGCATATCCATTATTTCTAAAGATGAATTATCTTTTTTATCTCCAATTATAAAGAATACTGTTGCTAACACAAAAAATAGTATACCTATTATTAAGTAATTTTTAATCTTACTTTGATTTTTTTTAACTAACTCATTTGTAAATTTCATATACTAAACTCCTTCTAGATAATTATATAACATTTCTGCAAAAAATAAAAGATTAGAGTAAGCTCTCTAATCCATTTTCTTGTTTTTCTTTATGATAATTTTAATAATTCCAAAGACCAAGTTTACCATTAACATATATTTTTTTGTCTAACTTTTTTATATTTTCTAACTTCCAAGCATATACTCTTTTATGTTTGCTTTTTTTATAAACATCTTTATTTATTTTTAATAATTCTTTTTCTAATTCATCTGTTACTAAAATACAATCAGTTAAAGTAGCTTCTGCAACCATTGCACCTTTATCATAATCTAAATTATATTTTTCAAATCTTTTTGCATCATCTTTTTCTAATGTTTTACCTGCATGTATTAATATTTTACCCCTATAATTAGTTTTCCAACTTCTAAATTCATAAGTCTTAAGTCCTTCTTTAATTAAAGAAGCCCATGGTTCTTTTACTGTTAATACTTTCATAAATTCTCCTTTAATATAATAATAGTATAACATACTTTTAAGCTTTTAGTGCTGCAACTATATCTTTTTTGCTAGCCATTTTAGATGGTATATAGCCTGATATTAAAGATAAAATAATACTCATTAATATAAGCATAATAGAATGTTTAAAACTTAAAATACCAATATTTTTTATATTAGAATAATTATATAATATTATATTTATAGGTTTTAAAAGTATAATAGATAATAATATTCCAATTAAGCCAGATAATAATCCTATAATAAAGTTTTCACAATTAAATAATCTAGTTATATCAACTCCTCTTGCACCCAAACTTCTTAATATACCAATTTCTTTTGTACGTTCTAATACTGATATATATGTTATTATACTTATCATAATAGAAGATACTATTAAGGATACTGAAGAAAAAGCTATTAATATAATTGTTATACCATTTATAAGATTATTAGATAAACTACTTATTTGTTTTGCATAATCAGTAAAATAGATTTTCTTTCTACTATAATCTTTTATATAATCTATTATTAAATTCTTTGATATATAATCTTTAGGATATATATAAATGTTATTTGGTAGCAAATTATCTCCTAATATAGAAAGTAATTCTTCTTTTTCGTATATAGGTATATCTTGCACTATTATGTCATTATTATTTTTTATACTATTTATAATAGTACTATTTTTATTATTTAAAACATAGTTATTAGATAATGATTTTAAGTAACCAAAAGATGATTTAACATTTCCTATAAAACCACTTGATAATATATTTAAATCATTTTCTTTTAGCTTTATTATTCCAGTTATTATAAGTTTTTTATTATTTGAATTATCATATACATAATTTAAATTTTCGTTTACTAAAAACACTTTATCATCTTTTGAAGTATAAAACTCATTATTATTAACTAATTTAAAATTAGAATTTACTATGTGATCTAAATTAATATTATCTTCATCAATAGATAAAAAATCTAGTATGTTTTTATCTATTTTATTATCATCTAATATAAGTACTAATTCATTTTCATTTATAGGTAGTCTTCCCTTTACTATTTCATAGTTTTCTTTTAAATAATTATTATTTGGTAGTTCAAATAAATTAATATCTTTAGCTATTTTATAAGTATTATTTATAAAACTTATTAAATTTAACTTTATTTTTCTATCATACATAGTTGCACTTAAATATTTATCATCAATTTTTTCTATATATTCTATAAACTTTTCATCTATCTGACGTTTACCATATAACGCTTTTGTATAGTCTATATCTCTTATCTTTTTATCTTTATTTTTGCTAGTTTCTTTTATTTTATTTTTAGATATAACGATTGGAAATTTAGATAAAGTATCTTTTTCATAAATACTAATTTGTTTTTTAAATCCGTTTGAAATTGATAAAAGAAGTGCTATACCTATTATTCCTATACTTGATGCAAGTGATGTTAAAATAGTTCTATTTTTCTTAGTCTTAAGGTTACTAATGCTAAGATGTATTGCTGATAAAAAGCTCATTTTAGTTTTCTTTAGTTTTACCTTTTTACACAATTCTTTTTCTTTAACTTTATTTGAATCACTTTTAACCATACCATCTTCTAAAGTTATAATTCTGCTTGAATATTTACTTGCTAATGCTTTATTATGACTTACCATTATAACTAATTTATTTTTAGATACACTTTTTATTAGCTCCATTATCTTAGTGCTTGTTTTAGAATCTAATGCACCAGTTGGTTCATCTGCTAAAATAATACTTGGATTATTTACTATGGCTCTTGCGATTGCAACTCTTTGTGCTTGTCCTCCTGATAAGTACTTTACACTTTTATTAGCATATTTATCTAGTCCTACTTTTTTAAGAGCATTTAATGCTATTTTTCTTCTTTCTTTATAGTTGACATTACTTAATGTAAGAGATATTTCAACGTTTTTTAAAACGGTTATATGTTCTATTAAATTATAATTTTGAAATATAAAACCAATCATATTATTTCTATAACAATCCCATAGTTTATCACTAAATTTTTTAGTAGATTTGTTATTTATTATTAAATTACCCTTTGTATATTTATCTAGTCCTCCTATTATATTAAGTAGCGTTGTCTTACCACTTCCAGATGGACCTAAAATACTTACAAATTCACTATTTCTAAATTTTAAGTTAATGTTATTTAATGCATAACTTTTAGTATCATTAGTATATTTTTTATATATATTTTTTAAGATTAACATATAACCTCCTACTAATATAATACTCCGCAAGTACTTAAAAACCCTCTTAATATAAAGAAAAAAAAGAACATTTTTGTTCCTTTTAGTAACCAAGTTTTTTAATTATATCTTTAACTTCATTTTTATATTCTATGCTAGTTGATACATATAAAACGCTATTACCTACTTTTTCTATTACATTATAAGTATCAGATAATTTCTGTACGTATTTTATATATCCATCAGAGCTTACTTCACTACCCTTTGTCTTATTAGAATTTTCAAAGTATTCTTTATTAACATCATATAATTTTTTAGCTCCATCTTCGTTATTATAAACAGTAAATTCAACTTGAAATTTACCATTATTAGCACTAATAATAGACTTTATGTCTTTATCTTCCATTTGACTTGTTGAGTCATAAACAGAAAATGAATTACTTTCAAATATTTTTTTAGCTTGATTGCTTGTTATTTCTTCTTTCTTACCACAAGCACATAGTGTTAAAGCAAGGGTAATACATAACATAATTTTAATTATTTTTTT
Organism: uncultured Bacilli bacterium; assembly: GCA_934162425.1. Lineage (GTDB taxonomy): Bacteria > Bacillota_I > Bacilli_A > RF39 > UBA660 > Aphodocola. The sequence goes on from CAKPIS010000009.1 coordinate 30,037, forward strand.
CATCTTTTATTCCTCCATCTTTAAAATATTTATTTATTAATTTATCTAGTTCCATGGTATTTATTGGTTTTGATAAATACTCATTAAACCCTTCTTTTAAATACATCTCTTTCATACCAGTTATTGCATTTGCTGTTAGTGCAACAACTGGTGGAATATCATACCCATCTATTTTTTTTAAAATATGAAGAGTCACTATTCCATCTAATTCAGGCATCATATGATCTAAGAATATCATATCATATTTATTTCCATTTTTAACTTTATATATGCAATCTTTACCACTGCTTGATGTATCAATTTGGAATTTATATGCACTGAGTAGTTTAGATGCAACCTTTATGTTTAATTTATTATCATCAACTACTAGTACTTTATACTGTGAGCAATCAATAAAATTAGTAACTTTATCCACCTTAATAGGTTCTTTTATATCTTCTATTTTAGATTTATTAATTATTTTCTGACTAATATCTACATAAAAAGTAGTACCGACTTCATATTCACTTTCAAACCATATTTTACCTTTCATTAAATCAACATACTTTTTAGTTATTACAAGACCAAGTCCTGTTCCTTCTATTTCATTTGATATTGCATTATCTAATCTTGAAAACTTTTCAAATAATTTATCATAATCTTCTTTTTTTATTCCATATCCTGTATCAGATATCTTAAAATGTAAATTAGCCATTTCTCCTACAATATCAGTATTTATGCTTAATTTTATTTTACCAACCTCAGTATATTTAATTGAATTAGTTAGTATATTAAGAAGTATTTGAAATAGCTTAGTAGAATCTCCATATAATTCTTTTGGAGTATTTTTATCAACATCAATTATTAATTTAACTGGTTTATTACTAAGTCTTGCTTCTATTATACTAGTTAATTCCATTACTATACTACTTAGAGAATATATTTTCATATCAAGAGTTTCATTTCCTGATTCTATTTTTGATATATCAAGTATATTATTAATAATATCAAGAAGACTATTACCTGCTGACCTTATATGTTTTATATCATTTTTTAATACATTACTATCATTTGATGAACTATTTAAAAGCATTTGACTATATCCTACTATAGCATTCATAGGTGTTCTTATTTCATGAGACATATTAGATAAAAAGTCTGATTTAGCCTTACTAGATTTTTCTACATCCTTTTTTAATGCTTCTACTTCACTAATAATTTTCAAATCTGGATTTTCAACTAAAAAATATAATACATACATAGAAACATTCATACCTAAAACATAAACCGATATATTAGGGAAAAATGTTTGAAGCATATACACAATTAGTATTTCAAAAAGTAATAAATTAACAAGCATTCTATTGTTCTTCTTTTTTAGAATATCTTTAAAATCAAAAATTATTATTAGTATTACTATTGATATACAGTAACCTAAAACATAGTATGATGCAAAGCCTGGTGTAAATGTAAGATTATTTTTATCTAACCTGCTAAATGGTAATATAAAGAAAGTTATGCTTGACATAATCATAAAAATATTAAATATTCTTGCCGTTCTATTATTTTTTATTAAATCAAATAAACTATTTGCTTGCAAATCCTTAAATAAACATAAATAATAATAAAAGGTAAAAGAAAATAAAACAATTGCACTATACCAATTTATTCTATAACAAAAGTATTTGATAAAGTCTGGTGCATCTAAATATACACTTTCAACCATTATTATTTCTGTTGTGCCAAGAACAATTATATTAAGAAGCATATATCTATATAATTTATTTCTAATTGATAAAAATCTTTGTTTAGAAAAATAAGTTATCATAAGAAGTATTATAAAAAACATGCTACCTATAACAAGCATTAAGCTAGTCATCATAATTTTTTACCTCCTTTTTATTTTAAATATGTATCAAGCATTTTACTTAATTCTTTAACATTTATTGGTTTAGAAATATAATCATTAAAACCATAACTAATATATTTTTCTCTAAGCCCTCCATAAGAATTAGCTGTTAAGGCTATTATAGGAGGTAAACCGTTATATTTTTCTTTTAATAATTTAAGAGTTGCTATACCATCTAACTCTGGCATCATATGATCTAAAAAGATAATGTCATATTTATTTTCCTTAACTTTTTCTATTGCATCTCTTCCACTAGTTGTCATATCAACAATTATATTATAGTTTTCAAGTAGTCTTTTAGCTAACTTAACATTAACCATATTATCATCTACTACAAGTACTTTCTTTCCCCTATAATCTCTATTTAAAAAATTATTATTTTCTTCACTAATCGATTCAAATATATTACCTATTTTATTTTCATTTATAACTTTTTGAGGAATACTTATAAAGTATCTTGTTCCATGACCTACTTCATTTTTAAATTCCATTTTACCATCTATAATACTTAAAAGTCTTTTAGCTACTATAAAGCCAAGGGTTACACCATCTATATTATTTTGAGCACTATTACCTAACTTAACAAAGTCATTAAAATCAGTTAAAAAGTCTTCTTCTCTCATTAAATGACCAGTATTTACAATTTCAAATTTTAAAATATATGAATCTTTATCATTTAAACCAGATACATTTAAATCAATACTACCCATAGATGTATATTTCATTGCATTAATAATAGTATTTGATATAATCTTACTTATTTTAACATTATCACCATAAAATACTGATGGCATATTATTATCAACATTTATATTAAACTTAACAGATTCTTTATCTAATTTAGAATAAACAACACTATTAACTTCAAAAATAAGATTCTTTAAGTTATATTCTTTTTCATCTTTTTCTTCTTTAAAAGATTCTATTCTAGATATATCTAATATGTTATTTATTAAATCTAAAAGTTCAATAGAAGCAGAATGTATATTTGTAACATCATCTTTAATAGATTCTTTAGTAAGATTATTTTCTCTTAATAAAGATTCACTAAATCCTAATATAGTATTCATTGGAGTTCTAATCTTATGAGACATATTAGTTAAAAATTCTGTTTTAGCCTTATTTGTTTCTTCTACTTGTTCTTTTGATTTAATAAGATCATTTAAAAGCTTACTATCTTGACTTTCTGTTGTAAAATATAACGCTACTACTGAAACAGAAAAAATAAATGTTAAATCATTAAATTCTTGTCCCGTAACTAGTTGTGGTATTGTTACAACAATGAATAAGAAGAAAGTAAAATAAAATGGTAAAGCTTGTTTGAGTGTTAATTTTTTTCTATTTCTAATTAATGAAATAAGTAAAAATACTATAAGTACGAAGCTTGTAACATATAAAATTAAAGTTACATCTCCACCTATTGCATATATATCCCTTTTAAATATATAGTTATTAAGCCCTTTTTCATAATTAATTGGAAGGATGCATGATATAGAAAAGAAAATAGATACAATAAGTGATAATAATATGGCAAATTTCTCTTTTTGTCTTTTAAAGCTATCCTTTAACTTATCACGATTAGTTATAGCATATATATATGCTATCATGCATGAAGTCCATATTATAACACCTAAAATATATAATCTACAAAGGACTTCATTTAATGCAGGGAACTTATATCTTACCGAGATAGTATAAACACATAATAGTTCTAATATTAACATTATCATAGTAAGTACTAACATAAAACAATATATAGTATTTTGAATACCACTCCATTTTCTTTTAGAAAAATACATATAAATTATTATTATTAAAAATAGTATCGCACAAATAGTAAATCCAATACTCGGAAATAACTTAAGCACTATAATCACCCCTTACTTAGCTAATTTTTTCAAATTCACTTAAAACACTTACAAAGCAATTAACTATAAGAGGATTAAACATACTACCAGATTTACTTATAATAATATTTTTAGCATTTTCTTTTCCTTTTTTTAGTAAATTGTTATACATAATACATATTGATGCTAATTGTGCTTCTAGTGGTATATCATTTTCTTTTAATTTTGAAGGATATCCACTACCATCATAATTTTCGTGATAATATTTAGATATATTACATGCGTATTTTTTATACTCTTCATCATTTATTAAACTTACAACATAATTAACCATCTTAAGTCCATTTATTGGATATTTCTTTATTATAGATATATCATCACTACTAAAACTATCTTTAGATAAAATACTTCTAGGTACTAAATAAAAACCTAAATCATAATACATAGAAGCATCAGCCATTTTAGCTATATTAGAACTATCTAAATTATAATTATCATTATCTTTAATATATTTTTCTCCTAATATCTTCATGTATGAATTAATTCTTTTAATACTATCTGAATAATCATACATATAAACATCTATATAAGAATTTAATATATCTTTTAAATCTCTACTTTGTTTATTTATTAATTCATTTAAAGAATTACTAGACTTATATAAATTAATAAAGTTCTTTATTCTATGTCTTACTACTTCAAAATCAAAAGGTTTTTCTAGCATATCTGCAATATTATAGTTATATACCCTAGACTTAGTTTCTTTTTCATAATCACCTGATATTATAATTACAGGAACCCTTGATAAGTAATTTTGTTTACTTAAATATTCAAGTACTGCAAATCCATCTAATACAGGCATAGTTAAATCAAGGAATATTCCTATTACGTGATCACTTGCTTCATCTATTCCCTTTTTACCATTTTCATCTAAATAGTCAATAGCTTCTTTACCATTATTTTTCATTACAACGCTATATTCATCATTAAATATTTTCTTAATCATATTTCTAGTTACCATATCATCATCAACTATTAATATAACGTCATTTTTCCTACCAGTTACATTAGCCATAGTATCATTAAATGACTTTTTAACTTCTGGATATGAACTTGTAATTGAATTAAAACAAGCATTTATATAGTTTTCTATGCTTTTAGTATCAGATAAACTTTTCTCATCTAAATTAAATACATTTTGTATTTTAATCATAGAATCAGATATAGCTTCTACTAAAGAATTATACTTAGCATTAGTATTAGATGATGAATCTAAATTATTAGAAATTGATATAACTAAGACATATTTATTATTATCAAGTTCTAGTAAAGTACTAATATTAGTATAACTTTTATTACTAAGTGTTTTATAATTTAACGTAATAAAGTCTTTTCCATTTAATTTTGCTTCTTCTAATTTAGGTATTGAAACTGAATTCATATAACTTTTTAAGTACTCATCTTCTACTGCTTTATTTATGTTTTCTAAATAAGATGAAAGTGGTTTTTTATCTATAATATTTAAAGTATTATTACTATACTTATAAAATGTAACCTCATCTTTAAATACATCCATTAAACTAACTTTATATATGTTATTAAGCAGCGTACTTTTTAAAGTATCTAGTATCTTATCATTCACTAGCCATTCCTCCTTTATAAACTTTTATATGTTTGTATTATTTGTTTAACTCTTAATGCTTCATCTATTAATTCTTTATAATGTTCATTTACATAATTTATATCATTTTCTTTTGATTTCATTTCATGAGCATATGCTATCTCACCTAATTTATCAAATCCAAAACTCCTAGCATTACTTTTAAGTGCATGAACTAATATTGCATAATTTGGCATATCACCCATATTCTTAAAATTATTTATCTTTGCTAATTCTTCATCTAGACCATTATAAAAATCATCCATGATTTCATTATAGGTTTCAATATCCATCATATTAGATATTCCTTTATTAGCATCTACTCCATTTTGAATTAAAAAATCTATTTTTCTGTTACCATCCATATTTTTACCTACTTTCTATTATTCTTTAATAATTGTACTATAAAATAAGAAAAAAAACAATTTTAAGCGTAAAAAAAAGAACAAAAAGAATTATTTTTCTGTTCTCAAATAATTTACTCCAATATCATACAATTTTTTTAAGTCTTCTATATTTCTTTTTTTATAATTATAAATTTTCATATAATCATTATAATTAACTATTTTGTATCTATTTTTTCTTTCATCTTCTAAATAAAGAGTATCTTTAGAATATAATTTATTTAAATTAAATTTACATATCATAGCTTCTAAATATCCATCTGTTATAACTTCTAAATTAGGATTAGTATTATATCTTTTTCTATAATTATTTATTATTTCTTCTATTTGTTTATCAGTTAATTCATAAGATAATGTAACTATATTAGCTCCTAGGCTATGTAAAAAAGCAACACCATAAGAGTTTACTATGTTAAATGAAAAGTCAGTATTAAATTTTTTATAGCTAATTAATCCTCCAATTTGACTTATTAATACTTCTTTATCATATGAAGGATATTCATACATCACTCTAGGCAACTTATAAATAATGTTATTATTTAATAAATCTTTATTTTCAGTATATATAATATCTGCATCTTTATATTTTATTAAATCTTCTTTTGTTTTTATAAGCACCGACCTTTTTCTTTTTATATCAAATAATGGTACGGTTAATTTATACTCTTTTTCTATAAACGGAAGATTATATAGTCTTGCATCATCTAACTTTTCTAAAACATTCCTTCTTAATTCATTAATATCTTTTATATTAATAAATATATTATCATCACTTAAAATATCTATATTATTAACTTTGTATACCGTGTTACCACACTTTGAGAATTGCTTTTTTAAGGTTTCATAACTTACACTTATATTTTTAGCTTCTTCTATTTTAAAATTAGACTTTAAAGAAACTTTGTTCTTTCCATCAAAAGCTTCTAAAAATAAATAATCATTTTTCTTTGCAATTACTTTTAAATCTATGTTAACAAGTCTTTTATTATTTTTTATATCAAAGTTAATATCTTTAATTTGCTTATTAGAAGTAGTTAGTAATACTTTTAAGTTTTCTTTTACTTTATATTTACATTTAATACTTACTATATCACCAGACTTTGCACTACTAACACTTTTTTTATTAATAAATATTTTATCTACAGTAAAGCCATAATCTTCTTTTCCTAAAATTCTAATACCATCTTGAACATATAAATCATCTGTTAATTTAATAGTTAAATACCCATTTTTATAGTTAAGTGTCATGCCTATTTCTATTCCCATATGATTAGGTCTTTTTGGATTTATAATATCATTATTAGGAGAATTTAATATATAGCCTTTAGTAAACTCTCTATTAAATAGTTTTTTCATTTCTAATATATCTCTATAATTTATGTTATGTTTACCTGTTTTAATGTAGTTATCTACTGCATTTTTATATGTTTTAGTAACTAAATAAACATACTCAGGTCTTTTCATTCTTCCTTCTATTTTTAAACTATCAATTCCAGATAAAATTAACTTATCTATATTTTCTAAAGTACATAAATCTTTAGTACTTAATACATAATCATAATTATTTAATTTATTATTATTTTCATCAAAAAGATTATATTTTTTTCTACAACACTGAGCACATGTACCTCTATTTCCACTTCTATTACCTATTAAAGTACTCATATAACATTGTCCAGAATAACTTACACATAAAGCCCCATGAACAAAGCACTCTAAGTCTATATCTTTTATTTTTTTTAAATTTTTTATTTTATCAATTGACACTTCACGTGCTAAAACGCATCTTTTAACACCTATACTTTTTAAAAAAAGTACATCTTTTCTACTTGTAATATGCATCTGTGTTGATGCATGAATTTCAAGAAGAGGAAACTTTTTTCTTATTAGGTCAAGCATTCCAATATCTTCTATTATTATAGCATCTACGTTATTTTGATGTAAAAACCTAATATAATTAATAAAATTATCCACTTCTCTTTCATAAATAATAGTATTTACTGTAACATATACTAAAACTCCTCTTAAATGACAAAACTTAATAGCTTCTATTATTTCATCATTAGAAAAATTTCCAGCAAAACCTCTAGCTCCATATAACTTTCCAGCCAAATAAACCGCATCACATCCAGCATTTACTGCTGCAACTAAGCATTCCATATTTCCAGCTGGTGCTAATATTTCTGGCCTTTTCATTAGCTTTCTTCCTCGTTTAATGAATAAATAACAGTTTTAAAAATATATGAAAGACAAATAGATATAATTATTCCTCCTAATATATCACTTATCCAGTGCATTCCAGAAAGTAGTCTTCCAACAGTTGTAGTTATCATAATTATAATAGATAGCGTATTAATTATTTTAGATATTCTCATGCTCTTATATAATTTATTGTTTATAATCATAGCACTTAGACATATGCAAATAGATAACATAGTATGACTAGACGGATAAGATGATTCTAAAATGCCTTTAACTAAAACTGGTCTATAATTAATTATTACTTTTTCAAAGAATAAATAAACTAGTAAAACTACAAAATAAAATATTCCAAGTATTATTATTTCTTTATCAATTTTTAATATACTTTTATTTTTTATCAATTTATAAAGACCAATTAATGCATAAAAAAGTGCAATTAAAATAGATATCATACCAAGTACTTCTGTTATGTTATACCAAATATTACTTCTTCCAAGAAAATTAAAAACAAACTTATTTAAAGTAGAAAATCCTACGCTTGATGCTTTAGGTCCAATAGGTGCTACATCTACATATTTTACTAATATAGTATAAATTACTGATAGTATTATTAAACAAATACTTATTATTATATTTTTTTTCTTTAACTTCATAAAACTTCACCTTACCTTACTTCATATAAATAGTATATCATTAAATAAGTCTTAAGAAAAGAAAAAACATATCTTAAATTATAGATATGTCCTTAACTTCTTAATATATATTTTGGTATTTTTTTATCTGTATTTCCATCGACATACTTTAATGCTTTTTCATATATATTAGATATTTTTTTATCATTTGATACTTCTTCTTTACTAGGTAACTTGCCTATATTTAAATTATCCATATCCTCTTTATGTTTACCACTAATAAGTGATTTATAATCTGTTGCTATTATACTTAAATATTTTGCATCATAATTATTTGAATTACTTATCTTTTTCATATCCTCTTTATGATAATCATTATATATAGATAAATAATTGCATGCTACTAAACTCAAATAATAAGCTGTATAGCTATCTTTAGCATTTAAGATCATATTCATATCTTCCGTATGATATTCATTTATATATGAATCTTTTTCTAGTGCAACATCTATTAAACAACCTAATATATCATCATTTTTACTCTCTTCCATAATCTTAATATCTTCTATATAATAAGGACTATTTAAAAAGTCTAAATTAACTAAAATACCTTTATGTTTTAATACTTTATTTAAATTCATATTATATATACTCAATAAGTTATTAATTCTCTTTTCATTTAATCTAAAAAACCATTTATTAAAGTTATCTATATTACCTAATAAATCATACTTTTTTAATATAATAATTACTTTTTCTAAATCTAAGATATTCATAATTTAATCTTCCTTTCATCATTTTTTTCATCATCTTTATAATTAAATAAAGTTTTTATATCATCTATTTTTTCATCACTTATCTCATTTACTAAGTCCATATGTACATTATGATATTTACTTTTAATTGATGTTTCATTAGTTGCAATAAAACATAAATTAGAAGACTTTAAAGTACTTTTAGCATTCTTAACCAACTTCATATCACTTATATGATTCTTACTGTCTAAGGATAGTTTAAAGGTTGCTAAAACACATAAATTTATAGCCTTATATATATTATCTTCATCTTTAATTAAATTCATATCTTCTGTATGATAAGCACTATTTAAAGAATATATATTAGTAGCTACTCTAAGTAGACAATTACAATTATTATATAATGCATCTTTAATTATATTCATATCACTTATATGATATTTGCTATTTAAAGAAGAGTTATTAGTTGATAAATTAATTAAATAAGATATATTTACCTTACTAATTGTACTTCCTATAATGTGTATATCTTCTATATAATAAGAACTATTTAAAAAATTTAAATTAACTAGTATTTTCTTATTTTCTTTTAAACTTCTAACTAATTTATTATTTAAACTTAAAATATTATTTATTTGCACATCATTTAAACTAGAAATCCATAAATTAAGATCATCTATGTATTCTAATAACTTTAACCTCTTTAATTTCTTTATAACTAATTCATCACTTGTTTTAGTCATATACGCATTCCCCTTTTTTATATAGTCTAAAAAAAAGCAACTATAAACTGCTTTTCATATTATTAATATTTTTTTAATACTAAATTATTACTTTTTCTTTTTTTATCTTTATCTACATATCTTTTTTTACTATATTTTTCTATAATCTTTTCATATGTTTCTTTAGCTACTTCTTTTTTAGCATTAAAAATACTAATCATATCATCATTATGAGATAAATCTTTTAATGAATCTTTATTTATAGCTAATAAATAAACATAGTATGCATTATCCTCATTACATTTAGATAATAAATCCATATCAATTAAATGATAATTACTATTTAAAGAATTAACATCTCTAGCTACATCTAATAAGTATTTTGAAACATATTCATTATCACATTTATTTATTAAAGAAATATCATTTACATGATAAGAACTATTTAAAGAATCTTTATCAAGAGCTAATGTACATATATTTTCTGTCTTATAACCTAAAGAAGAACCTTTAATTAAATTAATATCATGAGTAAAGTACTTGCTACCTACAAATTCTTTATTAGTTACAGCATTACATATACATTTTGCAGTAGTATAATTATCTACATCATAAATTAAACTCATATCAATTTCATGATGTCCACTTTCTATTGATATTTTATTATTTGCAACATCACATAAAAATCCTGCTTTGTAATTATCAGATGCTGATGATACTAGTAATATGTCTTTTAGAGTGTACTTATTACGTGGGTAATAAGCCATTTTACATAAATAGTATGCAACTTCATCATTCTTAGCATTTGATATAGCACTCATATAATCTTTATGATACTTATTATTAGATATAGTAATATTAGATGCAATTCCATATAAATAGCTTGATATAACAAGGGATTTTGCATTAAATATAGCATCTACATCAAAAGAATGATTTTTACTATTAATAAATTCTTTATTTTCTAATAAAGTACTTATACAAGATGCAATTTCATTTGTTCTTGCACCATTAATTAAATTAATATCCTTAACATAATAAATACTATCTAATAAGTCCTTATTTATAATTATATCTTTATGATTTAGTATTTTATTTGGTACTAGGTAAAGACTTAAAAAATTTTGTTGTTGAGTATTATTTAAGGATAAAAACCAATTATAATCTACTAAGCCCTCTAGACCATATTTTTTTATTTTAATATTTACTACTTCTTTAATATCCATAATATAATCCCCCCTTCTAGCAATAAAATATTATACAAACTTCAAAAAAAGTTTTACACCTATTATAAAACTTTTCTTTATTTTATTCAATAGTTAATTTTTAATTTAAAGTAACTTCCATATCAGAATTCATAGTAGTACCGGGTGATATGCTTTGGCTTGTTACATAACCTGTTGCATTATTAACATATTTAATTCCAAGTTTACTTAAAATAACACTAGCTTCTTTAACAGAATAATTAGTTAAATCTGGCATGGTTACATTTGAATCATTAGTAAACAATAATAATCTTTCTTTAGTATTATAATTAATTCCACTACTTGGATATTGATCTATTATTTTAGAACCATTACCAAACACAGAATAATTAGCTCCTACACTATCTAAAGATGTTCTTACATCACTTATGGTTTTACCTTTATAATTTTCTATCTTATATGAAGCAACTTCTTTATTTTCTTCTGGAGCATCTTTAAATACTCCTAAATATTTAGCAGTATCTCTTACTATTTGTTTAACAGTATCAGGTAGTACCGATGAATCTTTACTTCTTTGCATTGCAACATAAACAATTACCTTAGGATCATCTTTAGGATACATACCCGCAAATGATGTAATATAATCATGTTTACCTTGGTAATATTTTCCAGTTTTTCCGTTAGCAATTTGAGCAGTACCAGTTTTTCCTATTAAGTCATAACCTTCCATTTTATACTTACTACCTGTTGTGTTAATAGGATCATCATTAACTACTTTATACATTAGTTCTTTTATTTTATTTACAGTCTCGGTCGATACTACTCTTCCTGCTTCCTTAGGCTTTCCCTCATATATTACTTCTTTAGTTGTTTGATTAACAGTCTTTAAAACAATATATGGAGTAAGTAAAATACCATTATTTGATATTGCTGTTAAAGCTTTAACTTGCTGAATAGGAGTTGTTGTAATACCTTGTCCAAATGCAGCATTAACTACTTCAACATCATACTTAAAATTAACTTTACCAGTATACTCACTAGGTAAATCAATACCTGTTTTGGAAGAAAAACCTATTTTTTTGTAAAACGATTTAAGTTCATCTTTTGTTAAATAATTTTTAACCATATTAGCAACGCAAGTATTAGAAGATAACGTATAACCTCTTTCATATGAAATTTGTCCCCAGCCTGTCTTATTCCAGTCACTTACTACATCATCACCTATTGTATAAGGCCCTGTTAGGCAAGTTTCAGTTTCAGGATTAAAATCCTTATTATTTTCTAAAGCAAGCATATAACTATAAGTTTTCATAACAGAACCTGGTTCATATGTATAAGACGTTAAAGGATTTAAATAATTACTTATTTTTTTAGTATTAGGATTAAATGTTGGACTAGTTGCACTTCCAAGTATTTTACCTGTTTCAGCATCCGCAACTACTGCAACAATCCAGTCAGAGTTTGATGCGCTACTAGCATTATTAATAATTGTTTCTAATGACATTTGAACATTTGTATCTATTGTTAGATATATATCATCACCATCTACTTTTTCTTTTCTTATTTCATTTGAATTAGGTAGTTTATAACCATTTAAATCTTTTTCATACTTAACATATCCATTAGTACCAGTCATTTTATCATTATATTCTTTTTCTATTCCCATTTCACCTGTTATCTGACCATTTTCATCTTCTTTAGTATAACCTATAATATAAGATAAAAAAGTATTATTTGGATAATATCTTTTATGAGTCGTTATAAAATCTATACCAGGTAAATTAAGAGCTTCAATAGCTTCTTTTTGAAGTTCAGTAAGCCCTTTGCCTGCTGATCCAAATTCTACTTGATAAGCATTTTTTTTAAGAATACTAAGTATTTTTTCTTCACTCATATTTAAAACAGTCGCTAATTTATTTGCAGTTTCTTCTTTATTATCAACATGTTGAAGTTTAGTATATCCCTCACTTCTTTTTGGGTCTAAATATGCAATTAAAGTATATGAATTTATCGTTTGCGCTAAAATATTTCCATTAACATCATATATATTTCCTCTTAAGGCATAAAGTGTTTCTTCTTTTGTATTTCTCTTATTAGAAAACTCTTTTAAATTAATACCATCCACCTTACCAGATAAACATAAATAACCAAGTCTTAATATAAGTATAAAAAGAAAAAGAAAAAATATTAAAGTAAAAACCTTTGCAACTACATTCTTGTTCTTATTTAATATTTTTCTATCCATAACTTATCACCTTGCTTTATTTTTGTATAATAACAACATTATTATTATTATACTCTAATCCCTCTTCCATAGCAACTGACTGCATATTTTCAAGGGAAACTAGTTCATTTACCTTCATGGTTAAGCTTTCATTTATCTTTTCTTGTTTAGTGATTTTCTTTTTTAATTTCTCTACTTCTATATTAACTGATGAAAGATGTGATTTAAGAAAGAATACTGATACAAAAACACAAAGCACAGTAAAAACAGTAAGCATCATCATACTTTTTTCTATTTTGCTTTTTTTCTTTTTAGTTTTCATCTTTAATCACCTCAACTTAACAGCACACCTTAAAGTAGCACTTCTACTTCTTTTATTTTCTTCTATTTCTTCTTTACTTGGTTTTATTTTTTTAAGCATCTTAATATCTGGCTTTAACTCTTCTGGAATAACAGGTAGATCTTTTGCAATTAAAGGCACCAAAGACCTATTTTTAAATACGTTTTTACATATTTTATCTTCAAGAGAATGAAATGTTATTACTGCTATTACACCATCTTTATTAAGAATATCAATAGCATCATTTAAGGAGCTAGGAAGAATATCAAGCTCTTTATTAACTTCTATTCTTATTGCTTGAAACGTTCTTCTAGCTGGATGAGTTTGCCTTTTATATTTTTCTGGAACAGCATCTGATATTATTTTGGCAAGTTCCATAGTAGTTTCTATTTCCTTTATTTTTCTTTGCTTTTCAATTTGTCTTGATATTTGTTTAGCATACCTTTCTTCTCCATAATTTTTTATTATATTATATAATTTTTCATAAGAATAAGTATTTACAACATCTTTTGCACTTAAACTTTGGCTTTGATTCATGCGCATATCTAAAGCTGCATCTGCATGAAAACTAAACCCCCTAGAAGCATCATCTAATTGAGGAGAAGATACTCCTAAATCAAATAAGATACCATCTATTTTGTCTACATTCCTTTTTTGTAATTCTTTTTTCAAATTTACAAAGTTACTAGGAATTATCTCAAAATTATCACCAATTTTTTTTAAGTAGTTTTCACTGCATTTTCTAGCTGCTTCATCTTGATCGAATGCATACAATTTTCCCTTTTTAAGTCTTTTTAAGATTGCACTTGAATGACCGGCATAACCTAAAGTTGCATCTACATATATTCCATCTTCTTTTATATTTAACGAAGATATAGACTCATTTAAAAGAACACTTACATGTTTCATTTAAACCTCCATACCATCAAACAAGTTTTCAGCTAAATTACTGATATCTTCTTGTTTCGATTCAAAGTATTTATTATATGTATTACTATCCCAAACTTCAAGTCTGTCATTCACACCTATAATGACGCACTCTTTTTTCAAAGAGGCATAGTTAACTAGCCCAGGTGCTATAGTAACTCTTCCTTGTTTATCTAAAGTGCATTCTGTTGCACCAGATAAAAAGAAACGCATAAATGCTCTAGCATCTTTTTTAGTGAAAGATAGGTTTCTTAATTTATTTACAAGGTTATTCCATTCTGATACTGAATAAATGAATAAACATTCATCCAAGCCACGTGTTACAACAAAAGTTTCGCCCAATTCAAAACGAAACTTAGATGGCATAACAAGCCTTGCTTTGTCATCAATGTTATGATGAAATTCTCCCATAAACATAATTATCCCCCACAATCTACCACTATGTTCCACTAGCTACCACAATGATACCACATTTTAAGATTATTTGTCTATATAATTAGATAAAAAATTATGACAAAAAATGTTACTTTACGTAAAGAGGTGAAAAAATATTTTACCCCTATCATTTTTCTTATAATAATGTTAAAATATATTTATGATTAAAAAAATATTAATTAAAATTATTAGGTTATATCAAAAAATTCCAGGTAATTTTCATGGATATTGCAAACATATTCCGTCGTGTTCAAACTATATGATAGAAGCTATTGATAAATATGGAGTTATTAAAGGAGGATTTCTTGGTATAAAAAGGATATTGAAATGTAACCCATTTGGAACTTTTGGATATGACCCAGTACCTAAAAAGGAGAAGAAAAATGAAAAATAAAAAGTTTTTAATTATTATAATACTTATAATGTTAGTATTGAGTGGATGCAGCAAAAATGAAGACGCATCAGCTCTTACGGTTTATACAAGTGTATACCCAACTGAATATATTCTGGATTACTTATATGGAGATAATCTTGCAATAACAAGTATTTATCCTGATGGTTCTAATTTTGAAAAATATGAGCTTACAAAAACTCAAATAGATGAATATAGTACTAATGATTTATTTGTATATAATAGTACCATTGATAAAGAAAAGAACTATGCAGTTGAACTTCTAAATAAAAATAAAAATTTAAAAATTATAGATGCATCACTTGGTATGTCATATGTAAATGATGTTCCAGAAACCTGGCTTAACCCATCTAGTTTCTTAATGATGGCATCAAATATTAAAAAAGGATTAAAAGAATATATAAACGAAAGTATCGAAATAGATAAGATAAATAAAAATTACGAGAGTCTAAAATTACTTTTAACAAAAATGGATGCCGATTTAAAAAAGATTGCTAACAATACTAGCAATAAAACTATAATAGTTAGTAATGATACTTTTAAATATCTAGAAAAATATGGTTTTAATGTTATATCACTTGAAGAAAATGCAAATTTAACTGATAAAGTGTTAAAAGAAGCTGAAGATTTAATGAAAAATAAAAGTATAAGCTATGTATTTTTAAAAGATAGTGAAGAAGAAAATAACACAATTAAATCATTAAAAGAAAAATATAAATTTACTACTGTAAGTTTAAATTCCCTATCTAATTTAAGCTCACAAGATAGATTAGATAATAAGAATTATGAAAGTATAATGAATGAAAATATTAATTCTATAAAACTTGAAGTAAATGATTAAAATAACAATAAAAACTGATAACTAGAAAATATTTTCTAGTTATCAGTTTTCTTTTTAATTACTTTTTAAGAGGCAAAATTATTCTTATTATAGTTTTTCTATTTGCTCTTTAGATAAAGAAGTTATTCTGCTTATTATATCAATTGCTATGTTTTCTTCTTTCATTTTTCTAGCATTTTCTAAATTTTTCTTGGCAGCACCTTTATGATAACTATCTTCTAACTTTGTTGCCATTATAGAATTTCTAACCATTCTTTCATGTTCCTGTCTATCATATATTCCTTGTAATTCTTCATCTCTACT
>CAKPIS010000010.1 GCA_934162425.1 uncultured Bacilli bacterium
ATCACATCGGATTTTGTATATCCTAAACTTATTAAAAATACTATTTTAACTTTTATATTTTCTTTACTATAACTATACAATTGTGGCAAAAGCCTTGTCATCTTTATCACATCAGCCTTTGTATAGCCTAAACTTATTAAAAATAAAATCTTATCTTCTATTGTTTCTTTACTTAAACCATATAATGTTGGAAGGCTTTTTGTCATCTTTATCACATCGGATTTTGTATATCCTAAACTTATTAAAAATACTATTTTAACTTTTATATTTTCTTTACTATAACTATATAATGTTGGCAAAAGCTTTGTCATCTTTATTACATCGGTTTTTGTATAGCCTAAGCCAATTAAATAATTAAAATTCTCATTTATCTTTTTACATAACGTCTCATCTTTTAAAGTTACTAGTGGATATGAACTAGCTATATCCTCTGCATCCTTATTACTATATCCTAAATTTATTAATAGTTCTATGCTTTTTAACATAAAAAATCCCCCCTTGTCAATTAAATTAACATTTTTTTATCAAGCACTTTTTCTTTTCTTTGTAATCTTCATAACTATATTTTTTAAGTAACACTTCTTTACTTACTCCGTATTGTTTTTTAAACATAGTTTCATTATAAAATAATTTTCTATAATTAAATTCATCTATTGATATACATTTTTCTTTTATTAAAAACTCATATCTTGCATATGTAAGATGTGCACTTTGCATTAGTTGTTTTGTATCATTTATTACTATATCTTCTAAACCTATATCTTTTAAATATTTTATTTTTTCTTCTATTGTTTCTTTACTTAAACCATATAATGTTGGTAAAAGTTTTGTCATATTTATTACATCGGCTTTTGTATAGCCTAAACTTATTAGAAATACTATTTTTTCTTCTATATTTTCTTTACTTAAACCATATAATGATGGCAAGATTTTTGTCATTTTTATTACATCTACTTTTGTATATCCTAAACTTATTAAAAATGATATTTTTTCTTCTATTGTTTCTTTACTTAAACCATATAATGTTGGTAAAAGTTTTGTCATCTTTATTACATCGGATTTTGTATAACCCAGGCTTATTAAAAATGATATTTTTTCTTCTATTGTTTTTTTACTTAAACTATATAATGATGGCAAATGCTTTGTCATTTTTATTACATCAGGCTTTGTATAGCCTAAACTCATTAAAAATGTTATTTTTTCTTCTATATTTTCTTTGCTATAACCATATAATGATGGCAAAAGCTTTGTCATCTTTATTACATCGGCTTTTGTATAACCTAGGCTCATTAAAAATGCTATTTTTTCTTCTATTGTTTCTTTACTTAAACTATATAATGATGAAAAGCTTTTTGTCATCTTTATTACATCGGATTTTGTATAACCTAAACTTATTAAAAAATTTATTTTATTTGCTATTGTTTCTTTGCTAAAACTATATAATTGTGGCAAACTTTTTGTCATTTTTATTACATCAGATCTTGTGTATCCTAAGCTTACTAAAAATACTATTTTTTCTTCTATTGTTTCTTTACCATAACCATATAATGATGGAAAGTTTTTTGTCATATTTATCAGATCAGTTTTTGTATAGCCTAAACTTACCAAAAATGATATTTTTTCTTCTATTGTTTCTTTACTATAACTATATAATGATGGCAATTTTTTCGTCATCTTTATTACATCGGATTTTGTATAACCTAAACTTATTAAAAATGCTATTTTAACTTTTATATTTTCTTTGCTATAACTATATAATGCAGGTAAAAATTTTGCCATCTTTATTACATCAGGTCTTGTATAGCCTAGACTTATTAAAAATGTTATTTTTTCTTCTATTGTTTCTTTACTATATCTATATAATGCCGGAAAATGCTTTGTCATCTTTATCACATCAACTTTTGTATAACCTAAGCCAATTAAATAATTAAAATTTTCATTTATATTTTTACATAACGTCCCATCTTTTAAATTTACTAGTGGAAATGAACTAATTATAGCTTCTGCTTCTTTCTTACTATATCCTAAATTTATTAATAATTCTACGCTTTCTAACATAAAAAAATCCCCCTTTTCAATTAAATTAACATTTTTTTATCAAGCACTTTTTCTTTTCTTTGTAATCTTCATAATTATATTTTTTAAGTAACACTTCTTTACTTACTCCGTATTGTTTTTTAAACATAGTTTCACTATAAAATAATTTTTTATAATTAAATTCATCTATTGATATGCCTTTTTCTTTTGTTAAAAACTCATATTTTGAATATGTAAGATGTGCACTTTGCATTAGTTTTTTTGTATCATTTATTACTATACTTTCTAAACCAATTTCTTTTAAATATTTTATTTTTTCTTCTATATTTTCTTTACTATAACTACATAATGCCGGTAAACTTTTTGTCATATTTATTACATCGGATTTTGTATAACCTAAACTCATTAAAAATGTTATTTTTTCTTCTATATTTTCTTTACTTAAACCATATAATGCTGGCAAAAGCTTTGTCATCTTTATCACATCAGTCTTTGTATAGCCTAAACTTATTAAAAATGCTATTTTTTCTTCTATATTTTCTTTACTATAACTATATAATGATGGCAAAAGCTTTGTCATCTTTATCACATCAGTCTTTGTATAGCCTAAACTTATTAAAAATGATATTTTATCTTCTATTGTTTCTTTACTATAACTATATAATGATGGAAAGCTCTTTGTCATCTTTATTACATCAACTTTTGTATAACCTAAGCCAATTAAATAATTAAAATTTTTAGTTATATTTTTGCATAACGTTTCATCTTTTAAATTCACTATTGTAAATGAACTAATTATAGCTTCTGCTTCTTTCTTACTATATCCTAAATTTATTAATAATTCTACGCTTTTTAACATAAAAAAATCCCCCTTTACTTATAAAAGTAACATATGGGGAATATTATACATTTTTAATAATATAAGTCAAGATATCTAAATATCTTCATCTATATCATAAAAACCTAGTTCTTTTAAATATTTTTCTTTATCTCTCCAGTTTTTGACACTTTTTACATATAAATTTAAATATACTTTTTTATCTAGCATATCTTCTATATCACTTCTTGCTTTAGAACCTATTTCTTTTAACATAGATCCTCCTTTACCTATAATAATACTTTTAAGTGAATCTCTTTCTACTATTATAGTAGCATCAATTATAGCTTTATCTTTACTTATATTAAGATTTTCAGTTACACAAGTTATTGCATGAGGAACTTCTTCTTTTGTTAATCTAAGTACTTTTTCTCTTATTAACTCTGCTATTCTAAATTCTAAAGAAGTATTTGTTATATCACTTTCTGGATAATACATAACATTATCTGGTAAGTACTTTTTTAAAGTATTAATAAGTTCATCTACGTTTTTATTTTTAATAGCAGATAAAGGAATTATTTCTTTAAAATCATATAAGTCTTTATACTTTGTAATAAGTGAAAATAACTCATCTTTTTTTATTTTATCTACTTTATTTAATATTAGAAAAACAGGTTTATTAACTTCTTTTATTTTTTCTAATATAAAGTTATCTCCCCTACCAAATTCTTTTGTAACATCTATTAAAAATAATATTATATCTACATCATTTAATGAATAATAAGCTTGTTCATTTAACATTTGTCCAAGTCTATTATTAGGTTTATGAATACCTGGAGTATCTACAAATACTATTTGTGTATCACTATCAGTATATATTCCTTGCACTATATTTCTTGTTGTACCTACTTTATCTGATGTGATTGCTACCTTATAACCAATTATACTATTAATAAGAGTTGATTTACCTACATTTGGTCTTCCAACTAAACTAACAAAACCTGATTTCATAAAACTCTCCTATCTTTAATAAAAACCTATTTTATTTTTAACAGCTTCATATTTAGCTTTAGCATACGTTCTTGATTTTTGTCTTCCTTCTTCTAATATCTTATCTATTATATCACTATTTAAATATTCAAAGTATTTTTCTCTAATCTTACTTAATTCTTCTATAACTACATCACAAACGCATTTCTTAAAAGTACCATAATTAGCATCTTTAAATTCATTTTCTATTTCATCAATACTTTTGTTAGTAAATGCACTATATATATTAATTAAGTTAGATATTCCAGGTTTATTTTCTTCGTCAAATCTAACTATACTTTCTGAGTCCGTTGTAGCTTTCATAATCTTTTTTCTAATAATTTCTGGATCATCTAGTAATCTAATAACTCCGTTTTGATTTTCACTTGATTTACTCATCTTTTTAGTTGGAGTTATTAAGTCCATTATTTTTGTACCAGTACTTGATATAACTGGTTCTGGTACTTTGAATGTATCTCCATATTTATTGTTAAATCTAATTGCAATATCACGAGCTAATTCTACGTGTTGTTTTTGATCTATTCCAACTGGTACATAATCAGTATCATAAATTAATATATCTGATGCCATTAAAACTGGATATGTAAATAAACCTGCTGTAAAGTTTTCTTTGTTTTTACTCTTTTCTTTAAATTGATGCATTCTAGATAATTCTCCAAAATAAGAATTACATTCTAATACCCAAGAAAGATTTGCATGATATTCATTTTGAGATTGTACAAATATTGTATTCTTCTTTGGATCTATACCACATGCTAAGTATAGGGCAATTAAACTTCTTGTATTTTCTTTTAAATTTAAATTTGAATTTGGAACTGTTATAGCATGCATATCTGCAACAAATATAAATGATTCATATTTTCCTTGTTCTTTAACCATTTGTTTTATAGAACCTATATAATTTCCTAGTGTTATGACTCCTGTTGGTTGAAGTCCTGTTAATAATCTTTTCATAATTTACCTCTTTTCTATATTTTAATTTTATTTTATCTTATAAAATTTACACCATCGTTTAACCTTTAACATAATATCACATCCTTTAATATTAAAAAAACTCTAATCCCTATAGGACAAGAGTTATAACTTGTTTTAATGCCACCTATATGTACTATCATACATAAGTTATTAATAACGGATAACCAAACCGGAAATAGCCTACTAATATATTTTTCGGTATTCACTCAACAAGCCCATTCACTAATACTTATATATAACACTTCCACCATTTATGCTACTCTCTTTAATACTTGTATTTAGTTAC
The DNA here is from genome assembly GCA_934162425.1 of uncultured Bacilli bacterium. Taxonomy (GTDB): domain Bacteria; phylum Bacillota_I; class Bacilli_A; order RF39; family UBA660; genus Aphodocola. The sequence goes on from CAKPIS010000010.1 coordinate 5,166, forward strand.
TTTTCTTGATCAACGATTTAAATATGCTTTAATTATACAACTATTAATTATTATTTTCAAGTACTAATTTACCATTTTATCTATACCAGAAAATATACTAGTTAATCCTTTCTTAAAGTATTTTGCAAAAGTTTTAGAAGTAAAAAGACCAAACTTACTAATATTATTACTATAATCTTTTTTTATTTCTACCATATAATTTTCTACTTTTATTTCACGTCCTTCTTTAACATCTTTTTCAAATTGTTTTATCTTTTCATTAGTTAAATAAGTTTTTTTACTATTTACACTTTCATAGTATCCTCCAGCTTCTGCAAAATATAAGACTAAAAAACTTAAAAATAATACCCATATACATCCATGAAATATTTTTTTATAACTAATCATACATCACCTTTAATATATTCATATATAGACTCATATATAACATTTAAAGTATTTAAAACTTCTTCTTTAGTATTTTCTTCTCCTCCTACTTCTATTAAAAACAAATTAGGTGATATATCCTGATTATATACACCGTTTACTCCTTTACCCTTTTTTTCATATATTCCTTTTGATATACCACTAACTTTACTTTCTATTATATTATTAAGTTTATTTGTATTTTCTAAATTAAGTTTATAATTACTATTTTCAAGTCCTATAAGAAATAAAACTTTAGCATATCTTTTATTATTATATTCAAGTGTTGATTTAGATTTATTAACGGAGTCTCTATGTATATCAAAAAAATATCTTAAAGTACTATATTTTTTGGTAGCTTCTTTTATATAAGTTTTTGACCCATCATAAGATCTATAATATTTTAAATTATTAGAATCTAAAAATACTTGTACACTTTTATCTTCTAATATGGAATTTACTCCTTTTTTTATTAAATTATCTTTTAGATATGAAGCTGCACTTATAACATCATAATCTATATATTTTTCGTTAGTATGAGTATTATATAAATAAACTATAGGATCTGATAGTCCCTTTTCTTCTTTTATATTATTTGCGTTTTTAATATCTAAACTTACCTTTTTATTTTCTGTTTTAACTGCTCTTGAAACATTATTATTAAGTAATTTAACTGGGTTTTTAATGGTACTATCAATATCACTATTAATCTTACTTATTATGTTAAAATTAACGTAATTAACATCTTTAGATAATATATTTTTTTTAAGTCTATTTTTTCTTAGATAACTAATCATGAATATATACGAAAAAAAGAATAGAAATAAAAATATATATCTAATTATTTTTAATTTTCTTTTCTTTTTTGCTTTAAATCTTTTTATACTCATATATATCACCTACTAATAAATTAGCATATGAGATTAATTATTATTGTCGAATGATTTACTTATTATGATAAATCATATGTCATGAAGTGACCTGTTTATACCATAACTTACAATATCACTTAATTTTTCCATTACAAAATCTATTTCTTTTGGTGTAACAACTAAGTTATATCCTATTGGTGTTAATACTTCATATATTAAGTTCATTAATTCTTCATCATTTAAACTTCCAACTAAACCAAGTAAATTTTTTCTTTCATTAGCATCTATTTGTACATCTTCTTTTAAATAGTTAATACTCTTATGAACAAATTTTGAAGCTTTTTTCTTACTAAATTCTTTGTTAAAGACATAATTTTTTATCATATAATTTATTGTATCAAATACTATAGTAGAAGCTTTAGTAACAGTTGGAACACCAATTACTATAACAGGAACATTTATTGTATCAAATGATACTTCTTTTCTATTATTATCTATACCACTACCTGGACAAATACCAGTATTTGATATTTGTATACTTTTATTTACTCTATCTATAGATGATGATGAAAGAGAATCTACTACTATTAAAAGATCAGGTTTTGTTTTACTTGCAACTGCTTTAATTAAATCACTAGTTTCTATTCCAGTTGTACCTACTACTCCAGGTTTAAAAACAGATACGTTAGAAAACTTATTTTCTACATCAACATTCATATCAAATAAGTGTTTAGTAACGATTGTTTTATCACAAACTATAGAACCCAAACTATCAGGTGTAGATTTTTGATTACCTAAACCTACTACTAAAGTTTTAGTATTTTTATTAAAACCATTATCTATCAAAAACTCTTTTAATGTTTCTTTAAATACTTTCTCTACTTCTTTTTTACTATCATCATCTGTTACATCATCAAATTCAAGTGTTATATAATCTCCTTTTTTCTTATTAAATGGATTATTATCTTCTAACTTGACATAAGTTATATTAACATTATCATTTTTATATGTTTTTGATATAATATTATTTTCATTTTTTTCAATAAAATCTGTTATCATATCTGTTCTTGTATTGTATTTTTCTAAGTCTATTTTATGCATATTATTTAATCACCTATTATATTTTTACCAAAAAGAGTAAATATTATTGATTTTTTATTTATTTTTTGCTAAACTATAAGAAGTTATGAGCTTTAGGAGGTGAATTAAACATGCCAAATATTAAAAGTGCTAAGAAAAGAGTTAAAGTAACAAACGCAAAACATGAAGCTAATATATTAAAAAATGGTGCTATGAAAACAGCAGTTAAAAAAGCTAGAAAAGATGCTACAGTAGAAAACTTAAACATAGCTAATAAAAGAATTGACAAAGCTGTTGGTCAAGGACTTATTACTAAGAATAAGGCAGCTCGCCTAAAATCAAATATTTCAAAAAAAGTAAATGAATCGAAGTAATTTTACTTCTTTTTTTTTGACTTTACTGATATAATGTTTATGGTGATTATAAATGAAGGGGAAAAACTTTTTAAAACTTATCGTACTTGTCTTTTTATGCACTTTCTTTTGTTATGTATTAAATGATAATAAAGAAATTTTATTAAATGAAATAACATATATTAATGAAAAATACTTAAGTAAAAACATTAAACAAGTACTAGTAGATAATAAATATAGAAAAAAAGAAAATTATAGTTATGTACAAATAAATAATAATACTAATATAAAAGATATTGATGAACTTAAGAATTCAATATATACATTTTTAGATGCTGGTTGGGATAAATATATCATTAAATGTGATCCAGCTTATGCATCTTGTGTTACTGATATTAAAAAAATTGCAGAAGATAAATCTTATTTAACAAATATTAGTAATTTTGTTCATCCTTTTAATTCGTTTGAAAACATAAGTACCCAAATTGCATCAAGTGGTAAGATTACACTAAATAGAAAAAATAGATATACTTCTGATCAAATAGAAAAGATAAATGAAAAAGTAGATAAAATATATAAAGATAATTATGATTCTAGTAAAAATGTTACAGAAAACATTAAAATATTTCATGATTATATAATAAATAATACTAAGTATGATAAAGATAATAAGTCTGGTAAATCTACTCTTTCTTCTTCTGGTGCTTATGGTGTTTTATTTGATGGCGTTGGAATATGCAGTGGCTATGCTGATGCAATGAGTTTATTTTTAGATAAATTACACGTTAAAAATTATAGAATATCTTCTGATACTCATGTTTGGAATTTAGTATATGTTGAAGGAAGCTGGAAACATCTTGATTTAACTTGGGATGATCCTATTACTGATGATGGTTCTAATATATTAGAACATGAATACTTTTTAATTTCATATGATGAGCTTAAGAAAAAAGAAGATGATGAACATGACTTTGATGAGACAATATATAAAGAAGCATTATAAAAGAAAGCTTTTTTTAAGCTTTCTTCTTTTTAATTGAATAAATTTCTTAAACAAGCCTTTATATAGCCTAATACCTCTGGATTAAATATAGTAATAGCACTAACTGATAATAATATTAAAAGTATAATAACAATTATTATAAGTCCTGTATTTGTCATTTTCATTGTATCCCTATCAATTTTTCCTGGTCTTCCAACCCTTTTTGCTCTCATAAAACTTACTTCCCTTCTATATAACTTACCACGTTTTTTATCGTATTATCAAAATCATTTTTATCTATGTTAAACCACTTAACATTCATTTGATTATTAAACCATGTATATTGCCTTTTAGCATAATTACGACTTTTCTTCTTTATTAATTCTATAGCATCATCTAAACTAATCTTATTATCAAAATATAAATATAACTCTTTATATCCTATAGCAGTTTTAATAGCTTTACTATTAATGTTATTATCATAAAAATATCTAGCTTCATCTATTAATCCATCACTAACCATTTTATCTACTCTATCATTAATAGCTTCATATAAAGAATCTCTATTTGTTGTAAGTCCAATTATTTTAGCATCATAAATACATTTATCTGATACTATTTTATCATTATTTTCATGATTATTCAAAAAACTTTCTAATCTTTGTCTATTATTTACATGTATTTTACTTACTTTATCTATATTTTTTACCATATCATATAACTCTTCATTAGTATATCCTGAAAAATCTTTACGGTTATTATTTTCCTTAAATTCATAATTATATAAAAGAGCTTTTAAATAAAGACCTGTACCACCTACTATTATAACGTTTTTACCCTCACTAATTAATTTATCTAATACTCCTCTAGCATCTTTTTGATAATCAAAAACAGAATAATCTTCTTCTGGATTTTTAATATCAATCATATGATGAACAACTCCATCCATTTCCTCTTTTGTTACTTTTGATGTTCCTATATTCATCTTTTTATATATTTGCATGCTATCAACACTTATTATCTCAGCATTATATTTTTTAGCTAAACTAATAGACATTTTTGTTTTTCCAACTCCTGTTGGACCTACTATCGCAATTATCAAATAAATCACTTCCTTTAATTAAAATTTATAGCTATCTAACATTTTAAAACTATCTACATAATAATTAGTTTTATATCTTATATTATTAATTAATCTTTCCATATAGTTTTCTTTAAAGTTATCTGGAACATAAAAATTTTCCATAGAAAAAGAATAAATAAAATAATTAAATACAAAAAAGTTTAAGTTTGATAAATTAATATCTTTAGTACTTTTTAAGCTTGCACCCTCTTCTTGTTTTTTATAAAGATCTGTATCAATAAAATAGAAGTTATCTTTTATAAATGTATGTTCTAATTTTATATCATCAAATATAACGTTTTCTTTAATTAAACATGGTAAAAATTTATCATAATATAAGCTTAAATAATCATCAAATGATAAATCCATTGTTTTATTTTTTATTTCCAAAACTAAATTTTCTAGTGATATACCAGGTGCCATATTAGCATAATATCCTTTAAATTTATCTTCTATGTATAGCTTACTTTTAGGATACATTATAATAGGAGATTGTCTTTTTAAATTGTTATTAATATTATCTAATACCCACTTTGAAACATCAGTAAAAAACACTTTTAATACACCATCATTATATTTATAGCACTTTCCAAAATAGCCACTATTTTCACCACTAAGTGGTATTAACTCACCAAATTGTTTACTACTTAATTTTATCATCATAACACCTTTCTAAGTTCATCTATTTGACTATCTTTAAATTTATAATTTGATAATTTAAGTATACTATCTACATCTTTATTAGTAACTTTTTCTATATTTATAAGATAATTATACAAAAACTCTTCACTTTCTATATTATTATTAACCCAGCAATCTCCAGGTAAATAATGATTAATAATAGCAATTATCGAACTATTTACTTCTATTAAATTTTGTTTTTTCTTTTCTTTATTTGTCATAGCAAGAGGAACACTTTTAAAAAAGTCTGAATCTATTAAACTCATACTATCATCTATAAATACATGATTTGGTTTAACATCATTTAAATATATTTTTTCTTTATTTAGCTCATTTAAAAACTCATTATAATAAGCTGACAATAGTTTATCAAATGATAAATCATTTTCATTATTCTCAATTTGTTCATATAATGTATTAAAATCTATTCCTGGTGCTAAAGGACATGTATATCCATCCATAAATTTACTTTTTTGTTCAAAGTACACAGCATCTTTAGGATACATTATAATAGGAGACTGTCTTTTTAAATTTCTTCTTATATTTTTCTTTACATCTTCTTCTAACTTTCTTGTAAATATTTTAAGTACTGTATTGCTATTTAATTTATAGCAAATGCCATACCTACCATAGTTTATCTTAGATACAGGAGGTAATTTTTCTATCATTTCTTTACTTATATAAATAGGCATTATAATAACTTCCTTAATTCACTTATTTGTTCATCTTCAAATCTATAATCTAAAAAATCACCTAAACTATTAATTTGTCCACCACTAACTTTTTTAATATTATTAATATTTTTGTAAAGATAGGAAGAACTATCTATATCATTATAACTAAAATTTAACTCATTTGGAAGAAAATACTCAACAAGTGAAATAACAGAGTTATTTACCTTTTTTAAATTTCTTTTATTTTTATTACTATTTGTCATAAATACAGGAACTTTTTTATAAAAGTCAGAATCTATTAAACTTATACTATCATCTATAAATATATGTGATGGTTTTATATCCTCTAAAAGAACTTTTTCTTTTAATAGTTTATCTAAAAATTCATCATAATAAGCTGATAATAATTTATCAAATGATATATTGTATTTTCCATTAGATATCATATCCATAATTGTATCTAAATCAAGCCCTGATGCTTTATCACAAATATATCCATTTTTTTCATCTACAAACACTCTACTAATTGGATACATTATAATATCAGATTCTCTTTTTAAGTTTCTTTTTATATTAGTTTCTATATATGGCTCTAACTTTCTTGTAAATATCTTAAGTACTTTTCCTCTAAACTTATAACAATTACCATACTCACCTCTATTATTTTTAGATGCAGGTTTTAATTTATTTACAAACTCTTTATTTAAATATATTGTTCTCATAAAATATCCCCTCTTTTTTAGTAAATGTTATTATACCATAAAATATAATATAGTCAAACCAATATTATTCCTACATAAAAGAAAATAAACTATGTAAAACTACATAGCTCTTTTAAACATTTTCTCTAATTCATAATTACTATAAAATATAGTAGTAGGTCTTCCATGTGGACAAGTATACGGATTATCACATTTTCTTAAGTCATTAATTAAAGCTTCCATTTCACTAATAGAAATATTCATATTAGCCTTTATAGCCATTTTACAACTAAGCATTATAGCAGCTTTTTCTCTAAACTTTTCTATTGTAAAGTTTTTTTCTTGATCTATTAAAACTTCTATTATTTTCTTTATCGTTTCTATTTCATATCCTTCTTTTATCCACGTAGGATGCTCTTTAATAACAAATGTATTAATACCACTTTCTTCTATATCAAAATGCATATTTCTTAAAACATTTATATTTTGTTTTATTATTATAAATTCATTAGATGGGAATTCTAAAGTAAGAGGAACTAGCATCTTAATACTACTTTCATTTGGATTACCAAATGCTTTTTTATAACCCTCATAATTTATTCTTTCTTTTGCAGCATGCTGATCTATCATATATATACCAAGTTCATTATGACAAATTATATAAGTACCCTTAGCAAGCCCTACAGGATACATCTCTGGCATAACTACTTTGTTTTCTTCTATTTTATCTTCTTCTTTTTCTTCTTCATTGTAACTTACCATATCTTCATTTACACTTAAAACAGGCTCATCAAATAAAGAATAATCTATAACATTAGAGTCAATTATATTTTCTCTTTCTAAGTTTAATTGTTGTTCTACTACTCTTTTCCTTTCATAAACAGGATTATTACTTTTTTCTATCTTAGGTATTAAAAGTTCTTTATCAAGTACTCCTTTTATTCCAGTTTTAATTAATTCTTTTAAATCTTCAAAGTTACTAAACTTAATATCTAGTTTAGATGGATGAACATTTACATCTATTAAAGATGGATCTGTATTTATATTTAAAACAACAATAGGATATCTAGTTTCTGGTTTAAAGGTATGATACGCATCATTTATAGCCCTATTTAGTTCTATGTTTCTAACAACTCTTTTATTAACTAATGTTATCATATGATTTCTAGACGATCTAGTAACTTCTGGAAGTGATATATATCCATCTATATCATAATCATCGTTAAAAGCAGATACCTTTCTCATTTTTCTAACAACTTCAAGCCCATATATATCTCTTATCACTTTAAGTAAATCACCAGAACCATCCGTATTTAAAACTGTTTTATCATTACTTATTAAAATAAATTTTTTATCAGGATATGATAAAGCCATCTTATTTACATACTCACAAACATTTGCAAGCTCACTATATATACTATTTAAGTATTTTAACCTTGCAGGAGTATTATAAAATAAATCACGTACTTCTATTATTGTTCCACGTCTTGCATCACTTTTACTATCACTAACTAAATTACCACCATCTAAAACAAGTTTTGTTCCAACATCTCCTTGTGATGTTATAAGAGTTACTTTAGATACTGATGCAATAGAAGGAAGTGCTTCACCTCTAAAACCTAAAGATGATATTCTAAATAAGCCTATTTCATCAAATAATTTACTTGTAGCATGTCTTTTAAATGACATTATAGCATCATCATGACTCATTCCACTTCCATTATCTGTAACTTTAATTAATTTAGTTCCAGCATCTACTATTTCTATTTTAATTTCATCTGCTCCAGCATCAACACTATTTTCTACTAATTCTTTAACAACAGAAACACATTTTTCAACAACCTCTCCAGCTGCTATCTTATTAGCTAATAAATCATCCATTACCTTTATTTTGTTCAAAAAAATCACCTTCTTCTTATATCTAAATTAACTTTATCTAAAACATCACTTTCATAATATAATCCATCATTTTCATAATCATGAGTATTAGTATAGTTAGGATTACGAATTAATCTACCGACGTTACCATCCAAAACAGGTAAAAAACCATAAATATATTCTGGAAGTAGTCTAGTATTACCATTATTTTCCTTATAATATATAGGTTTTATCTCTCCTTCTTTTAACCCTATATATGATTTAGGAATTCTAACTATTATAACACCATCAGAATCTTTATATCTACAAGCTGATTTTATTTGTCCAACAGCTATTAAAGGATTACTATATATTGATACTGTTTTACCAATACTTATATAATCATTTTGTGCTACACCTTGCATTAAGTCACCATTATTAATTAAACCATTATAAAAAACATCATATAAATAGTTAAAATCAACTCTACTATAACCAGTTCTATGTATTCCAACAGCATAATCTTCATTAAATAATAAGCTAAGTTCTCTACCAATATTTACATCTAAATATCCCATCTTATCATACTGTTTAGCTAATTTTTTGTAATATCTATTTGGAATAATATTTTCTTTAGTTAACTTATAACTTTTATTTAAAACTTTATGTCTATTTATCATATCTATCACCATAAACCATTATAACATATTTTTTTAGTTTACATATACTACTTTAAAGGAAGGTGAAGAAATTGAATCAAAATTATAGATACATAAGACAAAGTGTACCATCACAAAATTATCCTTATACATATTCATCAAACCAAAACAATGATGAAAGATTTGTTGGAGGATTTGCATTTCCATTTTTACTTGGAGGGGTAACAGGTGCTGCTATTGCACCAGCTTTCTGGAATAATGGTTATGGGTATAATAATAGACCAGGTTATTATTATCCACCTGCTCCATATTACCCATACCCACCTAGAAGATGGTTTTAAATTAACAAAGGCTAGTTTAATTATAAACTAGCTTTTAATATAGATAACTTATATCAACATTACCTTTTATTCCAGGAACACTACCTTTAGATGTATATTGCCACATAGAATAAGGAGCATCATATTTACAAGTCTTATTATACTCTGCAACCCAATCAACAAAAGCTTTAGATGTACTTCCAAGCCTATTCATCGCATACCATCTATTAGAATAAACCTTTACTTTATAGTTATTATTCACATGATTAGATACACTATTTATATAGCTTGATACCATACTATCATATGTTTCTTTAGAAATATTATCAGATGACTTTCTTTTTGTATTCCAAGACTCTATATCATAATATATACCAAGTTTAGGATTTAAATCATATTTATCTATCATAGAATTAGTAAACTCAGCTTCTATTAAAGATTCACTACTATTAGTAGAATAACTAAATAAATATATACCATAAGGAATATTAAGTCTTTTAATTTCATTTATATTTCTTTCAAATAACTTATCCATTGTATTATAATAACCAACTCTAAGTATTACACCATAATACAAATCACTATTTACAAAACTATCAAAATCAATTATACCTTGATGATAACTAATATCTATTACTTTTACTTTAGTATCACCTAAATATGTACCAAGTGTGCTATAATACCTTTTCTTTTCTTCAATATTTGGTACTTTTTCTTCTTCACTAGGCTTTATTTCTTCTTTTATATCTTCTTTTTTCTCTTCTGTAGTATCAGTTTTTTCATCTTTTTCTTCTGTCTTTTCACTTACTATTTCATTATTACTAGTAGAGTCATCTTCTATTACATCACTCGTCTCAGTAGACATTAAACTTATGTCTTTACTATTACTGTTATCTTCTTCCTCTTTAGCATTTGAAATAATAACATCTTCTTGTTTTACATCATAACTATTTTTATCATCTAAATTATTACTATCATTACTTTCTATTTCATTATTATCTAAATTTTCTTTTTCTTCATCAGAAATATTTTCTATAATATTATCTTCCCCTTCTACTACTTCTTCTATTATCTCTTCTTTTTCTTCCAAATTATTACTAGTATTATAACTTATTTTATCACCATCCAATCCATCATCTACGTTGTAACTAATATCATCATCAGTTTTTACTTTAAAAGCATAATAACTTTTCTTTTGTATGTTTACCTTTTTACTAGTTGTATTTATATTTTCATTTTCTTTATTACAACCAAACAAAAAAATACACATAATAACAATAAATATCTTTTTCAAATATTTTACCTCCTTCCAATCATATTATTAGATACAAAAAAGATAAAACCCTCGTCTTTTTATAAAAAAAATTCTGCAAATAAGCAGAATTAATTACTTAATAAGTTTCTTTATGCTTTCTTTTACTCTTTCATATGAATCTATATATCTAGCATTAGAACCATCTAATGATGTTTCATCGTTCATTTTAACATTATCAAATGAACCAGTAAATTCTACACCAGAACATACTGTTCCCCAAAGATTTTTATCATATATTGTTTGTGGATCTATCATTGCTCCTTTTGAACCTGTAAAATCTGCTCCAGATATCATAATCCTATCAAATGGACCAATGAATTCCACATTAGCACATTCTGTTCCTTTTAGGTCATTATCATATATTGTCTGAGGATTTATTACAGCTCCTTTAGATCCTGTAAAATCTGCTCCAGATATCATAGTCCTATCAAATAATCCAATAAATTCTACATCAGTACATCTTGTTCCTCTTAGATTCTTTTTGTATATAGTTTGTGGATCTATCATTGCTCCTTTTGAACCTGTAAAATCTGCTCCAGATATCTTAGCATCATCAAATGGACCAATAAATTCTACATCAGTACATTTTGTTCTTTCTAAATCTTTAACAAATATAGTCTGTGGGTTTATTTTTGCTCCTTTTGAGCCCGTAAAATTTGCTCCAGATATGTTAACTCCATCAAAAAGTCCTATAAATTTAACACCTTGACATATAGCATTTGATAAGTTCTTTGCATATATAGTTTGTGGATTTATGCTTATTCCTATTCCTTTAACATCACCAAAATCAAATCCTATACATTTAAAATCACTAAAATCAACACCATCAAAATCCAGCTTTTCCATAATTTCTTTACGTTCAAATTTATTATAAAAATATTTATATAACATATATTCACAATTTTTATAATAATCAAATATAATCCTATTTAGTAGTTTTTTTGAGCAATCTAAATTTGATAATTTTAATCTTTTACCAGATGAACTATCTATATTACTAGCTGTATCAACAATTAATTTTCTTATATCATTAACCTCTTCAAATGACAATTCTTTTTTTCCTTCCATTAATAGACCTCCATATCATTTTCTTATATCTTTTATCATTACATTTTATTTAAAATAAATATCATACTCTATTACTAAATAAATTATAACAAACATTTATTTGTATTTCAATATTTTTATTATTCTAGTTTCATAAAACTAGAAAAATTATGCTTAATATTACTAATCAGCTGATAGCTTCTATATCAAATTCCTAATATTAATAGCAATATTTTGTTTTAACATAATAATTTATTTTTACTTACCATTTAAAATAAAAATTCTGCAAATAAGCAGAATTAATTACTTAATAAGTTTCTTTATGCTTTCTTTTACTCTTTCGAATGAGTCTATATATCTAGCATTAGAACCATCTAATGATGTTTCATCGTTCATTTTAACATTATCAAATGAACCAGTAAATTCTACACCAGAACATACTGTTCCCCAAAGATTTTTATTACGTATTGTTTGGGGATTTATTCTTGCTCCTTTTGATCCTGTAAAATCTGTACAACATAAATTAACTCCATCAAATGAACCAGTAAATTCAACATCTGAACACACAGTACTATATAAGTCCTTTGCATATATTGTCTGCGGATTTATCTTTGCTCCTTTTGAGCCCGTAAAATTTGCTTCAGATATCTTAGCATCATCAAATGGACCAATAAATTCTACATCAGTACATTTTGTTCTTTCTAAATCTTTAACAAATATAGTCTGTGGGTTTATTTTTGCTCCTTTTGAGCCCGTAAAATTTGCTCCAGATATGTTAACTCCATCAAAAGGTCCTACAAATTTAACACCTTGACATATAGCATTTGATAAGTTCTTTGCATATATAGTTTGTGGATTTATTCTTACTCCTTTTGAGCCCGTAAAATCTGTTCCAGATATGTTAACACCATCAAAAGAAACTCCATCAAAATCTATTCTTGATTTCAATCTAAAAAGTACATGGAAAATACATTTGCCGTTATAAATTGAACGATCAAATATAATCCTATCTAATGATTCTTTAGAACAATCTAAATCTGATAATTTTAACCTTTTACCAGATGCTCTATCTATATCCATAGCAGTATTAACAATTAAATTTCTTATATTTTTAACTTCTTCACTAGGTAACTCTCTTTTAACAATAATTTCTTTCATCTTATTTGCCTCCATTCATTTTAGTATATGCTCTTTCATTTATGACGCTTATGGTAACATAGTTTGTTTATTTAGTCAAGAAAAAAGGACTAAATACTTAGTCACTTTTATAATTCTTTAAAAATGAAATTAGATTACTTGCAGCATCACTAGGAAGTATTTCTTCTAATTCTTCTTTTGTTAAGCTTTTTAATGCTGTAATTGTTTTATATTTCTTAAGTAATTCTTTCTTTCTTTTTTCTCCTATTTTTGGTACATTATCTAAAATACTAGAAAGTGATCCCCTACTTCTTATTTCTTTATGATAATTTATAGTAAATCTATGTACTTCATCTTGCATTCTAGTTAAGTAATGAAATAAATCAGAAGTATTATCTATTAAATATTCTTTATCATTATATATAAGAGCTGTTGTTTTATGTTTATCATTTTTTTTAAGTCCAACAATTGGTATATCTAAATATAAACTATTAATTATTTCTTTAGCAGCATTAATTTGTACTATACCACCATCTACTATTATTAGATCTGGTTTTTCTAACTTTTCATGTAATACTTTAAAATATCTTCTATATATAACTTCCTTCATCATGTGATAATCATCTTTTACTTCACTTACTATTTTATATTTACGATATTCTTTCTTATCTGGTTTACCATTTTTAAATACTACCATACCACTTACACTAAATGTACCAAAAAGATGTGCATTATCAAATATTTCTATTCTACTTAAATTATCTATGTTTAGTAATTTACCAAGTTCTTCATTAGCATTAAATGTTCTTTTTTCATCTCTTTTAATAAGTTCAAATTTTTCATCTAATACTATCTTAGCATTTTCTTCTGCCATTAAAACTAGTTTTTTCTTTATACCTTTTTCTGGAATAATAAACTTAGTATTAAGTGCATTAGATAATAAATTAGTATCAAAATCCTCTCCTACTAATACTTCTTTAGGTACACTATTTTTATCATAAAAACTAATTACAAAAGAAGATAAAGTTTCTTTTACATCATCTACTAATGCAAATACTTCTTTTTCTCTCATATTTATTCTACCATCTATTAAATGAAGTACTTGAAATGATATATAATCATTTTTAACATAATAATTTATTACATCACGATTTATATTATCATTTAAGCTTATCTTTTGTTTTTCTAATACTTTATCTATGTATTCAAGCATTTCTTTATATTCTATAGCAACTTCAAAATTAAGTTTATCTGATGCTTCTTTCATTAAGTTTTCTATTTTTTTTCTAACTGTTAAATAATTTCCTTTTAAAAATGACGTTACTTCACTTATCATTTCATTTATTCTTTCCTTAGATACTTTATTTTCACAGTATCCAAGGCACTGCCCTATCTGATAGTATAAGCACACTTTTTTTCCCATAGTATGGCACTTTCTAAAAGGATATATTCTATTTAATAGTTCTACAGTTTTTCTAGCTGCATTACTATTAGGATATGGTCCAAATAACCTTCCTTTATGATTTTTAAGTTTTCTAGGTCTTGATATAATAAGTCTTGGATATTTATCATTTGTTATTTCTATATATGGATAAGACTTATTATCTTTAAGCATTATATTATATTTTGGAGAATATTTTTTAATTAAATTTATTTCTAAAAGAAGAGATTCTACTTCACTTTCTGTTACTATGTATTCAAAATTTACTATATTAGATACTAAGGCTTTAGTCTTACCAGTATGTTCTCTATTAAAATAAGAAGATACTCTTCTCTTTAAATTTTTAGCTTTACCAACATAAATAACTTTGTTATTTTTATCAAGCATTAAATAACAACCTGGTTCTTTAGTTAGTAAAGCTAATTTTTCTTTTATTAAATCCATTTTATTTTCTACTTTTCTTCATGATAAACTTTATCCAATACACCATTTATCATATTCTTAACTTTATCATCTGAGTACTTTTTAGATAATTCTACAGCCTCATTAATTGCTACTACTTCTGGAGTATTAGTATATAAAAGTTCATATATTCCCATAGATAAAATAGCTCTATCTGTTAAACCTAGTCTATCAAATGTCCAATCCTTAAGATATTTATTTGCAATATTTACAATGTTTTCTTTGTTATCTAATACACCTGTTACGGTTTCTTTTACAAAGTCATTATCTATTTCTAAATTATCTTTTATTACATCATTTAAGTTATATTCTATTTTACTATTTTGATACATAAATACTTGATATAAAATAGTCATTATAACACTTCTAGCTTCATTTCTATTCATAAAACACCTCTTAACCAATATTAAATTTCTTCATTAATTTACTTCTTAATTCATCTGTTGTTATTAAAGCACAAAAAGCTAAATAGTTTTGATCAACTTTAGTAAATGTTTCATTAAGCATTATCTGATATTTATCAAGTAAGCTTTTTTCACCTGGATTAACATTATTCATAACCCTTCTATTTATATACATAATAGTTAATTTATCTAATACTTCTACTAATAATTTAGAATTACTATCTTTTATATTTTCATCTATTACTTTATCAAAACCATTAAAAAACATATCTTTTACTAATTTATTTTCATTTATTTTTAAACTTATAAATAATTGCTTTGCAAGTGATATAGTTAAATTATAATTATAATAACCAGATCTTATGTTTATTATATCATTATTTATCTTTTCTTCACTTAGCTTTGGCATGATTATTCTACTTTCATTTACATCCATATTATATACTTTTTCTGCAACCATATTACATATTGCACTTGAAAGACCTATATGAGAATTCTCAGCATTAAAAATAACTTCAGTTACTGCTTTATAAAAATTAATTTGATAAAACATAAAATTATTATATTTTAATCTATCAGATATATATAAAACACCAGCATTTAATAAATAATAATCCATTTTATTAACATTATTATAATTAAGTACTATAATTTTAACTTTGCTTGCAAACTTATCCATCATTAAAGTTAAGTCTTTAGGTTCTAAAAAACCTAAATTTAAACATGCTATAAAGTATTTTCTAAGCAAATTAAATTCATCACCTGGATATTTACATCCATTTTTATTCATAGATTCTTCAACTACTAACTTTATTGGTACTTTTATTTCATTCTTTTCTTCTTCCATACTAAAATATCACCCAACCTTTACTTTTTATTCAATGTATTTTTTAATTCATATAAAATATTAAGAGCCTCTATTGGAGTTATCTCAAGAGGATTAATAGAGTCCAACTTCTTTTTTATTATATCATACTTTTCATCTGTTTGACTATTATTATCAAAATCCATAGATATTTGACTTACGGTTTCTTTTTTATTATTTTCTCTTGCTTTCTCTTCATAAGTCTTAAGTATTTCATCTGCCCTTTTTATTAAACTATCAGGAAGATTAGCTAACTTAGCTACATGTATACCATAACTTTTATCTACGCTTCCTTCTTTTATTTTATGTAAAAACGTTATATTACCATTTTCTTCTAAAGCTGCAACATGCACATTTTTAATATGCTTCTTTTCTTTTTGTAATGAAGTTAACTCATGATAATGCGTAGAAAAAAGAGTAATAGCTTTTATATTATCATGTATATATTCTATTATAGCTCTAGCTAAACTCATACCATCATATGTAGCTGTACCACGTCCTAATTCATCAAATAATATTAAACTATGTTCTGTTGCACCTTCTATTGCACGATTAGCTTCCATCATCTCAACCATAAATGTTGATGATCCAGACACTAAATCATCTGATGCACCAATACGGGTAAATATTTTATCAAAAACTGGAAGCGTTGCACTTTCTGCAGGTACAAAACATCCTATTTGAGCCATTATAACAATGCAAGCCATCTGTCTCATATAAGTTGATTTACCCGCCATGTTAGGTCCTGTTATAAGTTGAAGTGTTGTTCCACAATTAAATATAATATCATTGCTAACATATTCACCCTTAAGTACTTTTTCAACAACAGGATGTCTACCTTCCTTTATATCTACTTCTTTTTTCAAAGTCAAAATAGGTCTTGTATATTTATTTTCTTCACTAACAGATGAAAAAGCTTGCATAACATCTAATAAAGCTATTTTTTTAGCATTATCTTGAAGTATAGGTATTAATTTCTTAACTTCATCTCTTACAGTGCAAAAAAGCTCATATTCTAAATTTATTATCTTTTCTTCTGCACCTAATATTAAAGACTCTTTTTCTTTTAAAACAGGTGTTATAAATCTTTCACAATTTGCTAAAGTCTGTTTTCTTTCATATCCAAATTCTTCAGTAACCTGCTTACTATTTCCTTTAGATACTTCTATATAATAACCAAATATACGATTATAACCAACTTTTAAATTCTTAATATTAGTTCTTTTTCTCTCTTCTTCTTCTAACTTAGCTATAAAGTCTTTACCACCACGTCTAGCTTCTTTTAATTCATCTAAATCTTTATTAAAGTTTTCTTTTATTAAGTAACCTTCTTTTAATCCTATAGGAGGATTTTCATATATACTTTTATCTAGATAATTATATAAATCCTCTAGAGGATCAATTACTAAATTAAACTTAAGTTCTTCTATTATTTCTTTTATTCTAGGTAAAACTTTTAATGATGCTTTAAGCTGAAGCAAATCTCTAGCATTAGCATTACCAAAAGATATTCTACCTGCTAATCTTTCTAAGTCATACACTTCTTTTAGCAACTCTTTTAATTCATCTTTTAATATAAACTCTTCATTTAATTTAGATACCATGTCATATCTATTTTCTATTTTATCTTTATCAACTAATGGATTTTCTATCATACTTTTAAGCATTCTAGATCCAATTGCAGTTTTAGTCTTATCAAGTAACCATAATAGAGAATATGTACGTTCCTTAGTTCTTAAATTTTCTGTTAACTCTAAATTTCTTTTTGTATTACAATCCATCTTAAGATAAGTATTATAATCTTTTTTAATAACTTTTTGTAAATGTTCTAAGCTTCTTTTTTGACCATTATTTAAGTAATTTAAAAGTAAACAAATAGAACTTAATAACCTAACATCTACTATATCTTCATATAATTTTTTATATTCTTCTATTTCTTCTATATTATTTTCATGAGAAATAATTATTCCATTTTCATCTTTTAGAGCTGATAGTACTTTTGGATCAATAGAATCATATAATACTAATTCTTTTATATTATCATTTAATATTTCATTTACTATTTTATTATTATCATCATCTATTAATAAAGAGTAAAATTCCCCCGTTGATAAATCAAGATAAGCAAGTGAATATTCATCATTTAATTTTCTTAAAGCCCCTATAAAATTATTTGTTTTAGCATCTAACATTTCATCTGTCATAACAGTTCCTTTAGATACTACTCTAATAACTTCTCTTTTAACAATTCCTTTAGCATCCTTTGGATCTTCTACTTGTTCACAAATAGCTACTTTATAACCACTATCAACTAATTTTTCTAGATATATATTAGCAGCATGATGAGGAATTCCACACATTGGAATACGTTCTTTTAATCCAGCATTTTTACCAGTTAAAGTAAGTTCTAAAACTCTAGATATTTCATATGCATCTTCAAAAAACATTTCATAAAAGTCACCTATTCTATAAAAAAGTATAACATCTTGATAATTATCCTTAACTTCCATATACTGTCTCATCATAGGACTTAATAATTCTCTATTTACTTCACTTCTTTTCACAATAACCACCTATCTATAAATTATATAACAAAACATGAAAAAAAGCTACCAAATGTAGCCTTAAATACATTTTATTTTTATACTGTTATAATTGATTATTTATATGTTTTTTTCTTAATTTCTTGCTTAAATAATTAATTATAAATCACCCTTATAAAAATATATTTTCATTGCATCTTCAGAATATTTTGGTTTTGATACATCTATATCTAATACTTTTCCAATATAATAAATAATAAACTGCGAAGCTATTAACAAATCAAACTCAGCAATCATACCATCATATTCGCTTTCTATTACTATATTGTTGCTACCTAAATATTTTAATAATTCTTGTTCATATTTTGTAGTATTCTTTTGCTTAAAATATATTGAGCAAATATTATTTAAGTTTTCATAATTAATAAACCTTCCATGTGAAAAATTCTTTTTCTCATGAATAATACAATTGCAAACGCCTGATTCAATAATCTTACTTTCTAAATCGTAGCAAGCAGTATCAGTATAATCACCACGAAATAAATTTATTAATCCATGTTCTTTTATTTTTTCTATAAAGTTTTTGTTTACTATGTTTTTTATTTTTTCATTCCAATTATTAATTGACTTTTTAATGAAAATATCAAAATCAATAGAAATATTAGTTTTATCAAAATAATACTTTAAAAATATTGCAGCTGGTACAACAGCTCCCTCAAATGATAGAAAACCTCTTTCTTTTCCTTTATTAGATGAAGTTCTATAGCTTAAAATATTTTTCTTTAAAATACCAGTTTTTAATACGATTTTTTGTAGTTGTCCTTTCGTAACAATATAAATATTTTTATTTTCAAAATCTTTAACACTATTAATAATATCATTAGTTGTGCCTGAGTAAGAAAACAATATTATTTTATTTATATTCTTATTATTTCTATATAAAATGTCTCTTGGATACATTGGATAAGTATTACATCCATATAACATATTTATAACTTTTGATGCAAAATTTGCTCCAGCATATGATCCACCAGTCCCAACAAATAAACAATTACTATTTTCATTAAAATCTATATTATTAACCTTATTACATACACCCGAATTAACTGCATTAGTAATTCTAGTTTCTAAATTATTAATATTTAGATTACATCTTTTTATTTGTTTTCTCTCATTATATATAAAACTGTCGCAAGTGCATTTATTATCATCATTTTTTATTTTAAATAAAGAATTGATATGTCCTCTAGCTCCCATTTTAGACACAACTTTTGAAGTGAGTTTATTTGAATTTTCATACCATTTTTCAAATAAATTAGGATCATATTCAAAATTATTTTTTATAACATCTCTTATTATGCTAGATATAAATGCATCGCCAGCTCCAGTAGAGTCAGCAACATTACCTTTATTAATTAAAGAAAAGTTATATATTTTATTTTTATATATAAAACTTGCTCCAGCATCTCCTTTAGTTATAGTCATAAATTTAGGAGATAAGAGCTTAAATAATTCTAAATCATTTTTAAGATTTAATTTATTTATCAAATACTTTGATACCCTTTCATTAAAATTAATAATTTCAAATTTATTTCGTATTTTATTAATTATTTCTTTTTCTTTTAAATTTTCAAATTCAAAATATTGACCTAAATCTATTACTTTTTTATTATTAATATCATCTATAATTATTTGATTTTTATCATTTAAATTGTCGAATACTAATATATCATCATTTTTAATATCTTCAATAATACTATTAACATCTATTAAACTATCATTATACCAACTTTTATTATTACAAAAAGGGCACCTTTTCTTAGATATAAATGTTAATTTATCATCATTTTCAAAATAAGAAACATGAAAAGCTCTTGTTCTTTCTCTTTCTAACTTTTTAATATTAGAAACATCAACATTTATTTTTTTTAAACTTTTTATTGTCATTTCACCTTGAATATCATTGCCACAAGATCCATATACAGATGTATTTAATCCCATTTTTGCTAAATTTGCAATTATATTATGCGAAGTCATTCCACCATTAACACCTAATAGTTTTCCATTTTTATAGTAATAGTCTAATACTAAATCTCCTATGCTTACTACTCTCATATTTTATTCTCCCTTTATATTTTTATCTAACCATTCATATAAATATTTATCTTTAAATGCATGTGAAGTGAGGTAATGATTGTCATTTTCTACAATTTTTAGTTCTACGTTAGTTGCACCTACATCCTTTAATTTATCGTATAAAACCAAACTTTGATTTACATCTACAACATCATCTTTATCTCCGTGATAAATCAATATTTTTTTATCTTTTATATTCATAAGCACTTGCTTAATTGGAAGCATCATTCCACCAGATACCGATACTATTCCCTTAAATAAATTCGGCCTTGATGCAATATAATTCCATGCTCCAAAAGCACCCATACTGCTTCCCATTATGCATACTTTTTCTTTATCGTACTTATATTCGCCATATACTTTTTTTAAAATTTTCTCAACATCTTTTAAATGATAATCCCAGAAATTATTATAACTGCACTGAGGGGCAACAGCAATATACGATATATCAAATTTATTCATATATTTAGGTAGAGCATATTTTTCTATGTCCTCTATCTTCTCTCCTCTTTCTCCTATTCCATGTAAAAATAATAATAGTGGCATATTTTCCCTTACATTTTCCGGAAAATATACTATGTAATTAATTCCTAGTTTATAGTATTTCTTTAACATTTTTTCTCCTTACCTTTTTATATGTCTTAATTTTGTCTATATTATATATTTCTTCTTGTAAATTATTAAAAAATAATCCAATATGATATCCATCCTGAAATGCGTGGTTTACAATTAAAGAAACATCAATATAAATTTTATCATCTTGTGAATAATATTTACCCCAGCATACCTTTGGTTTGCTATTCTTTTTGCTGAAGTCAATAGCATCCTTAAAATTAGAAAATGATACCCATGGAATACATGTTACATTAACCTTATTCATATCCTCTAATCCTGAAATCTTATAATATGGAATACCATTAGAAGCATCATGACATGCACTGCAAAATTCAGAAATAAAGTCATAAAATTCTTCAGTGTAACACACATACCTTGTAAAATTCAATTCTTGATTTTTATCTATAACTGTTGCAGTCATAGCCAATTTCTCATATTTATAAATCATTATTTCATTATTAGACTTACCATATCCATAATAAAACGAATCTATTTGACTAAATGATTTTAGAACATAATAAGACATTCCACCATAAAATGATATTTTATTTTCCTTACAATACTTAACCAAATTAGTTACATCTATTTTGGTTACCAATCCTGTATAAGGATCATCATACTTTGAAAATGTTTTGTAAGCTAGTTTTCGTCTCCATTCATTAACATCAATTTTTTCCCTCATTTTATTAAGCTCTTTCTGTGTTCACCAACTTCACTGTTTACATTAAAATTATGATTTTTTATCAAACATTCTATTATTTTCTTTCTATTTAAATCAAAGACTCCTAATGAATCAGTGTAATCAATATTTCCATTTTTATTTATCCAATCATCATCCTTCCAACTATAAGGACTGCTAAAGCACAAACCATATATATAATCAAAAAACAAATGATAATCAATTGCACAAGGATTATTCAAAAACATTTGATCAATTCTATTAATACTAGGATATCTTACTATACAAATATTTTTAACATTAATATCACAGTCATACAAAGAGTTAATAGCTAATTGTAACGTTTTACCAGTTAAAACATTATCATCAAACAAATCCAAATTGGAATGTTTAAAATCATCACAATTAATTAATCCACCAAAATCATTTATATCAAAATTTCTTAAGTCTAGTAATTGCTTGTTTGTATAACCGGATACCTTTTTACTAAACTTTAAAAGTAATAATCTATCAACTTTATTTTGATTTATTATTTTAGCTATTATTGGTAGCTCTATGCCACCATAACTCAATCCACATGCATCTATAAATTTATCATTATTACATTTTTCATTATATAACGAAACCGCTACATAATTTTCAGCAAAATTATCAATTTCTCTATACGCCCTGTAACTTTTTGAATAATCTTCTTTCTCTTTGCTTTCTAATTCTACATTCAAATTATTTTTCAAAATATTTTTAACATCACTCATATTTTTAATAATATCGTTCTTAACTATATTATATTTTGGTTTAAAACATATCATACTCATTGTATTCTCTACATTCATAAGGGATTTATACAGTTCAGAGACATTTTTTTCATCATTATAAGTAATTTCTAACAGTATATTCTTATCATTGTACTTTGAAGCCAAATGGTGATTTAGTAAAATCAATAAAACATTTCTACAATTATCTAAAACTCCTAGCAATAATTTTTTATTACTTTGACTATTTAAATTATTTGTATCTAAAATAGCTTGTAATGAATCATCTAAAAAGTTCAAATAGTTTTCATACCAATTTAATACATCGTTTTTTGAAGTAATATCAATTCCATTGCTACTTATTCTATTTGATATAAAATAATAATATGTATCAGAACCTCTTAAAAGATAATTATTGTCATCCCTTATTGAATAGGATTGGTTTTCATCATTTGATGTCAACCATAATTCTTTTAATGGATTGTCATCTAAAAGTTCCATTTCATACATAGGAATTTTAATACTTCCACTAAATCTATCAAACAAATCATCTATTGTGTTACAATCGTTAAAATTACTATTTATTATATCGTTGTATTTTTTTAATAATTTTTGCCTTCCAAGAACAATACTTTTTTCCACCTCAGCAAACTGACGTTTATAATTTTGTTTTTCAGCTTTTTCTAAACATACAGTTGGCAATATTTTTGCATTCTTTATTAATTGCAATGTAGCTTCTACTCCGTTTATTATGTTTCCATTATCATCAAAAACAGGAAAACAAGAATCAATGAATCCACTAGTCTTATCTACACTATATCCTTGATTGCAATTTAGCATTGTATAATCATTTCCTCTTAAATCTCCACAATCACCAATTCTTATCATAGAATTTCTAGGCACACCAATTATATTTTCTGTTCTTTCAATCGCTTTATCTTTTGTTGCAGTTCCTACTTGAATGACAGATTTATTCTTGTACATACCTCTTGTTAAATAAATTCCATTAAATTTCTTGACGGTTGCATAATCATTCACACTATCAAATATTGAATTAATTATTTTGTTATTATCTGTATTAAATACCATTCTTACATTTATAATACTATTAGTTTTTAAATCTCTCGAGTATGTTATGACAAAATAATTACCATAAGCAGAATGTTCCTTTATTTCTTTTACAAAATTACTTATTTCTAACAATTGATTCAATTCATCTTTAGTTGATATGTATACGTTTTCATTTAAAAAACTTTCTGGTGTTACATCATTACTATAAAACAATCTAGCTCCATCATTTGTCAAAACATATATCCTTTTTAAGTCATCATCAGTTATTTTTTTATTATTTCGAATGTGATAATAAATATCATTTCTTAAATCATTCAATCCAGTTTCTCCACGACCTGTGATAAATACGATTGGAATTTTTTTATTCAACAAATTAATAATCATATCTATAGCTCTATCATCAATAACTTTAGAATTTTTAATAGTTAGAGTTCCATCAATATCAAAACATACGGCATTATATTTTTGTTCTAATGATTTAAGGTAGTTCTCATACAATTTGTTTTTCATAATAATTACCTCCCTATTAAAAACTCCAGACTTTTAACTTTTTTATCAGTATTTTCATTAATAGATGAATCAAAGATAAAACCAGTACCATTATTTTCAATCCAACCTTCAATATTTTTTCTAGAATCATCAATTAGCAATTGTTTGTTAGGAATTATAATTTGATGTTTTTTTATCCCTGGTGGAACAAAAAACACAGGACACATTATATTTCTCTTTTGTCTCAAATTTTCAATCTTCACTTTCATTTCATATAGAGTATGAATTTTTGTTAAAATCGCTATTTTTCTTTTTCTTGATTCAAGTTCTTTTATTATCTCAACTGAATTATTAATTTCACTAGCTTCAGTAATAATATAATCCCACTCCTCTGTATGTAACTCGGTATACTTAAAATATTCGTTAAATTCTTCTTTATCTTTATGATTGTGAAAACCTAGCTCATATTTCCTTTCTAACATTCTTTTCTCAGAATCTAAAATAACGCCATCAAAATCTATAAAGGTATAGTCATTAATCATCACACGTTCCTCCTAGGCACATTATAACACGAAAAAATGAAATATTTTGTCTTTTTTATTTTACATTAACAATTCTCTTCAATTCAAAATGTCTTATGTCGTTTCTTAACTCACAAAAAGCCGTAACGTAATAATTATTTTTATATTTAAATAAGTGAAGCGGATGTATTATTCTTTTTGACTTACTTCCATCAATATCATTATAGATAATTTCAATTTTATCATTTTTATTTATAGCAGTTTCAATCAATTTTTCAATCTCTCCAGGTGTATTTAAATTTATATTTGAAATATACTTACTTTTCTCATCATAAATTGAATACATTTTTTTAGCCTTATCCAAAAATTCTTTGAATTTATCTGTATATTTAAAATCACTATATAATAATAAATTATATATGTTATTTAATAGCTGAATGTCATATTTATTTATACTTGTATAATTTTTTACTTTATCTATCATAAAATATCCACCATTTGGGCCTTTAAACGATTCAATTGCAATACCGTTATTGCATATTTCATCCTTGTAGTAACGAATCATTCTTTCAGTCACTCCAATTTTTTCTGATAATTCTCTTATTGTATAAATATTACCAGTGTTTAACAAATCGACCATATACAACATATTTGATAATTTTCCCATGGCATCACCTCAACATCAAACATTATAACATAAAAATTATTTTATTATTTAATATCACAATGTTTTAAACAAAAAAATAATTATAGCAAATACCTATAATTATCTTATAAAATAAACTAAGCATTAAATATTATTTCTTTAACCTTTTAACCATATTAGAATAATCATCAATATATAATATATTATCAGATGCTTCTTTAGCTTCCAGCATTAAACTTTTAAGTTTTTCACTAACATCTTCTTTATTTGCAACATAACAAAAACTACCCTTAGAATTTTTCTTAAACGGTTTAATTTCTAAATAATCTTTATAAACTATATATGAATATTTTGGTAAATCAAGACTTATTTCCATACCCCTATCTATAAACATAACTAACTTTTCATCAAATAAAATACCCTTATTTACATTATATACACCCTTATTGCTTGAAAAAGTATATATTTTATCTTCATGACTTTTTAATATGTTAAGACTAAATACTTCATAAGCTTCTACTATATTATTTTCTTTTAAATATGTTTTTAAATGTTTAGGTGCTATTAATGGATTATAAAATATTGCTAGTGTTTTTTCATCATCTAAAAACTTTATATATCTTTTCATGCCAGGTATATCACCTTTTTCTAGATCACTTAAAAATATTATAAATTTTTTATTCATATAATTACATCTCCCTTTATTTAATTTTATTAGTAAGATGTATATAAATATTCATTATTTTATATATTTTGTAATAATAGTTATTATGATGAAAAAGAAAAATATTATATTTATTTATATACTTATATTAATAGAATTTTTAGTGTTATCTAACTCTAAAATAATTGTTGCTAGTATATTAAAATCTTCTTATATGTTTTTTATTAAAATATTTCCTAGTTTATTTCCAACTATGTTAATAGGAATGATATTAGTTAAAAATAATGTAGAAATAGTTATTCCAAAGTTTATTAAGAACTTATTTAAAAAACTATTTAATTTTGATGATAATATGACTAATATATTTATTATGTCTATTATATGTGGAACTCCATCTAATGCTATATTTATTAATGAATATTTAAAAAAGGGATTAATAAATAGTAAAACTGCTGAAAATTTATTATGTGTAACACATTTTGTAAATCCACTATTTGTTATAAATACAGGAATAAATTTATTTAATAGTAAAACATATGGAATAATTATTCTTTTAATGCTTTACTTATCTAATATAATTAAAGCTTTTATTTTAAAACGTAATTTTATATCTTGCTGTAATCAAAATAAAACATATAAAAATAAATCTATAATACAAAGTATAAATGAATCTATTAAAGGAACTATTTATTCTCTTTTAAATATATTTTCAGTAGTTATACTATTTAATATGTTAACTAATTTAATTAGAGCTATATTTAATTTAAATATTACAAGTTCATTTATAATTAACTCTATTTTAGAGATGACAGGCGCTATTACTAATTTATCATTAGTAAATATTCCATTTAAACTTTTTGTAGCATATTATATTTTATCTTTTGGAGGATTATGTATTTGGATGCAAGTTATATCTTCTATTAATGATAAAAATATTCATTATAAAAAATATGTTCTTTTTAGAATATTATAATTTTATGTTAAAATGTACTTAAGGGAAGTGATTTTATATGACTACTATAACTTGGTACGGTACTTTTAGTTTAAAACTTAGAAATGATAATGATACTATTTTATTTGATCCATTTATTAGATTTTATAAAAGACTAGATAAGAACTTTAAAAATAATTTTTATAACGTTAAAAATATATTTATTACACATGGTCATATTGATCATACTATGGATTTAGTAGATTTATATAAAGATAAAGACGCACTAATTCATACAACTATTTGTCCTTATAATAGATTATTATCTGACGGGATAAGTAAAGATAAATTAGTTAAAATAAATTATAATGATAAGTTTAAAGTAGGAAAAATAGATATTAAAGTAATAAAAGGAAAACACATTAAATTTGACTATAAATTAGTTTTAGATACCCTATTTAATAAAAATGTGATAAAATATCACAGTAATTTACCTATTATTATTAAAAATCATTTAAAATGCCATGAAAATGGTGAAACAGTTTGTTATTTTGTTAAAACTGATAATAAAAAGTTATTATTTATAGGTAGTATGGCATTAGATAAAAATACTATTTATCCTAAGAATGTTGATTATCTAATATTAGCATATCAAGGAAGAAGTGATTTAGATAAAAAGATAGTTCCTATTATAGATAAAATAAAACCTAAATCAATAATATTATCTCATTTTGATAACTCATTTCCTCCAGTATCTAAAGATGTTGATATAAGTGGGTTAAAAAATGTAATAGATAAAAAAATTAAACTAATAATTCCAAAATATGAAGAAGAAATACAGTTATAAGAAAGGTTGATGTACATGAGCATAGTTGGTGTTATAGCAGAATATAATCCATTTCATAATGGACATTTATATCATTTAAATAAAGCTAAAGAAATGTTTAAAGATAGTTATTTTGTACTTGTTTTAATTGGTAATTTTACTCAAAGAGGAGAAATATCAGTAATTGATAAATGGGATAAAACAAAAATAGCATTAGATTACGGTTATGATTTAGTTATAGAACTACCTTATGTTTTTGCAACTCAGTCGGCTTCTTACTATGCTAAAGGTGCAATTGAAATATTAAAGAAAATAAATTGTAACTATTTAGTATTTGGTTCAGAGTTAAATGATGTAGACAAGCTAAAAAAGCTAGCTGATATCACTTATGAAAATAAAGAATATGAAAATTTAGTTAAAAAACATGTATCTAGTGGCGTAAATTATCCTAAAGCATCGTCTCTTGCTTTAATGAGTGTTTCTGATACTATGATAGATAAACCAAACGATGTTTTAGCACTTGAGTACATAAGACAAATAAAATTACAAAAAGCAAATATTGTGCCTATTAGTATAAAAAGAACTAATGATTATCATGAAGTTGAAATAAAAAGTAATATTACTAGTGCAACATCAATTAGAAAAAACATAGATAATATTAATTTAGTTAAAGATGTAATGCCAAATGATGTTATTAAATATATTAAAAAAATAGATTATGATAAATATTTTTATTTAATTAAGTATCAAATATTAAGTAGTGATAATTTATCTGACTATTTAGGAGTAACAGAAGGTCTTGAAAATAAATTAAAAAAAGAAGTAAATATTAGCAGTAATTTAAATGAACTTATTTTAAATATTAAATCAAAAAGATATTCTTATAATAGAATATCTAGACTTTTAAATCATATAGTGTGTAAAACTAAAAATGATGAAAATATAAGTAATATAAAATATATAAGAGTATTAGGATTAAGTAAAAGAGGTACAAATGTGCTTAAAAGCATAAAAAAAAATATAGATGTACCAATAATTACTAAATATAAAAAAGAATATGATCATCTATTTAAAACTGATTATAAAGCAAATTTAATATACTCTTTAGTTACGAATTATGATATTAAAAATGAATTTAGATCATCAATAAATAAGAACTAGCTTTAATTATTTAAATGCTAGTTCATTTTTACTTGTTTTTATTCTATTTTTTTCAAGTTGTCTTATAAGACTTAATATGTTTGTATCAAGTCCATTCATCATATCTTCTATTTTTTTATCTAATTTATCTAAATTAATCATATCACTGCTTACCAAAGAATTATTTTCATATGTTCTAATAAAACCATTATCAAAGTTATATTCTAGTCCTTTTGATTCATCTTTTTTCTTAGTTAAAAATACAATATTATTTAATTTATCATTTATACTAACAGCCTTTTTTAAATCACCATTAATTGTAATACCAACACCCATTACATCTTTATTTTTCATTAATACAAGATTAATGTTATCTTTTATTTTATAAGTGTTTTCATCTATTTTTTCTAACTTAGTAATAGTTCCATTATCATCTATTAAAAGAGTATCATTATCTTTATCATATGTTATATTAAAGAAACTAAGTGATAGAAGTAAGTCTTTATTTTCTACTAAAGAGTTATGTTCTTTATTAAATTTATTTAAACTATCTCTTACTAATTCATTAACTTTTTTATCTAGGCTTTTGATAGCAAAATTAATACTTTCTCTATAAGAATCAAATATTCTTCTTATACTTGCTATATCATCATATTTTTCGTTTTTTTTCAAATTATACATTACTTCATCTTGTATATCATCTAAAATATTTAATCCACTATTTTTAAAAAGGTCAAAATTAGCCATATATTTATTTATTTTTTCAGTTAAATCTTTAGAAGTTGTGGTTTCTTTTATAGATTTAATTAAATCATTTATCGTAAAATATATATTATCTGTCATATCATTTTTTATTTTATAATCTACTCTTTTTAAATCAGATTTTGTATCTAATAATCTATTTTGACTCATATTTCTTTGTAGTGCATCTATTAATTTATTAATAAATTTATTAGAATACTCATCTATTTGTTTAATAACTAATGATAAGTTTGTATGTAAGTTTTCTCTTAGAGTATTTACATCAAAGTTTTCTGTCATTAAAACCACATCTCCTATACTATAGAGTATAGTAACATATTTTGATAAATAATTCTATATTTTTTTTAAATTTTAGTCTTTTGGTTTAAATATAATAGTTAAAATAAATCCAAATACAATTGCAGATACTATACCAACTGAAGTTAAACTAAACATCCCACCTAGTATTCCAAGAAGTCCTCCATCTTTTGCTCCTTTTAAGGCTCCATGTATTAAAGAATGACCAAAACTTGTTATAGGAACTAAACAACCTGCTCCAAACCATTTAATAAATTTATCATAAAGTGCAAATGAATCTAAAAATGCACCTATAACAACAAACATTCCTGTTACATGTCCTGGTGTAAGTTTAGTATTATCAAGTATAATTTGTCCTAATAAACATACAACCCCACAAAATAAAAACGAATATAAATATATCATTTTACTCCCTCCAAACATATAGCATGACAAATAGATGGTATTGTAAACTTTTGATTATTCATAGTTGGAGACATTAAAGCTCCAGTTGCTAGTACCAATACTCTTTTATAAATACCAGATTTTAGTTTTTCATATATATCAGTATATAATGATAATGCAATACATGCTGGTCCTGAGCCTCCTGCTTTTACGTTAGGTTGTTTTTCTCTATCATATACTATACTTCCGGAATCTGTATAATTATCACCTAATATAATAGAATATTCTTCTTTCATATATTCTTTTAATATTTCCATACCATAAACACCTAAGTCCCCTGTTATTATAAGATCATAATCATCTACTTTGGTATTTGAATCAGTTAAATGCTCATATAGTGTTTTAGCTGCAGCTGGTGCCATAACAGAACCCATATCGTATACATCATCTACCCCTAAATCACATACTCTTCCTATAGTACCACTTGTAACTTTTATAGAAGTTTTTTCTTTAGTTAATATAGAAGATGCCGCTGCTGTTACTGTAAATGTTGATCTTTTTGGTTTAGGGCATCCATATTCAACAGGATTTCTAAACTGTCTTTCAGCTGTCATATTATGTGATGATACGCTGCATGCTACATTTTGAATATTATTATTTTGTAAAATACTAGATGCTATAATAAACTCTTCACATAATGAAGAACAAGCATTATATACACCTAGAAAAGGTCTATTTAAAGATATAGCAGCATATGAATTAGCAGTTATTTGATTAAGTAAATCTGAACCTATTAAAACATCTATATCATTTAAAGTCTTATTACTTTTTTTTAGTAATATATTAATAGAATCATGAATCATTTTTATTTCAGCTTTTTCAAATGTATCACATCCCATATAATAATCATCGTATGTTTTATCATACATTTTGCCAAACCTACCTTTTTTTTCATCAAAACACGCAACAGTTGATGTCTCTTTTAAATATACGTTGTTAAATTTTATAGTCATATCTACCCTCCAAAAAATATAAATCTTATCATTCCAAATATGTAAGCTGAAACAACACCATATAAAATTACACTACCAGTTAATTTAAATGCATTAGATCCTATTCCAGTAATTAGTCCTTCTTTTTTATAATCTAGCATACTAGATACGGAAGCATGAGCAAATCCTGTTATTGGTACTATAAGACCAGCTTTAGCTTTTGAAACTAACGTATCAAATACGCCAAGAGCTGTTAATAATGATGCAATAAATATTAATATAACAATCATAATTGATGTCGCATCTTTATGCGGAATATCAAATTTTTTCTCTAAAACAGTTACTATTAGTTGTCCTAAAAAACCAATAAATCCACCAGTTAAAAATGCTATAATACTATTTTTTAGTTTATCTTCTTTAGGTACTATTTTATCAGTTAGTTTTTTATATTTTTCTTTTTCCATTTTTATCACCAATTATAGTATTAAAAAAAGCTTGGCAATTTATACCAAACTTTTATTTTTTTATAATATTATTTTTCTTATATATTAAATTACATAAGTCATTATTAAATGAACCATTTTTATTAATAGAAATATTAATACTATCCGATGTATTAAATGGCATGTAATTGATATTTATAACATCACCCATTTCTTTTACTCTGTAAAAGGTTCTAACTAATTTTAGTATTATGTTATCTTTATAGCTTTCATTTTGTCTATCTATCATTTCTTTATATTTTATAAATTCATCTTCACTTAAGTATTTTTTCTTATAATCTAATCTTCTTTCATTAGATGAAAAATGATTATTATATCTAATAGGCATATTAAGTTTAACATCTATATTTTTAATTTCTTGTTCATTTAAGTAATTAATAAACATGATAATAGATGCTATAAAACTCATAGTAACATCTGTTATGTTAAAATGCTCACTATCAAAAGTATCTTCTACTTTATCATTAAACTTATAAAATAATCTATTTAATTTTTTCTTTAGATTATTATTCATATTATTTTTATTTTGAATAGCATAAATTAAGCATTTATCTTTATCTATACCAAATATAATACTAGGTAACATGAATTCTTCATCGTTATTCTTAATTATAGTATCAAACGAATATGGAGCTTCTAAAAAAGGCTTTATTTTAGATACATTAATTGTACAATCATAATCTAAAAAAATTGTTTTTGCGCTACTGGTTAAATCATTTTTAAGCATGTTAGTTCTAGATATAATAGCAGGAATTGGATTGCTTAATTCTAAGTCTGTTAAGTTCGCTATTAAGTATGAAATTAAGGATTTAATATTATCGTGAGTATAATTATTATCATAATAAAATTTAAGTGCTTCTACTACGTAATTATATAAACATTTGTTAAATGTATTTTTGTCATTAATAACTAAGCACGGATAATTATCATTACTATTTATTCTTTTTCCTTCTATGTTGACAGTAAAATAAATAGCAGGCTTTATATCTCCTATTATAAGTTTATCTTGACTACATTCTGATATTATTTCTTCATATAAAATATTATTTATTATGTTATATAATTTTTCATTCATAATATACCTCTTATGTGCTTTATTATAGCATATTAAGGCTTTACATCTCAAGATTCCTACTAATATAAAATGAAAATAAATGATTTTAATATAATTCAATATAATGAAAGGAAGAATGTTTATTTTGATAAAAAACACTATTATTGATTTAATGATGATTTCTTCATGGTTTCTGAGCTAAACCTATAGCTGATTCTAATATATATCTTAGAAGAACTAAACTAGCTACTCTTGCTGGTTTAAAGGTTATTGGAATCCATGATTTTAGACATTCTTGTGCATCTCTTCTGGTTAATAAAGGTGCTAATGTTCAAGTTGTAGCAAAATACTTAGGACATACAAA
>CAKPIS010000011.1 GCA_934162425.1 uncultured Bacilli bacterium
TCTTGCATATTTTATTTTCTCCTTTCTTTCTAAAAGGCACTATATACTAATTTAATTTTTAATGCAAATGATATTTTTTGCATGCTTTTATTTACAAATTTTTAATTTTTGCTATAGCAGATTAAACAATTTTTGTACAACTAAAAAATGCAGAATTTTATTTTCTGCATGTTATTTTACCATTTTCACAAATTTTAAAAATCGTACGACATAGTTCGACACACATAATAAACTTTTACATAAAATACTGTAAAGGTGATTAATATGCGTTTTAACAACTTATTTGGAGGTAAACTTGCCAAGTATTTAATATTAGTTATTGCTTTTTGCTTTATAACATTTTATCAAGCTATATTAACATTAATACTATGTGCAAGATTTCAGGTATTTCTTTTATTTATTGATATTCTTATCTTGTTCTTTGGAATATTTTGCCTCATTTTCCATAAATAAATTATCTGTTATATATAAATAATTACATAACTTACCTACATCTATAGTAGATAATATCTCTTTAGTATTAAACTTTATTTTATCAGGTATAAAAAGGAGTATAAAAAGAAGCATTTTTTCTTCTTCTAATAATGGAAATTTTTTATTATACTCTTTATATAACTCATTAAAATCGTATTTGCTATAATTTTCTTTATATAATTTAATGAAATCATATATTGGTATATCTCTATATGATTTATTCCAACTTATTAATACATTATCATTAGATCTTAATATATGATCTACATCCAAATTATTATGAAGAAGAACTACTCTTTTTTTTCTTTTTTTACTCATTATTTCATACCATTTTTCTAAAGAATTATGACAAAAATTAAGACATGAAAATATATTAGATGAGTTTCTTGCTAACATATAAAAAGATGGAGACATATATACGTTTTGTTCAATTTCATTTAACAATTTATCATAATATGTAAATGTATCATTTATTTGTTCATTTAATTTTTCGTACATCTCTTTTATCTCATCTAAAGATGTATCTTTATAATACACTGTTTTATTATGAAGTAATGCATCCATCTTAATTAAATCACTTATTCTTTGTTCATCAGGCATATTAGTATTTTCTTCATATTCATAAATATATCCCTTATCATTTAAATAAACTAACTTAGGTAAATAATTAAACCCTCTAGAATTTAAATAATTATAAATTTCTAATATATTGTTATTATTTTCTTTAGCCACAAATTTTTTATCATTATTATCGGTATATATAACAGATGAGGAATATAATTTACACTTTTTAATACTCCTAGAATAATTTTTTACTACTTCTTTAATTAAACAATTATTCATTACTTACTGGTACTATTATTTTAGAACCCAATATTATATTATCTAAACTATTATATTTTTCTAATTCTTCTTTAGTAGTGTTATATTTTTCTATAATAGTATCTATAGTCTCACTTTCTCTTACAATATGAACTTTATATGTTGCAAAAGAGTTTTCTTCTGATAAAAAACTAGAACTAATATTATTAACTATTTCTTCTTTATTAAAGTTTTCATCTCTTTCTTCAGTTTTTTCATTATCTATATCTTTAACATCTTCTTTAATATCAATCACCTCTTCTTCTATATTATTTGTAGATGAACTTCTTTCATCTAATTTTTTTATACTAGGTATAACATCTTCTATATTTACCTTTTCTTCCTTTTTTTCTTCAGGTAAAGGCTTTTTAGCATAAACTAAATTATCTACTAATACATCAATATGTACCCTAAGATATACATCATCAACTATTTCATAATAAAAATCATCTATATCTATTTTTACTTTAGATGCATCATATTTATCATCAAGTGTTATATCAAAATTAATATTGTTTTCAAATGATTCTTCATTAATACTTATTTCATTTATTTTATATTTACCACTTACTGTAAATACTCCTACTATAGAATCATTATTTTCCATTTTTAAATTATGTTCAAGTGCTATTGAGGTAATTTCAAATATATTAGAATTTAAGTTAATATCTTTAACAAAAGGTATTATTTGTTTCATACATACCATCCTTTCTAGTTATATATATATGAAAAAAAAGTGAGAAAATGTTAGCTTTTCTTACTTTTTTTAAATATTACATCATATATTTCTTTATAATCATCAACTAGTATAATATTTATATTATCTCTTACTTCTTTTGGTATATCTGATACGTCATGTTCATTTTTCTTTGGTATAAATATAGTTTTAACACCAGATCTATAAGCTCCTATAGACTTTTCTTTTAATCCTCCTATAGGAAGAACCTTACCAGTTAATGATATTTCTCCTGTCATAGCATAAGTCTTATCTACACATCTTTTTGTTACAGAACTTATAATTGCAGTTACAAGAGCACATCCTGCTGACGGACCATCTTTAGGTACGGCAGCATCAAGTGCATTTATATGTATACATACCTTATCTAAAGCTTCTAAATCCACTTTATAATCTTTAGCATGACTTTTTATATGACCGAGTGCTATTTTTGCACTTTCCATCATAACATCACCTAAATTACCAGTTGCAATAAATTTTTCTTTAGATTCATATGTTACAACTTCTATTGGAAGCACTTCACCACCAAACTTAGTATAAGCAAGTCCATTTACAACACCATAAGATGGTGTATCTAAAATACTGCTATCTTCATACTTTATCTTTCCTAAATACTCTTCTAACTTTTTATCAGTTACTTTAGCATTTATAGTATCTAAGTTCTTATTTAACATATCTTTAACATATCTTCTAATTATCTTATTAATTACTCTATCTAATTCTCTTACGCCTGCTTCTTTAGTATAATTTCTAATTATTTTTAATATTATTTCATCACTAAATTTAATATTATCAGAAGTTAGCTTATAATCTTGCAAGCAAAGTTTAATTAAATGTTCTTTTGCAATAAATAACTTTTCATATTCAGTATAACTAGATAAATTAATGATTTCTAATCTATCTCTTAACTCTGATGGAATTTGTTCTTCATAATTTGCTGTTAATATAAACATAATTTTAGATAAGTCATATGCTTCTTCAACATAGTTATCATAGAACTTATTATTTTGCTGTGGGTCTAATACTTCAAGCAAGCTACTTGCAGGATCGCCTTTAATATCCTTTGTCATCTTATCTACTTCATCTATTAAGAATACAGGATTATTAGAACCACACTTTTTAAGTGCATTAATAATTCTACCTGGATTAGCTCCCATATAAGTTCTTCTGTGTCCTATTATTTCAGCTGGATCATTTACTCCACCTACTGATATTTTAACAAATTTTCTATTAATAGCATTTGCAATAGAAGATGCAAGTGATGTTTTACCAACACCTGGAGGACCTACTAAACAAATAATAGGAGATTTATTAGATACACTTCTTTTCTTAACAGCTAAATATTCTATAATTCTTTCTTTTATATCCTCTAATCCATAGTGACTTTCATCTAATTTTTCCTTAACTTCCTTTAAGTTAGTATTATCTTTTGTATATTTATTCCAAGGAAGACTAAGTAAAACATCAATGTAATTTCTGATTATACCAACTTCAGGAGAAGCTGATGGAGTTGACTCATATTTTTTCAACTCTTTATTTAACTTTTCTATAATGTTACTTGGAGCCTTTAATTTAGCAATTTTATTTCTTATTTCTTCTGCATCATCATCTTTAGAAGAAACATCTCCTAATTCTTCTTTAATTAATCTTATTTTCTCTCTTAAGATAAATTCTTTTTGATTTTTATCAAGTTCTGTTTTAAGTTTTTTATCTATTGATTTTTCTATTTCAAATACATCTAATTCTTTTTGTATATCTTCTAAACACATCATAACCCTAGTATGAGGATTAATAGTTTCTAAAAATTCATGTTTTCTTTCAAAAGTAGATGGCATATAATTTGCAATAACATCTGCTAATTTACTTACTCCGTCAATATTTTCAATACTAGATAATATACTATTTGATGCATAAGGAACTTTATTAATATAGTTTTCTAATTCTCTTTTTAATTTTCTAACTAATATTTCTTCATCACTTTTATCTATTGCATATTTAGTTGGACTAGATACTTTGCATGCAAATACATCATCTACTCCCTTATATTGCATATAAGAATCTATTTTAGCCCTTTTAATTCCTTCTATGGTAACTCTTATACAACCATTAGGCAAAACAGTTTTTTTAGTTACTTTTCCAACTACTCCAAGTCTTGGTAATTTATCTATTTGAACACTTTCATCTGAAAAATCTCTAGGTGATATAAGTATAACTAAACCATCATGATTTTCATTTGCAAGTTCTATTATCTTTGTGTCAAGTTCATCCATTAAATCTATTTTTAACTCTGCGTAAGGAAGCACAACAATTCCTCTTAATAGTATTACTGGTAAATCTGTTTTATTCATAAAAAACCTCCATATGCAATTAACAAAATTTATCTTTTATTATAAACTATGTATCTTAAAAGTCAAGAAATTTAAGAAATTTAATTTAAGTAATTTTTGGAAAATTTTTACATTAAAAAAAGTAGTTTATACAAAGCCAATTTTATTTGTTTATATGCTACCATTGCATAAGAAAAAAACATCAAAATGATGTTATTTCTTGATTATCTCAATTACCTTACTAACCATTAAATCATATTTAAGCATATCTAATCCACCAAAAGCTTTAACATATTCATCTTTATCCATATTATGTTTTTTAGCCTTTTCTATGGCATCTTTTTCTGCTTCTTCATCAGTTACGCTAATCTTTTCTAATTTAATTATTTCATCAATTGCAAAACGTAATTTAACTCTTTTTTCTGCTTCTTCATGCATTTGAGCTTCTAAAGCTTCTATATTTGAATTAGTAAATTTAAAGAATTGGTCTAATGTAACACCTTGCATCTTTAATTTTTCTTCATATTGCTTTACCATTCTATCTATTTCTTCATGAACTAATTCATGAGGAACTTCAACACTAGTTTCTTTAAGAAGAGCTTCAAATAAATCATCAACATATTTATTTTCTGCTTCAAATTCTTTGCTACTAGTCATAGCATCTTTAATAGTCTTTTTTAAATCGTCTAATGTTTTTACATCATCTAATCCTAAATCTTTAAAGAACTCTTCATTTAATTCTGGATATACTTTAGTTTTAACTTCATGAACTAAAACTTTAAATGTAACAGGTTTACCCTTTAATTCTTCAGCATGATAATCTTTAGGGAATGTAACTTTTACATCCTTTTTATCACCGGCTTTAAGACCAATTAGTGCATCTTCAAAACCTGGTATAAATGAATTACTACCTATTTCAAGAGAGTAATTTTCACCCTTACCACCTTCAAAAGCTTTATCTCCATCAAAACCTTCAAAGTCAATAACAGCTGTATCACCTTTTTCTATTTTTCCATCTTTCACAGCTAAATCAGCATATTCTTTCTTTAACCTTTCTATTTCTTCTTCAACATCTTTATCAGTTACCTTAACACTTGGTTTTTTAACCTTTAAATCAGTATATTTGTTAAACTTAATTTCTGGTTTAGTAGTAAATATAAACTTATAAGTTACACCATCTGTATCTGCCTTATCTAAACTAACAGAAGGTTGCATAATAATTTCATTTATATCTCCTTTAAAATCATCTAGTGCCTTTTTATAAGCTTCATTCATGTAAGAATCAACAGCTTCTACAACTAAAGCTTGCTTACCATATTTTTTCTCATAAACATCTCTTGGAGCTTTACCAGGTCTAAAGCCATCAATTTTAACAGTTTTAATTACTTTCTTAAATGTTTCATCTAATTTCTTTTTCCATTCATCACCATCTATTGTAACAGTTACTTCATGGATGTTTTTAGCTTTGTTTTCTTCCATTATTAATTCCTCCTAAAACATTAGTATTATAACTTATTTAAAGTTCTTTTACAAGTATTAATTTAATATAGATGTGTATTTAAAAAGATAGCAAAAAGTTATGCTACCTTAACTATCTTAACAGAAAAACTTCCATTAGGACTTTCTACTAAAACAGTATCCCCTTCTTTTTTTCCCATTACCGCTACTGCTATAGGAGATTCATTAGAAATCTTATTTTCAAAAGGATCTGCTTCATTAGTACCTACTATAGAATATTCTTCTTCATCATCGTCATCATATAAAATAGTAACAACAGAACCAACTTTTACCTTACCATCATTATTATTTTCTATAATAGTTGCATGCTCTAAAGTATATTCTATTTCTTTTATTCTAGCTTCTAATTTACCTTGTGCATCTCTTGCAGCTGAATATTCAGCATTTTCAGATAAATCACCTTGTGCTCTAGCTTCTTTAAGGTCTTTAATTATTTGAGGACGTTTAACTGTTTTAGCTTCATTTAATTCTTCCTCTAATTTTAAAAAACCTTCACTAGTTAAATATATTTCTTTAAGATCTTTTTTCATATTAAATCACCTCGCAAATCAAACTGGTTATAATAATACTACAAAAATTTAGTTTTGTCAATCTAAAAAGTTGACACGCATAATTGAATTCATAGGAACTGGTTTTTCACAATTTATTCTAACAAGCTCTCTTGGATGTCTTGCAGCATCAATTAATATACCATCTTCATCAAGTATTTCATTAATATTAAATGAATAATCTTCTATATTGTGACCAAAAATCGTAACCTTATCTCCTACTTTAAAAAAGTTTCTTTGTTCTATAACAGCTTGTTTTAAATATTTATCATACCATATAACAACACCTAAAAAGTCTTGATTAGAATCTTCTTGTCTTCCAATATAATACTGTTCATTTTTACCTGCTTCTTTTTCATAAAACTGAGGTGCAACACTTCTATTACAACATCTATATAAGATTTTTATTGCTTTTTTTACATATTTATCATCTATTTTACCAGATAAATACATATCAATTAATCTTCTATAAGTACTAACTACAGTTGCAATATAATATATAGAACGCATTCTACCTTCCAACTTAAAAGACTTAACACCAATATTTATCATATCACTTAAATATTCTACTAAAGATAAATCCTTAGGTGCTATAGAAAAGTTATCTTCTACCGATAATTTATTCTTATCTTTATCATATAAATTAAAGTTAAATCTACATACCTGACAGCATCCACCTCTATTAGCATCACGATTAGTAAAATAATTAGATAAAACACATCTACCAGATATATTAGTACACATAGCACCATGCAAAAAACATTCTATTTCCATATTAGTATTTTTAATTATATCTTCTATATCAGCTTTAGAACACTCTCTTGCCAAAACAATTCTTTCTACCCCTAATTTTTCATAATACTTAAGAGCATCTTTATTAAGTACTGAAGCTTGAGTACTTAAGTGAAGTGCTAATTTAATATTATTCTTTTTAACTAAATCTATTACTAAAGGATCACTAATTATTATTGCATCAACACCTATTTTTTCTAACTGTTTTAAGTAAGATAATAAATCTTTAGTATCTTCATTATGAAATACTATATTAATAGTTACATATACCTTACAATTATTTTCATGAGCAAAAGATACTCCCTCTTTTATTTCATCTAAAGAAAAGTTCTTAGCATTAGCCCTTAAACTATAATTTAATCCTCCAATATATACTGCATCTGCACCATATAAAATAGCCCATCTAAGCTTTTCTAGGCTTCCAGCTGGTGCAAGCAATTCTACTTTTTTTCTACCCTTATTCATCATATTTCACCTTATATATTGTTTCTTTATCAATAAAACCTCTATCACATAAAAAATCATCATCTATTTTTTTATTAAGAGATTTATCTTGCTTTACAAAAGCTTCTATAACATAACTAATATCTTTATTAATTTTATAATCATCTATAACCATATAATCTACATCAAGTGTATCTATTATGCTAAGTAAATTAATTGGCTTGCTAGAAAGTATAATAGTACCAAAATTATTTTCCACTATAGGGTAATAATTACTAGAATTATTTTCACAAATAAAATAAGAACTACTATCATAATCTTTATTAAAAAACTCTTTATAATTACTAACTAACTTTCTTTTAGATAAAGATAATATACTATAACCAAATACTAATTTAAACAATTTAGCCTTAGTATTTTTCTTTATTTCATTTATTTCAGATAAAGTTATATCATCAGTTAAATACGCACCATAGCAACCATTATTATAATAATGATTAATAGATAAATAACTATTATTTAAATGCATCTGATCTAATATTATATTAGTTTTAAGATTATAAGTTAATATAGATACATCACCAGCTATTATTCCATCTAATCCTATATTATCTAACTCTTTTAAAATACTTTTGTAAGTTTCTAATTCATGATTAAAAACAACTCTATTTAAACTTACAAAAATTTCTTTATCAATATATTCTTTCCTTATTTTTTTTATACTACTAACATCTACTGTCTTATTAAAACCAACTGAAAAATCATCTAAACCTAAAATAAACCCATTAACTGGGTACTGCATATTATTAGGATCATTTATTTTAAGTATTATTTTTTTATTCATTTCTATCCTTTCTAGTTGATATAGCAATGCCATCTCCTATATCAAAAAACCTTGTTTTAAAGTCTTTATTATTCTCTAAAAAAGAAATATATGTTTCTAATTTAGTAATAAGTCCTCTTAAATTTCTAGATAACTTAGTCTTATCTGAAAATGTTAAACCATGAAATTTAATATTATCAGTAATTATATAACCTTTCTTAGTAAGATTAGGTGAAAATTTATTAAAGAATTTTAAATACTGACTTTTAGCAGCATCGATAAATATAAGATCAAACTTTTCTTTAACTTTAAAATCAAAAGCATCAGTAAGTACAAGTGTTATTCTATCATCTAATTCTAGATATTTAATATTTTTAACAGCTTCTATGTATCTATCTTTATCTCTTTCTATGGTAGTTACAGTAATATCTTTATCAACTAGTGCCATTCTTATTGCAGAATAACCAATTGCACTACCAATTTCAAGAATGTTCTTAACTTTATTTAATCTAATAAACTCAGTTAAAAAATTAATACCCTCTTCTTCCATTATAGGAATACCTTTTTCATCAGCATATTTTTCCATTCTTTTAATTACGTATTCATAATCCATACCATAGCACCTTCTTTAACATAACAATTATATTAAAATTTTAGTCAAAATGCAACAAATTGCCCTATTTACTTTTAAGACTTTCCATTTTTCTTCTAATTCTGTCAATTTTTTCCTTTCTTTTACTATCATCTTTAACATAATTCATGCCATCAAATAATAGAACATCATTTTCTTTTACAACAAAGTTAAGACTATTTTTATTTATGTATACTATACTTTCATCTTTATCATTTATAAGTTTTATTATATCTTTATCTATTAAATCAACTGTATATGTCATAATATTAACCATTAGTTAAAGTATCAAATGTACTTACACTTATATCCTTTCCATTACTTTCGAATAAAATAGTTCCATCTAAATCAGTTCTATAAACCTTTATTCCCCTTTTATTTAGTTTTTCTAAGGTAGAAGATGCTGGATGCTTATAAATATTATTCTTTCCAACACTAATCGCTGCAAAAGACGGATTTACCTTGTCTAAAAATAAAGATGCAGTACTATAACTAGAACCATGATGTCCTACTTTTAATACATCAGCTTTTATATTAGCACCACTATTTAATATTTCCTTTTCTTTATTAGAACCTAAATCCCCAGTAAATAAAAATGAATTAGAAAAATAATTTAACTTAAGTACTATAGAACTATCATTTATATCACTTTCATCACTACCTACATAAATAACATCTATATTACTATTATTTAGTGATAACTTGTCATTTACTTTTGGAACAATATATTTTAAATTCCTTCTTTCTAGTGCATCTAACATATCTTCAAAAGTCTTTGTTGTAGACAATTTATCAGGCATATAAAAGTTTTCTATATCAAAATTATTAATTATATCATCCATACCACCTATATGATCTTCATGAGGATGACTTGCAAAAACGTACTTAAAACTTGTTATGCCAAGTTCTTTATAATATTTAACTAATTTTTTTCCATCACTATTATTACCAGCATCAATTAGCATATTATAATTACCATCTCTAATTAATATAGAATCAGCTTGTCCAACATCAGTTATGTAAACCTTTAACGTATCAGAATTACTTACTACTTTTTTTGCCTCATCTCTTTTATTAGATATATTATCAATATTTGCCTTTGCATTTGAAATAGAAGTTCTAAAAGAACTAGAAGTAAATAAATAAACTAATAAACCTATAAATAATATTAAACATGTTATAGACTTATTTTTCTTTTTCATATAAACCAACTCCTATAATAAGTATACCACGTATAATAGCATAAAAAAAAGCTTAATTAAGCTTCTTCTTTCTTTATTACTTCTTTTCCTTTGTAATTACCACATTTTGGGCATACTCTATGTGGTCTTATAGCTTCACCACATTTTGGACATTTAACTGTACCATTTGCTTCTATTTTATCGTGAGTATGACGCTTTCTTTTTCTAGTCTTACTTACTTTTCTAAATGGAACTGCAAATAATTGTATATCTAACTTTAACATAGTATCACTCCTTCCTTACTCTTTAAATTTACTTAAAGCCATGAGCCTTGGATCAATTTCTTCCTTTTTATCGTCCTCTTCTTCTATAAGACGCCATCCTTCTCCACCATTTATATAATTTTGTGCATTAGGAGCTAGAACTCTTAAAGGAATATCCATTAATATATATTGCCATATAATTGGAAAAATATCAACCCTATTTTGCACAATTTCTACTACTTTTTCATTATTTT
Organism: uncultured Bacilli bacterium; assembly: GCA_934162425.1. Taxonomy (GTDB): domain Bacteria; phylum Bacillota_I; class Bacilli_A; order RF39; family UBA660; genus Aphodocola. Next base: position 10,853 of record CAKPIS010000011.1, read on the forward strand.
CATCTATTTCTTCTTCAATTTCTATATTAATAGGTACTTTAACTTCCTTTAAAGTACGACTACAAGGAAGAGTCATATCACCCTTAACATTAACATTTAACATAAGAAGTTCTTCATCATAAGATATAAACCCGCTAACATTTAACGTAGACATTCTAATAATATCAGTATTCTTAAAAAATGATGTATCTACATCTATCTTACCATTTACATCTATTTTATATAAATTACTATTAAATAGCTTAGTTAAATCTACTATCATATCTTTTATAACCTCCTCATGTAATATAAATTATACTATTTTTTTAAATAATATTCAAATTATTTTTTATAGTAATTTCTTACATCACTATATAAATTAGAATTAAACTTTTTACTTTTAATCATATCTATTTCAAATTTATAAGGTGCATAGCTTCTATCTTTTTCACCATCTTCTATACTTATATAAGGTGTTTCTAATATCTTAGGGATATTTTCTAATCTCTTATTATATATAATATTAATTAATGAATCAAAACCAATAGTACCAAACCCTATATTTTCATGCCTGTCTTTTTTAGAATAAATAATATTTTTAGAATCATTAATATGTACACAGCCTATTTTATTAATACCAATTAACTTATCAAAATCATCTAAAAACGAGTCAAAATTACTCATATCATAACCTGCATCATTTAAATGACAAGTATCTAAACATACCATTAATTTATCATTATATTTAACTTTCTCTATTATTTTCTTAATATGCTCTAAATTAAAACATATCTCACTACCCTTACCTGCCATAGTTTCTATACATATATTTACATTTGTATTAGCATCTATTACCTCATTTAAAGCATTAATAACATTATTAATACCAGTTACCAAATCAAGTTTAACAAAGCTTCCTGGGTGTAAAACAAGCCTTTTAACACCAAGCTGCTCTACTCTTTTAATTTCCTCTTTTAAGAAATTGATAGCAAATAAATAATTTTGTTCTTTCTCATTATTAGCTAAATTAATAATATAAGGAGCATGAACTACTAAATTATTAATATCAATATTATTTTCTTCCATTAACTTAACAGCTTCTTTAGTTAATGAATCATCTATATTACACCTACTAGTATTTTGAGGAGCTCCAGTATAAAACATAAAACAATTAGATCCATAACTTAAAGCTTCCTTTACACTACCTAGCAATTGATCATCTTTTTTAAAAGATACATGTGAACCAATTAATAACATATAAATTACCTCCATTTATTGTATAATTAAGTAATTAATTACAAGTGGGTTTAGAAAATTCTACACTATCCCCATCATTATTAATACAAAAGCTTATATTCTGTTTCGTGGTACAATATTCTTCAGAATTCTTTATGTATGTATCAAATCCTAAATAATTAAATATTGTATTTTTTGTATTACTTGCTTTCAAATATGTCCAAGTTCCAGTTGTACATTTTTTCTTATTTACCACAAAATATATCATTAAATCATTTCCCATATACTTATAATCATCACCCAATATTTTATCTATTGTTTGACCAGTGCTGTAAAAATTATTAAAGCCTCCTTTAATTTTTTGTTTAATTTCAAATAGAATATTATCTATAGTAGCTTTTTTAGCATCATTTGCAATTTGATTTGTATTATTATATGTAGTATCACTTTTTACAACGTTTATTATACTATTGTTATTACAACTTGAATTTGAAGAACAATCAGCATCTGTTAACTTTATATTAGAATAACTACCTTTACCAATAAGATGAAGATAATAACTACCAGAAGCCTCTAACACCTTCATTTCATAATTACGATCATTTATATCATATATTTTTTTACATTCTGGAGTTGAATTGCATGTAACCTTATCCGTTTGTCCTAAATCTTTTAAAGCAATTTGATTAGTAACTTGTCTTGCTATCTTCTTTTCTTCATCTTTAAAAGCACCTTTTTTAGCTTCACCTATATATTTAACTACATTAGTTACTACAATAGTTAGTATAATTCCAAGAATTACTATTACTGCTAACAACTCTATTAATGTAAAACCCTTGCTCTTTTTCTTCATTATAATATTTCCTCCTAGTATTAAATACTATCTATATAATACCATTTATACCAATTTAATTCAACCTGAGCTATTTTATTATTTACACTTTTTAAGTGACTATCTTAAGGATAAAAAGTGTTTAAAAAATAAAATAAAGAAAGAAGGAAAAAAATTATGAAAAAAAATAAAAAAGGTTTTACTTTAATTGAATTACTTGCTGTTATTGTTATACTTGGTATAATCTTAACTATCGTTGTAAGTAACGTTGTTAAGTATATTAATCAAGCAAGAACTGGTTCTTACAAAGATGCTTATAGTGTTATTATGAAAGGAATACAAACCCAATTAATGGCTAATGAAGTAAATGGTTCAGCCTCAATAGATGAATGTGATGACGGAAGTATGTCTACTACTAATTATTGCTCTGCAAAAGATGATTATAAAGGAATGTATGATAGTAAAAACATAAGTTTACAAGTTAAAAAAGATGGTAGTGGTGGTTATTACATAATTATCAAACCTAATAAAGATGGAAGCTTTAAAGGGGTAACTTTAGGACTAGATGATACCCCAAAAGGAGCTCTATTAGAAAATGATGATTCTGAAAAAGATACCGGAAGCATTTTGACATCAAATATAAGCTCTAGTGGAGAAATATCTGCTCCTGCTTCAGCTGTTAGTGGTGGTGGCCAAATTGTTACTACTGCTAAAAAACAAAGCTAATAAATTCTTTATAAAAATACTGTAATGAAGATTAATATCTTTATCACAGTATTTTCTTTTTTATGTAATTAATCTGTAGTGCTAACGATTCCAGCTGATTTTTCTTTTGATGATAATGATTTTCTATTTATTTCAAAGTTGTTTTTTGTAGTACTACCTAAATCTATATTTTTAATACTTCCAGTAATAATTAAAGTTGCTTCAATAATATAAGTATCATTACTATTAATTTTTAATTTAATATTTTTAGTCTCATAATTAGACAACTCAAAACACAATATTTTCTTTTTATCATTACGAGTAATTAACTCTAACTTTGTAATTTCAATTTTTCACAATCTTATTATATGGTAATTTCAAAAAAAGAAAGTAAGAGAATTACTTTCCTATAGTAAATTATTCACCTGTTTTTATTTCAGCATCACTATTCATATATAAGGTAATTGAACCATTATCAGTACAGTTGTTGTTAGCTTCTTTGGGACAATATTTTCCAGTCATATCAAGTCCTTTAAATCCGCCTGTTCCTGTTATCTCTATTTTATAATTTTTTCCTGTATTTTGAGTTACTGTTATATCCATATTTGCTGTATCATATTGATATTTTTCTTTGCATTCAACATTTTTGGTACATGTTGCCATACCATCATCACCACTTATATCAGAAGCCATTACTTGAGTTTGTGTATTCTTTATAAATACACCAACTGCATCTTTAAAGGCACCTTGTTTTGATTGTTTAATATAATTAACAACGTTACTTACAACAATAGTAATAATAATACCAAGTATAACAATAACAGCAAGTAATTCAATTAAAGTAAAACCTTTTTTATTTTTTTTCATAATTTTTTCCTTCTTTCTTTATTTTATTTTTTAAACACTTTTTATCATTAAGATAGTTACTTAAAGATATATGTGTGTTAACCATTTTTTTATTTATTTTGTTTCATTTAAACAAAACTTATACCTTAAATCTCGCCTCCTTTATATTCTAATAAAATGATATCATCAATAATTTTTATTGTCAATTATTTTGTAATTATATTAGTAAACTTAACATTTTTATTTACATTATTTAATAATATTTTTATATAATTTACTTATACATTTTTTCTTTTGAGATAATCTTGGATGAACATATAAATCTAAAGTAGTATTTATATTTGAATGTCCTAATAATTCACTTACTGTTTTATAATCTATACCAAGTGATATACAATTAGTAACAAATGTATGTCTAAAAGAGTGAAATTTAATATGTTTTATGTTATTCTTTTTTAAAATCGTATTAAAATAACTTCTATATACTCTAGGTTCTGTATTTTTATTATTTCTAGTTAATACATAATCTTCTTTATTAGTTTTTAATGTTTTAAATATATCTAATAATTCTTTATTTATTGGAATATCTCTATTAGAATTATTAGTCTTAGGAAGAGATATTATAACTTTAGATATATTATTATTAATATCTTTTATGTATATTCTTTGTACAGTTTTATTAACATGTAATATTTTTCTTTTAAAATCTATATCTTCCCACTTTAAAGCACATAGTTCTCCAATTCTAATACCAAGAAGTAAAGACATTAAAATACCTATACTTTTATTATTAATGTTATTTAATACATATTCCATTAATATATTTTGTTCTCTTTTTGTTAATACATACATATGATTAGTAATATTATTTTTAGGATAACTAAATTTTAAATCAAAACTTTTAATTACATTATTATTAACAGCACACTTTATACTTTCTTTTACTATCATAATTATATCCTTTATTGTTTTAACAGATAAGTTTTTAGTATTATGTAGATATAATATATAATCTTGTATTATTTTATTATTTAATTCATTTAAATAATAATTACCAAGTTTAGGTGTTATATAACTAAATACAATATTAGAATAATTGGCATAAGTAGATTCTTTAATAAAACTTTTTTTATTTATTAACCATTCATATAAATAATCTTTATATTTTATTTTTTTAATTATTAACATGTAGTACTTGCTCCTTTCTAAGAAACTATTATACAAAATTTAAGTAATTATCTTAGGGATAGAAAGTGTTTAAAAAATAAAATAAAGAAAGAAGGAAAAAGTTATGAAAAAAAATAAAAAAGGTTTTACTTTAATGGAATTACTTGCTGTTATTGTTATACTTGGTATAGTTATGGCTCTTACTGCTAGTAGCGTTGCTAAGTTAATTGTTAAGGCAAGAACCGGTTCTTATGTTGATGCATATCAAATAATAATAAAAGACTTAAGAACAGAATTATTAGCTAAGGAAGTGGAAACTGGTTCTTCATCATTGACTACTTGTGATGATGCTGCTAATTCTGGTACTAAATGTTCAACTGCATATTCTGGATTATACAAGTCTGATAATATTTCGTTAAAAATTTCTGCAGGTACTACTACTGGTACTTATACTATTACGGCAACACCTACTGCTACTGGAAGTTTTAAAAATATAGATTTATCCAATACAACACCAAAAGATTTTTCAATAAGTAATGATAAAAAAACTATATCATCAATAATGAAATCAGATGGAACAGTTAGTAAAGAGTAAAAACTAATATCAAAAAAAGAAAATACTGTAATGAGGCTTAATACTTCACTACAGTTTTTTATTTTATTGTTTTTTTAATATAGTAACATTTTTTTGTCCATAATTTCTTTGTTTATAAATAGTTAAATTATTATATTTAGTATAATCTATATCTATAGTAGTTTCACATACTATAATTGCATTATTATTTAACAAACTTATATTATTATTTATTATAGTTAATGACTTATCTATTTCATTAGTATTATATGGAGGATCTAAAAAGATAATATCAAAAGATATATTATTATCTATAAAGTTATTTAAAGAATTTATAGCACTATTATTTATTACTTTACAATTATCTATTTTAAGATTATTAATATTATCATTTATTATATTAATAGCTTTTTTATTTATATCAACTAAGTATGCATATTTGCAATTATTACTAATAGATTCAATAGCTAAATTACCACTACCAGAATATAAATCTAATACTATACTATCTCTTAAATAATCTTGTATCATAGCAAATACTGATTCTTTTACTCTATCCATTGTAGGTCTAGTACCATTAATATCAAATCCTTTTAATACTCTACCTTTATATTTTCCGCTTATTATTTTCATATATTACCTCTTGCTTATTACAAGAATAATTATATATTTTTTTTGATAAATTTACAATGAATTTTGGTATTATAAATTATATGATTTTTTAAACAGAAAAATATTAAAAGCATGGATAGTTCTTCCATGCCTTTGTTATAGTTTTTCTATTTCTTCTTTAGATAAGCCAGTAATATCTATGATGTCTTCTATAGAAATATTTTTTAATTTCATTTTTTTAGCATTTTCTTGCTTTTCTTCTTTTATACCTTTATTAACACCTTTATAATAACTATCTTCTAACTTGGTTGCCATTATAGAATTTCTAACCATTCTTTCATGTTCCTGCCTATCATATATTCCTTGTAATTCTTCATCTCTACT
>CAKPIS010000012.1 GCA_934162425.1 uncultured Bacilli bacterium
ATTAAATAATTTTTGTAAGCTTCTTCAAAGCTCATTTTCCTCACCTCGAGGAATGTATTATACTTATTTTACAATTTTTGTCAAATTTAACATATATCACCTCTAAACATAGTATATCATATTTTCAGTCTTTCTTTTAAAAATTTATAAATAATTATATATACAATTGCTCCATATATACTTTCTAGTATATTAAATAAATAAGAAGCTTCGTAAGAAAATCTTGCTAACGCATAAGTCATAGGAACTTTTTCATCATCCATTATTCTTAATCCTTTCTTTTTTCTAATTTATATTTCATCTTTTTCTTCCCTTTACTTCCATCATTTTTTCAATTGTCTTTTTTAATTCATTATTCTCTATAAGTAAATTATCATAATCTAAAGATTTAAAATCATCTCTTATACAATTAAAACTACCCATATAATATCCTAAGAAAAAACAACCAATAGAAAGCATAAAACTATAAAAAATAAATGTTATTGTTCCTAAATGATTTGTAAAAAATTCAAATATGTCCATTATCTATTTCTCCTTTTTAACATAGGTTCTATTTTTAAATATTCTATTTCATTCATATCTAAAAGACTTCCCCAAAATTGTTCTTCGTAATCATAATTTGTTAAAATAATATCTACTCCTGATAATTTTATATAATTACCAAAAAATTCAATTTTTTCTAAATTATGTCCACCGACTTCGCAACCATTTTTTTCTTTGTATTCATAATAATATTTCATTATCAATTTCTCCTTTTTTTAAAATCTAATAAAAAACTTGCTAAAGTACTTGGTTTTATAAAATAAGTATCAAATAAATACTCTGCTTCAGTTAATTTTTCATTGTTTATTTTTTTTTGATTAATACTTTCTTCAAATTCTAATGGTCTTATTATAACTTCAGTATAAAATGAATTAAATAAATCACTAATCATATTTTCATCTTGTTTCTTACTTTCTTTTTTCATCCGTCTCATAGTATTTCTCTCTCTCTCTTCTCCCTCTTTCTATTCTCTTTTTCTTTTTGTTCTAAACAATAAAATCTATCACAATCCCATACCTTACATTTAGAACAATCGTAATTGCATTGTCTCCTCCATTTTTTTCTAATCGGTTCAACAGAAAGATTGTTAAACCAATCAAAAATAGCACCTAATATAAAACCAATTAATATCTTATTGTCCATTTTTTTCCTCCATCTCACGACCTTTTCGTACTATCCATTCATAAATAATATTAGTTATTTCTTTAGATATAAAATAACCTATAAACAATCCTGAAATTAAATAATCAAACATATTATTTTTCTCCTAACTTTTTAATTAAAATTTATTAATAAAATAAAATTTATTTTAAGAATTCAGATAATTACTATTTTATATTGAATAGTTAATTATCTAGATTAGGGCTTCGCCCTAGACCCACCAGAGACAAATCTCTGGACTCTATTAATCACCTAAAACCGGTGAGGTTGTCAAAAGTCAAAAAAATGTTTTTTGACTTTTACTAGAACAATTATTGATAGATATATTTGTCAATAATAAATCCGGCATAAAGAAGCAAAACTGAGGGTAAATCAATTTATTCCGTTTTAAAATTGACAAATCGAAGTTTAGTTATAAAATCAAAACTCTACTAAATATGCATTCTTTCTTTTTCTAAAATGGTAATTCTTCTGCTAGAAAAACTACTTGTTTTATATCGTTTAAATAGTCTAAGATTTGTTCTCTTGTAATAGGTTCTTTATGTTGCTTATATCTTGAATCGTTAATTAATTGAATGTCTTTATCAGATATTTTATCCGTAGGAAATCTTAACATTCTTAATAAGTAATCACTAGTATAGTTATCTACTTCAATATTATCTACTTCAGAAAGTAATACCATTAATTGAGACTTAGAAATAGAGTGTAATAACCAGTCTTTTTTCTTTGATATCGAATTTTCTATATTAATACTAGATAATTGAATCTTTTCAATATTATCTGTGAAATCTTGCCAAAAATCAGCAATAGGCCATCTTGACTTGTTAGAGTCATCTTCAGAATATTCCACAAAACATATATAGTTTTTAAGTATACCTTTTATCGTTGAAGAAAATTTATTATCTTGTATTATTAATGATACAATCTCTTTAGCTCTTTCTTGTCTAAATCTTAATTCAGTTCTAACCCAAAATTTAATATTATTATCAATAATATATCCTTGAGATTGCCTTTCTAATAACTTATTATAGAAAGTTATTTGAACTCTACTAGCTTTAGATCCAAACTGCAAAGTATCTCCATTAATAGAACCATCTAATAATTTTCTTTTAGTTAATTCTAAGCTAAACTTAAACTTTGAAACAACTTGTCCTTTTTTAATATAATTTTGAAGTTTTCTAATATCAAAATATTTACCAGTATAATCATCAATAGCTATATCTATACGATTATAACCAACCGTATACTTATTAACTCTCTTAAAGAAATCTATCCATTCAATACCTAAACTTTCAAAATCTCTACAACCTTGACCAGATAGCTTAAAATTAATACCCATATCAGGACGAGAAATTGAATAATAAGCATAGATATTTTTATACGAAATTGAAAAATCATAACCATTAATTCCACCAGTTTCAAAACACAATTCACAAGGATTAATTTTAAACAATTTTATAAATAAATTTATTGCAAAATCTTTAAGACTAATAAACTCTGATTTTTCCAGTATTTTCAAGTCTTCATAAAAGATTGTGAACTGGATCCAGTCGACAATTATTGTATTTACTGCCCCCCTATTAGTAGAGGGGGCTTTTATTGAATTTTCATTCAATTTTCTACACTCCCCTTTCATTCATTTAGCCGCATTTGCACCGCAAATTGCGGCTAAATTTTACTCTGATAGATATATTTGATCTCTTCAACAGAAAGATCCTTAGAACTAAAAGTTCCTCTATCATATAAAGGTTGCTCTTTATTTAAAACATTTAAATATTTTGAATTATATGATTTAAATATCTTCTTTACAAAGAAAACCTTGTATTGATTTTTTACATCATAAGTCTTAGCTTCTTTTTTTGGATGATTATATTTTCCATAATCTTCATACTCAAAATATTTTACTATATGTAAAAAAGCTAAATTTATAAATGGAATAACAATAAATTTTTTAATCTTATCATATTCACAACACAATATTCTTAATTTTTTCATTAATCTACTTGGATGCTGAGTTATATAAATTATATTATCTATATCAAAATGTCGATGAAATTGATTAAAAGTAGAAATTTCTTTAGGAAATTCTTTATGATCCTCCGAATCATAAAAAGCTTGAGTTTCATCAACAATTATTAATGCTCCTTCTTTAAAACGATTATAAGGAACTAAATCATATAAAGTAGTTCTATTAGTATATATATCTTGCTTACCTTTTTTCTTAGCTCTTTTTGAGTATTTTTTTAATAAAATTGGATAAGTAGAATAAACATTATTCAAAATTAATTCTTCATGTAATATTTTTCTAATTATTTTTCTTAAAATACTATTATATTTTTTAAAATGTGTTTTAGCTAAATAAGTAGCCAAAACATTTTTTCCAGAACCTGGAATACCATTGATTGTAATAACCATATCTATTATTTCTCCCAAAAATCAGCACTAGTACCATTAATTTTTTTATTTTCATTTTTTAAATATTCATTTTCTTGTTTTAAAATTGTTATTTCCATACTACTAAAATATTTTAAATCCATAAATTTATATAACAAATATAAAGAAAAACCTAATATAGAATCAATACTAATTAAACATAATAGTCCAAAAATAAAATTCAAAAAACTCATTTATACAACACCATGTCTTTTAGCACAATTTATAATATTATCACTAAAATTTTTATAATAATTATATAAAACTGCATGTTCTTTTTTATTTTGTTCTAATTGAAAATAATCATCACAACAATCAGCATATAAATTTACAATTTCAACAAATTCTTTCATAAACTTTAATTTATTTTCTATTTCTTTTTTATTATTAAACATAATTTTATTCTCCTCTCGTACATTCACAAGCTAACAAATAACTAGCTATAATATATATAATGTTTTGCATATTAAATACTTTATCAAAACAAGATAATATTACTAATATTAATAAAGTAGTAATATAAATAACATAAAATTTTTTGCTTCTTTTTTTATTCATATTATAAAAACCTTTCCCATATCCTATTAAATATCTTTAATGATATGTAAATAATAAATCCCCAATAAACATAAAAATACAAATTAGACAAAATAGTGATAGATAACACTTCATAAGAACTTAATGTAGTAAGATCAAGAGAAAATTTAGTAGTAAAATAAGCTAAAACTATTTCACTTGAATATGGTAAAAATATACTCATAAAATTTCCTCCTTATCTAAATCTATTAAACTTTCTAAACATATAACGTTTATTATTAAATTTATATATTCTATCTTCATTTATAAAACGAAAAGGTACTCCTTCTTTTCTTGATATTCTTTTAGAATTATCATATCTTTCATCTAACTCATCAATCATTGTAGTTTTAATTGCATTCACAACAACTAAAACTATTGGTAAAAATATAAATACTACACACATCATAACACCAAGTGTTATTCCATTTCCTACATCTATAGTAAATAACATTGATAAAAATTTAAGTGTATATTCAAATAAAAATTTAATAACTTCTAACATATACTACCTCTTCACTAACTTTAAAGGAATGTAGAAAAGTTGAAATAAAAAAGTAATAAGCAAAGCTCCTAAAACTAAAGTTAAAATAGCATATATAAATTCAAACTCAACAGGTACAACACCTATTAAACTTTTAACTAACTCATACATATAATCACTCCTTTATAAAATAATTTTAACAATACCAATAATTATAGTTATCATAAAAGATAAATATAAAAATGATTGCAATGTCTGGGGTAATAACAAAATAAACCATCTAATAATATCAAAAACTTTAATTATACTTGTCCATACACCTTTTAAAGCTTCTAATGGTTTATCAAAAATATCAGAAAAAACATTACCAGTATTATACTCAGAATAGCAATTAAAATCTCCAGCTGCACAACTAACACCAGGAACATATCCTTCTTCTGAAGACTTAGTAGATGTATCTGTTAATTTATCATAAGGAATTGTAGGGTATACTTTACCATTAATACTTACTTGAGGATTATCTTTATTATCTTCAGTAATATATGAAACATCAAAATAAGAAGTATCTACTTTAATATAATTATCTTTAGTAGTATCATAAGCTTTAATATAATAAATAGCATGATTCTTTATATCACTAGGTAATATATAAAATCTAGTAGAAGTATAATCATTATAATAAAGACTACAATTTTGTACTTTAGAACCAGTTAATATATCTTTTCTTTCAGTCTGTCCAAAATTATATATTGGAGTAGCACACAATTGACCTTTTACATAAATATTAGAATATTCAGAATAATTATTACTAATTTCTTTAGTATAATCTTTTAAACTCAATGATACATAAGAATAATTATTAAGATTAATTTCTATATATTTATTATCAAGTTTATTAAAAAATAAATTTTTAGATTTTGGAATAATATCATTCTGTGATAAATTAAATAAATTATTACCATTCATATCATTAACAATTATAGAATCTTGTAAATCATATACTAAATCAAAGTTTGAATCATAATACATATAAGGCAAATATGAAGAAGAAGAATCCGTTTTTGAAAATATATCTCTAAACTGAAAATTAGTAGGTCTAAAAACATGATAAATATCATCAAAACATTCATTACCTGCAATGCAATCCAATTTACTTCCATTTTTAAACCTATATTCAAAACTATACATAGTAGGTTTTTCTATACTTAATTTTAAAAATGAAGAATAATTTAAAGGCATAGCATTATACATAATAAATTGAATAGTAAAATTAATATCACCATGAAGTAAAAATATAGAATAATATGGATAATCACTCTTAAATCTTTTTTCCCATATAGCAACTAAATTATCAATTTCTTTATCAATAAATTCATAAGAATACTCACCCGAAAAATAATAATTATCATAAAAAGAATTATTATTAACACTAGTATCATAAACGTATGTTATTGTATCAGCTTTAACAGTATGCACACCAAATAAAGATACAATCCCAAATAATAAAACTAAATATTTCTTCATAATAACCTCCTAACTAATTCAATAATTACTAGTATTAATACAATTACAAATATAGACAAATATATATAATTACCAGTAAACATATTTACTAAAAAACCTATTTTTTCAATAATTAAACTATAATAATTTAATAAAACATTCTTTTCTTCTTCATGAAGATCATACTTTTCTCCAACTTCCCATTCTATATATAAATCATATAAAGAAGGAACTTTTTCTTCTTGTAAAAAAACATGATTCTTATCATTATAATTTAAAATTAAATTAATATAATTACAAAATAATTGCTTAGGATAAACATCAAAATTAAAATCTAATAAATTATAATAACTTATAACCCCATCAGTAATAACATATACAAAAAACCTACTTGATGGACCAATTTCAGTTAAATTATCATTTTCTAAAACAAAACGTTTAACAGAAGAATTAGCCTGAACATAATAATATTGATTAGAATTACCAAATACTCGATCAAATGATAATTCTTTAGTTTCTAATATATATGCTATATATCTATTATTTTGTAAGTCATAAGAAATAACATAATAATTATAATTTTCAGAATTATTAATATAATCTAATGTTTTAGTTCTAATATTAAGAAAATCATCATTTATATAACTAAAATCATTATCAGTAAAAGTATAATTATAAGTAGTAGCAGCACTTACAAAAGAAAATGAAAAAAAGAAAAGAGAAAATGTAAATATGATTAAAATACTAAATTTCTTCATAACAAATTCTCCTCTCTTTATTAAAATAATCTTTTAACAAATGATACAATAGCAAATGCAAAAGGAATACAGAAACCTACTAAAAGTAATGGTTGTCCAACAATCAATTCACAAATACTACCAACATACCCGATCATAGAAGTAAATACACTTCCAATATCAGTTAATACAGATGCTAAAGTAATTTCCCCGATTAACATACATACACCACCTTCCCTTTTTATTCTTTTCTATAACATATTAAAAACCTCGCTTTGACTGAATTGAGTTAATTAATATAGTTATTACATTATTTTCCAAATGGATTAATTTTAGTAGTATTAGACATTAATAATACTTTTTCTGCCTCATCTAGAAAAACTCTTTTTGAATATGTATCTGTTAATTTTAAATCTAAATATTCATATTCATTTCCCTTTTGGGAAGTAGCTTTTTTAATTGTGCCCTTTAATGTGAATTCTTGATTATTCATACT
>CAKPIS010000013.1 GCA_934162425.1 uncultured Bacilli bacterium
TTATATCTAACCCCATAATCTGATTTATATAAAAGACCATTACCACTTACTTCTCCAGAAGTACTTGTTGTATTAACAACATTAGAAAGAAGTTTAGGATTACTTGTAAATGATACATTACAAGAAACATTTCCAGTTATATTTTTAATATCTAATTTCCAATTATCTATATCCCATACTCCATCAGCATTATCACAAGTTATATCTATTTCATATAAACCTTTACTAGGAAATGTATTAGATACTTTACCATTTACAAGTAATGCAATTGTACTTTCGTTATATTTAAATGTCTTTTTAGGTTTATTACCAATTATTAATAAAGTACATATCATTATAACAATTAATGATACACATATAACTATTCTTTTATTATTTTTCATTTAATAACCTTCTTTCTAATATATTAATTAAATTTGCTTTAAAATAATAATTTAAAAAATTATTATTTTCATATTCTTTTTTTACTATAATATCTAAATTATCTAATATTATATAATTAATCTCATATTTACTTAAATTTCTATTTATATAAGTAAATAATAGTTTATCTTCATCAAAAGTATAATATTTATTATTTTTAATTATTAATATTAAATAATTTTGATAAATATGTTTTAAAACATTATATCTTTCCTTCATATTTTTTTATTAGATGTCGATAGAAAGAGTACGTATACTCTTTCGTCCATCTATTATCTTTTAAAAGTATAACTTTTAAGAAAAAGTTTATGTTTCTTATGCTTAACACTTTATAGCCATAACCATAAAACCTAAATCAAACATAAGAAGCTATAAAAAACTGCATAACCGATATACGCATTGTTGTTGTTGAGACCACCAATGCTCTCCGTTAACAGGGTTAGAAGAACTATTTTTCTAAAAAACTTTCCTATATTTATATTAATAGTATCTTTCAATAATATGCTTTATTTTATCCTTCTTTACAAAATTATAACTATGAAAATAATTTTCTAAAGAATAAAAATATTTTTCAAAAGTAATCATATTATTTTGATACCTATAAATACCTTTTTTAATACCTTTTTTTACATTATTTCTTGCATTATCACTTAATTTATTAATAGTTTTATTATTAATTATTTTAAAATTATATCCTAAAAAATTAAAACCATTTTTTAAATTAACTATGCATGTTTTATTTTCATTTATATTAAGTTTATATAAATTAATATATTTTATTATTTTATTTTTACATGCTTTTAAATAATTTAAATCATTTGATAGTATTATATAATCATCCATATATGATAGCATATATTTTAAATGCAAATCATGAATTATATAATGATGTAATTTATATAAATAAAATATAGCAAAAAATTGTTGAACTTGTCCTCCTAAAGAAAGACCTACTCCATTTTTATATCTAGGTAGTTTTTCACTAACTTCTTTTTCTAAAATATCAATTTTTTTATTAATATATTCATAGTTAGTACTATCTATTAATTTACAAACTAAATTATATTCATTAGCATCAAGTTCGTTTACAATTAATGCTTTTAAAATATTATGATCAATAGAATAAAAATATTTTTTTATATCTATTTTAAGTGCATATATATTTTTACCTTTATGCTTAAGCTTTTCTAAATTAGAAAGTAATAATTTAATAGCATAAGTTAGCCCCATACCTTTTCTTGTGGCAGTAATTTCTTTACATAGATATTTTGATAGTTTGGGAATCAAAATATATTTTGCTACATAATGATTTATTACTTTATCAATAATACTTTCACTCATTACTACTCTAACTTTGGGATCTTTTACTAAAAATATATTATAATTACTTTTAATATATAGATTATTTTCTAATATATATTTAATATAAACTAGATACTCCATTTTATATTTTTCAAATGCAAGAATTTTCTTTCTATTTTTCACTCCTTTCACTATTTCATTATTATATATATCTAATAAATCATTTATTTTTACTATCATATTCTATCTTATTATCTAACCATTTATTACACATTCTATTTATTTCAGATAACTTATATGAAATCTTTTTCAATGAAGTTTCAGCAATATAACCTTTAATAAATAATCTTTCTATAATGTAATCAATAGTATTTATAAGTGAATTTATTTCTACTTTATATGAACTTATTAATTTATAATTATCTTCATTATTAGTCTTATTTATAGAATATAATAATTCTATTGATAATTCTTTTAATTTATTTTTATAAAATAAATCTTTTTTAGGAATATTTTCAATTAAGCCTATTATTTGTTCAAGTTTTTCATCGCAGCATTTATTTAAATTGTCAATTAAATAATCTAATCCTTTTCTTTTATCTAAATTTTTTAATGCTTAATCTAAATATTTTGGATAATTATTAAGTTTATCAAAATCCTTAATAATAGGATTTTTATCTACCTCAATAATTTGATAAGATATTTTAGCATCTTCCAAAGTATTTAATACTTTGGATAAACTATTATCAGGAAATCCACATAAACCATCTTTGAGTACTTTATAACCAAATAGTAAATTCATAATATAAGCATCCATATCCCTACATTGATAAAATTTACCATGATTTTTATAAAGTATCAAAAATGACTTTACATTAGTACCACCACCTAGGGTTTTCATTATCTTTACATTCTTTTACATTTTTAAATAATTTCATTTTTCTCTTCCTTTCTAATTATTTAATCATTTATTTTAAATCGGCTTCACATAGCGAAGCACGATTTATCGATTACATTCCCAAAGTGAATGGACTTGCCATTGTTCCATCACCAGAAAGTTTGCTTACATTAGATTGTAGATACAAGACTGGCCTAACTGCATAACTGTTAGACGCCGAGGTGCCATCGAGTCTGCCAATGTTGTGGACGTAAACAGGGAGAGAAGAACTGGAAGCTGTCATAGTCCATTCTAAACCTTGTCCAAATAGCCAATTATTAACCATTTGAGTATAAGCACTTGAATAACCCAAATTTCCTGTATAGCCACTTATAGCGTAGCCAAAATCACTTGCATACATAAGTCCTGCTATAGACTTTTCTGAAGTTTGTTTTGTTATCTCTTTAGCATAAAAATTACTTGAAGATAATTCATATGAACCAGCTATTCCAGTATTGTAATAAACATCTTCTATCATATTACCATAGCTATCATTTTCATTAATACCATTTTGTGAATAATTACATACACCTTGAGTAGTTTGGGAAACATAGCAATATTTTGTACATCCGTCTTTTTTACCTAAATAACAAGAATTTAAAAGACCTTGAATACTGCTTCCAATCCACACTACAGGATTTGATGAACTGTAACTTGATTTATTGTATACAAATGCTCCAATTGGGTCTGCTTTAATAATTTTTACTCTATTTTCCCATTTAGTACACTGTGCTTCTCCTTGTTTAAATTCTACTCCATTAATAGTGGTATTCTCTGTTATGGGAGAAACCTCTAAACAAACTGGTACATAACCTATTATTCTCCATAATTGATTATTAAAGGATACATAGTTATTTGGATTATTACCTTGATATCTATATTGTTCTGTATTATTATCTGTTACTTTTGTTATTACTCCATCTCCTGAAGTACCTACACCTGCTGTTATAACACTTGATAAAAGCGTACCTGTAGTATTAGTTGTTTTAGTAAGAGTTGCACTAGCACCATAATCAACTCCATTTTTAATAGATATCATTCTATTAATATTATTCCATTCTATATTCGAAGAAGTTATACCATTTAAATTAGATAATGAATAATTACTATTAGGATTATTATATGGTAAATCTGTTACATTTATATTTATTTGATTAATAGCCTCTGTTTGATAACATGTTACATTAGCTACTTTAAATGTACCTTTATAAGTTTTATTTATTAAATTTGATTGATCAAATGCTAAATTATAAAATTTAGTATTTATAGTCCAATTATGTACTGAAGGACTACCTTTTTTAGAATTAGATATTTTAGCATTTTTTACAACAGTCATATTTGCAGAAGGAAAATCATCTTCACTCATAAATTCATTATTACCTACTTCAGGTCCTATTACTTGTAATGTAAATTCTTTAAAAGTACCTGTTGTTTTAGAGGTATATTTATCTGATGAACTATCATAATTAAATATAATATCATAAGTACATGTTACTCCTGTTTTAGTGGTATTTGCATCTAAACTTACATTTAATGTACTTGTATTACTTGCTATATAAGTAGTACTAGTTTCCTCAGTCATATTATAGGGATCCACTGTTATAGAAAAATTTGTTGTATTGGTATCAAGTACTGCATTATCTATTTTATTTGCAGTTATATTTACATTCATAACATTATTTAAATCAATATTAAATATACCTAAATATCCAAAAGATATTGCTATAGCAAGTATTAAAGTAACTGCTATTGATATTATAATAATCTTCTTTTTATTTTCTATCTTTTTCATATAATTACTTTCCTATCTTTACTAATTTATCATACCATAATAAAACTACTTTTCCAAGTAGTTAAGTTATAAAAATTTAAATTTTAGTAGTTAAATGAATAAATAATTAAAATAGAAATATATTTTATTGTTTTAACTCCCTTAATATTTTTTCTTAATTTTATCTATATCAGCAAAAAATAAATTAGTTTCCCATTGTTTTAAACTTATCATATTCTTAAATAAACTTTTTATTTTGAACTTATTTGTATATACCATAAAATGTCTTTATCTTTAACAGTAAAATAAGTTCCTTTCGTGATTTTTCATTAAAGTATCATTATCTACAATATCAAAATACTCATCTTTTATATGATATAAATAACCTGTTTTAATTTTCTGACGTGTCATCTCCACTTGTAAAAGAAAACCTCATCTTGCGATGAAGTTATCCAATATTTTCAACCAGGATCATTTATTAGTCGCACCACCTGGAAGCGACTAACATTTTCGACCGAGATCATTTATAACTCGCGCCACTCGGAAGCGACTAACATTTCACACTTTCAAGTGCAATATAAATATACTACATTTATGTAAAAATATTAACTAATAACAAGTTTTATTATAGTATATATTATAGTATATTTATTAAAATATATTGTGAACAGCTCTGAACTCTTGTGAACGCATATGAACAGTTGTGAACGCATATGAACAGTTGTGAACGCATATGAACAGTTGTGAACGCATATGAACAGTTGTGAACGCATATGAA
>CAKPIS010000014.1 GCA_934162425.1 uncultured Bacilli bacterium
CACTGCGTTGCAACTTTCATTTTATATGCTACTCAACATATTTTTTCTCATAATTTCTAATGAAATTAACATTATACTTTTCAACATCATTGAGCATATCCTCGGTGAAATCTTCGGGTTCAATCGTTCCCACATACCACCATTTATCGTCAAAATAATCTTGTATGTAGTCCGTATTGAATCTTCGTCCTGCTCGGGCATAAATTTCATTTCGTGCGAGTTCAAGCTCATCTGCATCAAGTCCTGCCAAATCGGAATTTGTAAGCTTTCGTGTGCCACTGTCAGGCAATATGTAATCATCGTCATAATAATCATCGTAATCATTATAATCATCATACGAACTGTCTGACTTGTCGGATTTTGCAGTTGTGGGTTCGGCTGCAGAATAATTTGTATCCAAATAAACTATATTGGATTTTTCAGACATCTCATTAATAAATTCATCAGAAGCGGCTAATAAGTAAAGCGTTAATATATCTCCAGGTGTTTTATAACTAAAACATATGTTGTTATATACAGACAATGTATTTTGATCATTTGCAACTTTATTGAGTGATTCATTAAGTAAATTGGCCGCATCTTCTAACGAAACATTACACATAATTGCAATGCAAAGTGTAGCGTTAGTCTTTAATGAAGTATCCGACAATATTGCTGATACATTCATAATTTTTCCGCTGTATTGCTCGGTACCTATCACAATGTTCATCCTTGATAAATCTTTCGGAGTATAAAGTTTCGTAGCTGTATTGGTTCGTTCCTGATTACCGTTATCAATATCGTAATTTGATACATCGGATAATATATCGACCGCCTGTTCGACATTATCATATTTATTGCTGTCGCTTTCTGATGATGACAACCGTGATACACAAATACTTTTATACTTTTTCCAAAAGCCGTAGAAATCATATTTAACTCTTGCACCCGTATCATTTGATGATTCTTCAACAACGCTTTCGTTTAGCGGTACAATGCCTTCTTCAACCGTTGTCGGTTCTGTTAAACTGCTTTCCGATTTGGTTTTGGTTTTGGTATCGGAATGACTGCTGTTATTTAAAGGAAACAAAACCAACGCAAGTATTCCTGCAAACACAAGTACAAAAGCTCCAAATACTATGCCTGCAATTTTCCATTGCTTTTTCAGCTTTTCTTTTTGCTCGTTTTTTGGTTCATTCAGGCTGACTGTTTCGGCTGTTTCGTAATCTTCAACAGCCGAGCAATCTTCACCGCAGTTTTCACAATATCTGTCTTTTTCATTTAGCAGAAATCCGCATTTTGGACAACGCCTCATTTTTAACCCTCCAATGTCAAAAAATTATCTGAAAACTTTTCCGTTTTGCTTTGCACCGCAGCTTGGACAAAAGCTTGCATCATCACTTAATTCTGTTCCGCAATTTTCGCAAAACCTCTGACTGCTTGTATTGTCAACACCGATTTCTTCATTTTCAGCTTTTGTATTTCCGCATGAACAAGTTCCGACATAATCAGAATTAACTCTTCCGCATTTTTTGCACTGCCATTCTCCATTGGCAACATCAACAGGCTCATCCTTCGACAGCTGATATTCAAGTAATTTGGCAGTAGCTTTCGTGTGCTGAGTAATACTTGCCAATGAGCCTATAAGCAATGCAACAACATGATAAATACAATACTCAATAAAAGCACAGATTGCAGCGTCAACAAGATTCATAAAGAATGTGCCGAAATTAAATTTATATTTCACTTCGCCGTAATATGATGTACCGTCAGTTTCAAAACCTGCAATAATTGAAGTAATAATTCCTATTATAATCAAAATTACAAAAAGAATCTTACCAAGAGTTTCTACACCGGAACACCAACTCCAAAGTTCACTTATCACTTTGTCAGTTTTTACACTGTCTTCGACTGACACCGGACTTTTGTGTTTTGATGTTTCTTTAAACATATTTGCCATTACTCTTTCCCCCTTAAATTAACACCGACTGTTATTCAAATCTGAATGTTTTTACAGCATAGTTGAAATTTTGACAAGCTGTTGAATATTTTTTTGCGGATGTTATATCATCTGCGATAAATTCAAGACCTGTTGCCTTTGTATATCCAAAAACATAGCCGTTTTTCTCACCGAGTTTAGTAAAGTTCGGTGCAGGAGGAGATGACTGTGAATACGGACTCTTTGTGAACAAAATAGCTCCCACATAACCCATATCATATTTGTCATAGTTGTACTTTTCATAGTAACATCTCCAGCCACCGCTTGATTTTTTATCATAACAACCGTCAGGAACTACAACAGAGTACTCTGCAACAGTTCGGTTTCCACTCGTGCAAGTATAGTATGTTCTCACGCCATTGATAACAGTCACCTTACAGGTGGCTTTTTTGCCGTTTGCGGTTGTTGCTGTGATTGTAGTTGCGCCTGCACCTTTGGCGGTAACTTTTCCACCTGACACGGTTGCAACATTTTTGTTGCTTGATGACCATGTTACCGTGCTTGTTGAACCCGCTGAAAGTGTGTATTTGAGCGTAACGCTTTCCTTTTTGCCGATATAAGCTGATGTCTTGTTCAGCTTGATTGACTTAGGCGGATTGTAGACATACTTTTTTGACCAACCCTTTGAGTTATATCCGCTGACAGTTTTGCCGTTCCTGTCAATACAACGGATTGTATAGGTTTCGGTTCTGCCGGATTTTACGGCACTGTCGGTATAGGTCGTAGCGGTTGTATCTTTGATTCTCTTCCAACCCGAAGAAGTTTTGCGATAAAGTCGATAGCCGTAAGCCCCTGTAACTTTGTTCCAACTGAGCTTAATTCCGCCCGATGTATTTTCAAGCTTACTGATTGACGGAGTTGACGCAGTGTATTTCTTAGACCAACCCTTTGAGTTAAAGCCGCTGACGGTGTTGCCGCCCTTGTCGATACAACGAATTGTGTAGATTTCGGTTTTGTTTGCGGTTACACCAGAATCGGTAAAGCTTGTTGCGGTTGTGTCTTTAAATCTCTTCCAACCTGTTGAAGTTTTGTGATAAAGACGGTAGCCGTAAACACCTGCGATTTTGTTCCAAGTCAGTTTAATACCGCTTGATGTGTTTTCAAGTTTTGAAATTGTCGGTGCAACAGGAACATATTTAATTGACCAACCCTTTGAGTTAAAGCCGCTGATTGTGTTGCCATCTTTGTCAAGGCAACGGATTGTATAAGTTTCGGTTTTATTCGGTACTACACTTGAATCGGTAAAGCTTGTTGAAGTTGTATCCTTAAATCTTTTCCAGCCGCCCGAGGCAGGTCTGTAATAAAGTCTGTAGCCGTAAGCACCGTTGACCTTGTTCCATTGTAATTTTACACCGCCTGTTGTATTTTTAAGGCTTGTAATCTGCGGTGTTGAAAGGTTTACTTTATATTCTTCAAATTTAAAGCCGTTATTATTTGCATATCTTTGAGCGCAAGAATTTATATCGCCGACAATAACAAAATCAGTAATCTTGTAGTTGTTGTCATTTTTGCCGTAATAGCCAAGGCTGTAATCAGAAAGAGATGTAACACTTGCAGGAATTATAATCTTCTTTAAATTCAGGCAATTGTAGAATGCGTAATCGCTAATCTGTTTAAGACCGCTGTTCAGCTTTACAGATGACAGATTGGTGCAATCTATAAATGCATTGCTCCAGATATATTGTAAGCCTGCAGGAAATTCAATGCTTTTCAAAGAACTGCATCCTGAAAAAGCATATGAGTCAATATGTATTAAGTTTTTTCCGAATCTGATATTTTTCAGGTTTGTACAATCAGCGAAACTGTTTGCTCCGATTTCTGAAATATTATCAGGCAAATCGACACTTTCAAGACTGCTGCAACCAGAAAATACGCCGTCATTAACATAATTTAATTTTGAAGAGAGAGTTACACTTTTTACCCCTTCACAACCCGCAAAGGCATATGTTCCCAAGGAAGAAACACTTTCGGGCAAATCAACTTTTTCAACAGACGAACAGTTTGCAAATGCACTTTCACCTATTGTATTGAGTGAATCATTAAATGTTACATTCTTTACAGAAGAACATTCCTCAAATGCGTTGTTGCCGATTTCTCTCAGATTTTTGTTAAAACTCAAATTTTCAATTGAAGAACAGCCTTTAAATGCCGAATCAGCGATTGTATTAAGATTCTCGGAAAAAGTCACACTTTTAATATTATAGCAATTTTCAAACGCAGATTTACCGACAGACATCATACTATCGGGTAAAGTAATGCTCTTCAACCCTGTACAGTTTTTAAAGCATTCGTTCGGAAGAACCAGTAAACCGTTTTCAAAGGTCACATTTTCAAGGTATTTATATCCTGAAAAAGCTCTATCGGGCAATGAATCAACAGTTGACGCAATAACAATATTTGTCAATGAAGGTAGATATAGGCAATCTGATATTGATTCAATATTTTTGGCTTTAAAATAGACTGTTTTAAGGCTTGTACAACCTTCAAATGGATATTCATAATTGCCATCCATACAATACCGCACATACCCAAAGTACTCGATTTGTTCAGGAATTGTTATATATTCAAGGCTTTTACAATTTTTAAACATCTGATTTGAAATATAAGTTATTCCCTTTCCCAAATCAACATCAACAAGTGAGATACAGTCTGAGAAAAGTCGGCTCGGAATTTCTTTAACCGTATCAGGAATTATAATTCCTTTTAGCTTTCTATTATTGTAGATACCGCTTACATCAGAAAATGTTTGGGTACGGTAATTATAACCCAATGAAGTTACCTTGTACCCATTTACCATGGACGGAATTTCAACATATTCGCTGTCACCTTTGTATTTAGTAACATTTGCGGTCATATCACTGCTGTTATAACTAAATTCAAAATCATCCGGATTTGAATCGTAGGTGGCGGCGCTTGCCGTAACAGGCACGCACATTGCCGCCGAAAGGACTATCAGCACGGATAATATGACAGAAATGCTGCTTCTTAGCTTAATTTTACATTTACTCATAATTTTTCCTCCTAA
>CAKPIS010000015.1 GCA_934162425.1 uncultured Bacilli bacterium
TATATCTTATATTATCAATAATTGGATGTTTTATAGGTAATAAAATAAAAAATAGTTAGTCAAATTACAATTTATTGGATAAATTAGAATAATTTTATCTCTTTATGTTAGAATAACAAAAAAAGACAACTCTAAGTCACAATGACCTAGAATTGTCTTTTTCTTTTTGTATGTCTTTATCAAAATTATTAATATTATCTTGCATAGATTTTGCTCTTTCTTTTATATCTTTACAGTATTTGTCATATTTACGAAATTCTTTAATTTTAGGTTGAAGATCATTTATTTCAGCAAGTATTTTAGATTTATCTTCTTCATTTTTAACTTTATGATATTGTTTCCAAAGTTTTTCTCTTTTATCCATAAGATTTTTATATTCATCATAATTGATTTTAGCAAAATTATTTAAGTCTTCTTCTGTTTCAATATTATTCTTTTTCATAAATACTATTTGACTTGAATATTCGTCTAATTTTGTAATTTCTTTTCTAATTGAGTATGGTAGATATTGTTTAGGATGCTTCTTTGGAAATACGCCTAATAAATAACAGTAGTATAAGTATAAGCCATAAATACCTTTATGTGATTTATTAGTCTTTAAGTATTCTTCAAAAATAGACTTTTGAGGTATAGGCTTAAATACAATTTGTCTTGATAAATATAATCTTTTGCTAATACCATCTTTAGAATATTCTTTACCAAATGCTTTTTCTATTCTAACCTTATCCTCATTATCTTTATAAATAGTTATAGTGTCATTTTTAGAATATATTTTGTATCCTAATTCTCTCATTCTTTGAACAACTTGTTTAAGTGTTACTGAATAGCTAATAACATTATCTAAATCTTCTTTTAATATTCTATAATAGTCATCACTTAATACTTTATTTTTGTAGGTGTTTCTGTAGCCTATATCTTCATCTAAAGTTGATAATCCATATTCAGCACATAATGAGTCTGATATATGTCTTAACTTAGCTAGATTAGTCCTATTGTTGTTATACTTTTTACCAGTTTTAAATGAAACAGAATTCACTATGAAATGATTATGAATATGATTAGTGTTTTGATGTGTTGCTACAACCACTTCAAAGTTCTTAAACATTTCTTCTGCAAACTTTACTCTAATCTCATGAGCAATATCAGAAGTAACTTCTCCTTCTTTAAAAGATTGATAACTATGAAACGCTAATATCCCATTTGTTTTTCCATATTCTTCTTTTGTAAAAAGCATATCTTCATAAGGATTTCTTTCAGAGCAGTTTATTGAACTAACATAACATACTTTTTCGTTTTTATAATTGTTTTCTGTATTCTCAGTTTCAAGATAACTATATGAGTTTTTTCCATAATTTTTATTGATGGTTTTTTCGGGATTAATGATATAATTTAGTGACTGTTTTAAATTATTCTTAATACTCCAAATAGAAGTAGTCGCCATAATTAAGGTTTATCCTTTCTACATAGTGGATTTTTGGGGTGGGAGTAAAAATCCGTTGCTTGCTTATAGAAAGAATCAATCATAGATTAACTCTTTTAAAATAATTTCTTCAGTCATATTTCTATAATTATTCATCAATTTAACCCATTCAATTTGATTATTATCTTTACTTTTTTCAGATAGTTTGTCGTCATTTTCAATATAGTTACTCATTAAAATATTGTATCTTTTAGAGCATTCAATACTGACCGAAAGAAGATGATTTGTTAATTCATTTTTCATCAGTAATGACACATATAATCCTTTTTTATGATTTTTAATATAATCTAATCTTAAATATCCATACTTATTAATTTGTTTATAATCTTGTTTTTTTATTGTTAAATTTGGCAATAAATAGTCACCAATTTTTGTATATTCAATATTCATAATTTTATTATTTCCTTTCTAACTTTCTAATAATTTATTAGTTTTATAACTTACAATTCCGTATTTATCTTTAATATCTTCTGTTAATATTGGAAAATTATTTGAGTTGGTAAGTGCTACAAATCTAATAATTTTTTCATCAATTTTAGGTTGATATTCTAATATTATTTCATTAGTTTCATCATCAATTTTTTCGTACATTTCATAAAAAGAAGTTTCAAAATATTCATTCATTTTATTTAAATATTTGTTTAATTCATCTTTTGACATTCGACTACCTTTAATTATTTCTTCATTATTATTAATCATAACGGGAACAGCTACATCAAATATTCCAGCATCATAAAATCTTATTAACTCTTTAATAAATCCATTTCTAAAATTAATTTTCTCAAGAATTAAATTTCCTTTATCATCCTTTTTAATTTCAATAGTATCAATAAATTTAGAAATAAATTCTTGTTTTTCTGACTTATCCATATCATTCCATTTTGATTTTAATAATGAATTTAAAGTATCAAGCCTTATCATTTTTTCTCTTTCTAAGTCTCTTTCAGCAAGTAATTCGTGAGGTGAGTAATTAAAAGTTTCTAAATTAATTAACTCTAGTTTTTTACCTTCTAACTTGGCAAGTTTATCTTCAATTAGTTTATAATCTTCTTTAAAATCATCCATTTCTACAATACCTTTAATGTAGGCTTGTTTAATTCTTTCTCTTTGTTTTTCTAAACTTCTAATTTCTTTATCAATAGAATTTGTATCAATTTTACTATTCTTATCTTCTAGAATAGGTAAGAAAAACTTTTTTACAGCCATATCATATTCTAATAAATCATAAATAAAATTCTTCAACAGTTTTTCTACATGACTCTCGTTAAAGTTAATATGACAATGCTCACAAGTATAATACATATATTTTCTTTTAGTACCACCAGAACCTTTACATTTCATTATCCTTCCACAATCTGGGCATTTAAGCCTTTGGAAAAAAGTATAAATTCTATCTCTAGTATAAGTTCTTTGATTTCTTTCCTTTTGTCTTTGACTTTCTTCCCATTTGGCACGAGATATAATAGGTTCTACAACATTCATATAAACTATTGGTTCTAAATTTTCTTGTTTGCCAATTCGTTTATATTGTTCATAATCACCCATATAGATTTTATTATCTATAATCTTTTGAATAGTAGTATCTCTCCATTTCTTTTTAGGATAAACATTATTTTCTTTAAAGTAATTAGCAATTTGCTGAAAACTTTTTCCCTCTAAATACATATCAAATATTTTTTCTACATAGGGACGAGTAGCGTTATCAATAATCATTGTTTTATCATCAGCACTCTTATAACCAAATGGTCTTTGACCTGGAATATGTCCTGACTTAATTGCACCATTTAATCCAAATTTTGTTCTTTCTGATACAATTTCTATTTCTAACTGTGATAAAACTGTAAGCATTCTTACAAAGAATCTTCCATTAGCAGTAGAAGTATTAACATCGTCTCTATCACATAGTAGAAAGCAATTATATTGTTCTAAAACTGATATTAGTTCTTCCAGATCACGAACCGAACGGGTAATTCTATCTAGTTTATAAGCAACAATATAATTTATTTTTCCTTCTTTCATATCTTGTAGCATTGCTTGAAATTGAGGTCTATGTTCCATATCCTTAGCAGATATCCCAGCGTCTCTATAGACCTTATAAACTTCTAAATCTTTAAAATTACATAATTGAAGTAATTTTTCCTCTTGTTCACCTAAACTAAATCCTTCTCTTGCTTGATCTTCTGTTGATACACGAATATAAACTCCTGCTGTTTTCCTTTCATTATCCATAATTATCATTCTCCTTTCTTTTTAGGGTAGTGAAAGGCACCAAAAAAGGTGTCACATAACAAGGACACCTCTAGATTTTATTGATTATTTGTACGACAAAAACAACCAATATTATGGGAGTATCTAAACTCTCAAATCAATTTAATGCCTTGCTATGTATTCTGACAATTCAGATAATGGAACTTTATTTTGTAAGTTTCCTAAATAAAAATATTTCTGTTCATTAAAGAACAAGTATAACTGGTTATTTATTATAACCTTATGAGGTTCAACATACGCTAGATTAGTATGTTCAACAATTCGTAAGCAACCTTCGTAGATTTTATATTTCTGCTTACTAAATTTGCAAGACCAATCGATTTTGGTTTTGAGTTCATCACTCATATTGATTTTTTTCTTAATTATTTTAATCATATCACATCACACCTTTCTTTGCAATAACGCACAAAAAAATCAACTATTTCTAGTTGACTTAATCATTAACGTCACATTGGTGCGACGATTTTATCTTATGGAGCAAGTGAGCAGAATCGAACTGCCGTCTCAGCCTTGGCAAGGCCGCATACTAACCGCTGTACTACACCTGCG
>CAKPIS010000016.1 GCA_934162425.1 uncultured Bacilli bacterium
TAAGTATTATACACATATATTTTAGCATTGCAAGGATAGGGCAAAACTAGACAAAATGTGCTATGAATTTATAAAAATTTTAGCAATTATATTATAAAAAAACCAACCAAAAAATAGGTTGGTCTATTTATTTACTATTTTAAAGATATATTCTTTTATACTTTCAATAGTTTCATTTAATGATATTGATAATTCATTATATAGATATTTTTCTGCAAGATTAAAGTATTTATCATCTTTATCACTTATTTTCTTTTTATTATTAATTCTATTTTCATTTCTTAAATAAGTTGTTTTAATAATTTTAACAAGATTTTCGAGATTATCAGTATTTAATAATTCTTTATATTGAGTTTCTACATTCTTTTCATTAATATTTGTTATAGGTGATATATTTGGTATTTTTTCTATTAGAATCTTTGCTTCTTCACTAGAAATTACCTTTCTTAAAAGATTACTATTTACTGGAATATTAATTATTAATGATTCATCATCTATTGGAGTCATTATATAAAATTTATTATCTTTAATACTTTTAATTTTACATACATTATGCCTATATATTACATAGTCATTTACCTTATACATTTAGTTCCTCCCTATATAAATATTTTAACAAAATAAAAAAATTTTCGTAAGTTTTTTTTATTGCAGTTTTTTTAAAAAATTTATTAATAAAAAAAATTATCCAAAACCTTTACAAATCAAGCATTGACCTTGTTCGTTTTTTATGTTACTCATTTAGAAAAAACAAACTTCAAATTTACGGAAATAGTTATTGATAACTCTAAAAAAATATGCTAACATTTAAGCATAAGATACATACAATAGACAATAAATTTTCTTAAATGTTTAATATTTAAGAAAATATGAGTGCCTATTTATGTGGGATAGGAGATTATCATGGAAAAAAATAATAATATAAAAATAATGGGAGTGTTCGCAAGTGTGTTATTACTTGTAATAATAGTAACAGCATCATTTGCCTATTTTGGTTCATTTAATGTAAATTTAAATAATAATGTAGCAGTAAATGTAAATGCATATAGTCCTGGAGATGCAGTATTTACATCAAATGCGACACAGTTAAATTTACAAGTACCAGCAGCAAATATGAGTCAGCTTTTAAATGGAACTTTAGCTGCAGAAAATACTGCGACACTTTCAGTAAATTTAACTGGAGCAGAGGGTTTACTTACAACTTGTACATATGATATAGTCTATGAATATGATAGTGGTTCTTATATCTATGGTGGAACTGGAACAAATCACGTAAGTAAAAATGGAGATAAAGAAATAACATTACAAGTAACAAATGTAAATGGAACAAATAATTTTGCAAGTGAAAAGAATTTTGATTATGATTCAAATTGGACAAATAATAAAAGAACTCTAGTAAGTAAAGCCTCTATATCAAGTACAGGAAGCTTTACTACACAAAATATAAATATAACAGGAAAATTTTATAATTTAAATGTATCACAAGAAAGTATCGGAGGAAAAGCCTTTACAGGAAAGATATATGTAACAAATAATAGTTGTGAAACAAGTGAAATACCATCAGGTACACCAATAACTACTTTAATGTCTACTTCAACACCTGATATATATGATGAAAATGGTATAAGATATGAAGGAGCAAATCCAAATAATTATATATGTTTAGATAATAAAACAAGTGGTGCTTGTTCTTCATCTTCTTTATTATTTAGAATAATAGGATTATTTGATGAAGAATATTCCTCAGATGGAACAACTAGTGCAGGAACAAAAAAACTATTAAAAGTAATAGATACAAATAACTATGGAGGAACAAGTGGAAAGTATTGGAATTCAGCAGGAACAAATAATTGGAGTACGGCATCACTAAAAACAGAATTAAATGGAACATACTTGGATGCTTTGTTAAGAACTTCAAATGTAAATAGTAAACTTTCAAGTGCTATAACGAATGCAAAATGGCATTTAGGGGGAGCAAGTGATTCAAATTATCAAACATTGACTACTGAAGGTATATATAGAGAGGAGAGAAATACAAGTGCGATATATAGTGGTAATCCAAGTAGTATATATGCAAAGGTAGGACTTATGTATCCAAGTGATTATGGTTATGCAACAGTGGGAGGATCTACAACAAATAGAGAAGGATGTAGAGCAAAAGCCGTACACGATTATCATACAGCAGATTGTAAAAATAATGATTGGCTATTTACATCGCAAGCAACAAGTTGGGGATCAAATAAAAATGAGTGGTTACTTTTCCCTTATTCTTCGTATTCGGATCTTGCTGCGCTTTTGACTTCGTCAGGGTATGTGTACTTTAACGACTACGTTAGCGACAACCAGTTTGCGGTGCGCCCAGCATTTTATCTAGATTCTAGTATCCTAAAAATTGTAGGTACAGGAGATGGAACTAAAGATAACGCATATCGCATTGGGTAAGGTAAGGACTATGGTAATGTGCGTGGCGGCAGTATCCGCCCCGCACTGCCGATTCTGATAATTTAACAAAATTTTTGAAAGGAATGAAGTTTAAATGGATGAGGAAAAAAAGTATTTGGTAATTAGAAAAAATAAAGGTAAATTTTGTACAGTTTATGGTGATGATGCAAATATTATATCAATGTTTTTTGGTTATAAAATCTTGGAGGGTGGTAAAGTGGGTTTTCCTGAAAGTGTATTAAATAAAGTTGTTAATACTTTGCTTGATAAAAGATATCATATATGATTATATATATTGATAAAGACCCTGAAAAGAAAGATTTTAAGAAGTTAAATAATTATACTAAATATAGAGATATTGCTATATCTAAACTAGATTATATAAGTTTATTAATAGATTATTTATATAAAAATAAGAAAATAATTTGCTAAATATTGACCTCTAAAATAAGAAGAAATAGTGTTATTATGACTCATTTTATGGTATAATATTTATAGTTAATAACAAATAAAAGAGGTGTAAATATGAGTAAATTTACTTTAATGAATAAGAATAAAAAAGTATTTGATTTTGAGTATAATGATGAAGACCATTTAATCGTAGGATTTGAACGTAATTACCCTGATAATGAAAAATGTGCACCTTTTGGATTAATTAAAAATGATAGTATAGATAAAAATGGTTTTAATAAATGGTGGAAAAATAGACAAATACCTGCATCAAGAAATGGTTTAAAAGAGGTACTAAATAAAAGTGGTATTTATGATGAAGACAATTTTGATTTATTAGATGCAAAAGCTTACTGTTTATCTTTATCAGACCAATATTGGGTAAAAAAATATAATGAAAATATTTTATGGGAAGACATAAATTTTTTTGAAAATGAGTTTTCCGAAGATATTGGCAAAGTACTTTTTAATGGTGGTAAAACATCACTAAATTTAAACTTAAATACTCCAGATATGACAAGTAATGGTAACTATGAAAAAAGATGGAAAATTATAAATGGAGATAGATATTTAATTAAAGCCGGTGGAAAAATGATTAATCAAGAACCATTTAACGAAGTTATTGCCACTAAATTATATGAAAGAATTTTAAATACTGATGAATATGTAAAATATGAAATCGCTTATGATAATGGTAAAGCAGTATCAATTTGTAAAAATTTTATTACACCTAATACTGAATTAATACCAGCTTGGAAAATTGATGAATATTATGAAGCTAGGAAGAATGAAAATAAATATGAGCATTATATAAGATGCTTAAATAAATTGAATATTCCTAATGCAAATTTATTAGTAGATAAAATGTTAATATGCGATTTTATTTTAGCAAATAAAGATAGACATTTTAATAACTTTGGTGTTATTAGAAATGTTGAAACATTGGAATTTGAAAAAGTTGCACCAATATTTGATAATGGATGTTCATTATGGTTTGACGAAAATGATATGTATGTTGGAGAGTTTTTCTTAACTAAACCTTTTGAGGAATATGAAAAAAAACAAGTTAGTTTAGTTAAAAATATTAGTTGGTTAGATATTAGTAAATTAGATGGATTTGAAGATGAGGTAAAAGAAATACTTTTAAGTAATAGGTTACTATCAAATGAAAGAATAGAAAAAATTATAAAGCAAATTAAATCAAGAATTGAGTATGTTAGCAAATTAAAGCAATCAAGAGAAAATGATATTGATACTAAAATTGAATAAAATATAATTTGTAAGGACACTATCTAACGGTAGAGTCCTATTTTTATGATTTATAGA
>CAKPIS010000017.1 GCA_934162425.1 uncultured Bacilli bacterium
GTCTGCACATCTATTTTGCTTAAAAATGTCATATATACTCTACCCATATCTTACACCCTTTACTATAATAATTATATAAAAAAAGTAGTTACTTTGCAAGCAACTACTTAAATATTTAAATGAACTTTACTATTCTCATAATTTTCTTCATTAACCTTATTTTCCATAAGATTTAAATATATTTTATAATATTCCATATATTTTTTATCTAAATAATCAATAATTTCTTTCCCTGTTTTAAATGATGAATAATCTAATTCTTCGAATGTATAATTACTATCAAGTTCTAAAATAAGATGCTTCGTTATATCTATTTCACTTAAGATAATCTTTATATAACTATTTGTATTTTCCGAAGTTTTATTGTTCATTTCCTCTATAGCATAATCTTTTATTTGCTCCATCACATCAATTTTTGATACATCACCACTTACTCTTGCAAGTATTGGTACTAAAAATAATCTAAACTTTTTAACAAATTCATCTATATTTTTATAATCAATTTCTGCCTTTTCAGATAAATAGTCAATTATTCTTTTACTTTCATTTTCTAAATAAGTAATAAGTTCTTTTCGCGTATTATTATCATTATTATAATCAAGAATTTTATTAAGCGTATCTAAATCTTTCAAAATTTCATAATCTAAATTAACCTTTTCATCATTTAGTTTTTTAATCATGTTTTTTATTAAGTCTAAAATATCATAATAATCCAGGTTTTTTTCAAAGTTATAATACAGTGAATCCCTTAAATTTTCTAACTTAATAACTGCATTTGTATAAACTCCATTATTCGTAGTTAATGAAAGTCCTTCAGTTTTCTTCGACAAACTATTATTATATTCACCTACAATATCTTTGACTTTTGTTTTAACATTTTCCTTATCAAGGCCTATATAATCAATACTCATTATTTCTCTAGCTAAATCTAGTATGTGTTCTGCTTCTTTAGTAAGAGATTCATCCTCAACAATATCAGCAGATTCTTCCCTAGCTTTTTTATCAGTGAACTCAAATTTAACTCTAACGTAATCTTTAAAAAATGATGACACGCGTTTTTCATTAATTTTTGGGCCAGAAAGCACAATTTCATAAGTGTGAAGTTTGTAAAATAAATTTTCACTTTTACAATCATATGTAACAAGATCAAAATGGGAAAATTCATATAAATCATGTTTATAAACAAAATCAATTTTATTATTTCCTCGTTTTTTTGGATTATATTCATTTTTAGTATACTTTTCTCCATATTTGGAAAACAAATTAACAAATCTTTGAACATCATTTAAAAATGAAACAAGTTCTCTTTCTGATGTATAATTAATTTTTAAAAAGGATCTATCAAGTAAATTCCTAGCAACTTTATTTCCACTCAAATAAAGTCTTGCAAATAGTTTAATATCACACGGAATAGATACCTCATCACAGCTTGGAACTACTTGCATGTTTGCATTTGAAAATACCTTTTCTGCTAAAGAAAGTTTTTTTGCATCTATATTTACATGACTAATGAAAACATCAATTCCTGACTTAGAAAAATCAAATGCTTGTGATAAAATAGTAAGATCATCGCTTTTAATATTAATGTCAACACCAAATTTTCCATCTTTATGGCAATTATCAAATAAATTTTCTACAGCATTACTAGATATAACTTTTACTTTTGGGCCTATATTAATTTCATATGTTTTTTCATCATGTGAATATAATTTTCCTTCCTCATCCATTTCAATAGTTCCTTCATAAGGAAGATAAAATCGTTGCAAGTCATCTTGTATAATTTCATTACAAACTTTCACATTATCGGTTAAACTTTTAATACTACCTTTGAAAATATCCCTTAACAAATATTCATTTAAAAAGTCAAATCCCTCATGTAAAAACGCCTTTGGCTTGGTTTTGGTTAAAAAACCCGCGATAATATTTTTACAAATTAGGCTATTACTTTCTTTATCATACTTCCATATTAACGGTTGTACCTTTACATAAGTAGTATTCTTTCCACTTATATAAATATAATCTTCGCCTTCATATGTAACTCCCTTACATGGCACTATAGAAGAATATTTAGGAATAGAATAATCTTTTTCATTATAATCAGAAAATACTCTTAATTCTTGAATTAAATTTTTATCAGTAACAACCTCTTGTGGATAATAGCCAAGCATATATTCATCATTACCTAAATTTTTAATACTATTTTTGCTTATGAAAGTTTCAAGAGAGCCAGTTGTCTTAATAACTGGTCTAATACCATAATATACTTCTTTATCGCCCTTAAAAAAGTTATCATTTTTTTCCAAAATATTTTTTAATTTCTTTTTACTACATATATCATTAACTGGTTCATATGATACAAAATAATCATTTCTTTTATCATATAAAAACTCTGTTAAATCAGTTTGCATTACTCCATTTTCACTTACATTAAGAGGTTCATATAAAGTTGTCATCCCACTTTTGTAGTCTGATAATGATGACATTTCCGTTAAAAAAGTCATATATATTTTATTCATATCTTACACCCTTTACTATAACAATTATAT
>CAKPIS010000018.1 GCA_934162425.1 uncultured Bacilli bacterium
TTTATATTTCCAGTTAAAAAACTATATAAAATTCCTATAACAATTAAAAATGTCCATAATATTGAAATCATAATAAATTTTATGACAAATTAAAAAAAATAGACATTAGCCTATTTAATTTCAAAATTACTCACGCACAATGGGCACTACAACACAACTCGTATAAGACTTACCCAATGCGATATGCGTTATCCTTAGTTCCATCTCCTGTACCTACAATTTTTAGGATACTAGAATCTAGATAAAATGTCGGGCGCACCGCAAACTCGTCAATATCGACGCCGCTGACAACGGTGCGGTCGAAGATGAGGTAGACATACCCTATCGAGCTCAAATGCGCAGCACCAAGCGAATTCGAAGAATAAGGGGAAAGTAACCATTCAGTCTTATTTGATCCCCAACTTACTACTTGTGATGTAAATAACCAATCATTATTTTTACAATCACTATGTGATGAACTATCCCAATTATATAATTCTTTTGCTCTACATCCTGCTCTATTTATTGTAGATCCTCCTACTGTTGCATAGCCATAATCACTTGGGTACATTAATCCTACTTTTGCATACATACTTGCTGGATTATCACTATATATTGCACTTGTATTTCTTTCCTCTGTATAAATACCTTCAGCAGTCAAAGTATTAGCATTTGTTTTTGAAGCTCCCCCTAAATGCCATTTTGTATTTACTATTCCACTAGAAAGTTTACCATTTATATTTAAGGTACCTAATAAAGTAGTCAAGTATGTTCCATTTAATTCTGTTTTTAGTGATGCAGTACTCCAATTATTTGTTCCTGCTGTATTCCAATACTTACCACTTGTTCCTCCATAGTTATTTGTATCTATTACTTTTAATATTTTTTTTGTACCACTACTTGTTGTTCCATTAGTTGAATATTCTTCTTCAAATAAACCTATTATTCTAAATAATAATGAACTATCTGAACAAGTGCCACTTGTTTTATTGTCTAAACATATGTAATTATTTGGATCTGCCCCTTCATATCTTATACCATTTTCATCAAAAATATCAGTGTTATTTGCTACCATTAATGTTGTAATTGGTGTTGTTGATATCTCACTTGTTTTACAACTATTATTTGTTACATATATCTTTCCTGTAAAGGCTTTTCCTCCGATACTTTCTTGTGATACATTTAAATTATAAAATTTTCCTGTTATATTTATATTTTGTGTAGTAAAGCTTCCTGTACTTGATATAGAGGCTTTACTTACTAGAGTTCTTTTATTATTTGTCCAATTTGAATCATAATCAAAATTCTTTTCACTTGCAAAATTATTTGTTCCATTTACATTTGTTACTTGTAATGTTATTTCTTTATCTCCATTTTTACTTACGTGATTTGTTCCGGTTCCACCATAAATATATGAACCACTATCATATTCATAAACTATATCATATGTACATGTTGTAAGTAAACCCTCTGCTCCAGTTAAATTTACTGAAAGTGTTGCAGTATTTTCTGCAGCTAAAGTTCCATTTAAAAGCTGACTCATATTTGCTGCGGGTACTTGCAAATTTAACTGTGTCGCATTTGATGTAAATACTGCATCTCCAGGACTATAAGCATTTACATTTACTGCTACATTATTATTTAAATTTACATTAAATGAACCAAAATATGCAAATGATGCTGTTATTACTATAACTAGCAACAAAATACTTGCAAATACACCTATAATTTTTATATTATTAATTTTCATAAAAACTCTCCCATCCCTTATAAATACTGGGGTGCTCTTTCATAAATTATATACTTTATGGAAAATAGAGGTCCCAATTTACGGGAAAAGGACTTGAAAATCACTCAAAAAAATGGTTAAATTATAGTAGATATAGGATAAATAC
The DNA here is from genome assembly GCA_934162425.1 of uncultured Bacilli bacterium. Taxonomy (GTDB): domain Bacteria; phylum Bacillota_I; class Bacilli_A; order RF39; family UBA660; genus Aphodocola. The sequence goes on from CAKPIS010000018.1 coordinate 1,875, forward strand.
GGGGATGTGCTTTCTTAAAAGTATATAATTTGCGAAAATCAATGCTAGATAAATACTGGGTTTGTGAGAGTTTTATTATAATTTTTTTCATTACTTTTTTACGAATATTTTACAAAAAAAATGTAAAAGTTTTTGCTCTTACATTATTTATTAATATTTTTCATTGTTGGAAATAAGATTACATCTCTAATTGAATCTTGTTCTGTAAATAACATTACAAGTCTATCAATACCATAACCAATTCC
>CAKPIS010000019.1 GCA_934162425.1 uncultured Bacilli bacterium
AATAATGGCTTATGTACCAGATAATCCTGATTTATATGAAAATATGAAAGCAATTGATTTTATTAATTTTATATGTGATATGTATGAAGTACCAGAGGATATAAGAAGAGATAATACGCTAAAGTATGCTAAAATGTTTGAGATAGAAGATAAATTAAATGATGATATATCAAGTTTTTCTCATGGTATGAAACAAAAGGTTGCTTTAATTGCGGCTTTAGCTCATAATCCTAAAGTACTAATAATGGATGAACCATTCGTCGGCTTAGATCCTAAGGCTGTATATGACATGAAAGAAATAATGCGAGATATGGCTAAGGATGGTAAGACAATATTTTTCTCTACCCATATTCTTGATGTAGCGGAAAAACTATGTGATAGAGTAGCCATTATTAAAGATGGAACTATTGTTAAAGTAGGTAAGATGAAAGATATCAAGGGTGATGAATCATTAGAGCAGGTATTCTTAGAATTAGGTGAAAAATAATGAAAACACTATCACTATTAAAAGCTGTTCTTACCTGTGATATGAATATGTTTAAATATTCAGTAGGTAAGAATGCTAGTACTAAAAAGAAGATATTATTACCAGTATTTCTTTTCTTAGTAGTAGCCTACTCAATAGGTTATTATGCCTATGTGATAGGTAAGCCCTTACATGAAATAGGTTTAACTTATGTAATGCTTAGTTTATTTATCTTTATGGTTAGTATTATAACGATAATTGAAGGTATCTATAAATCACAAGGAATACTATTTGAATGTAAAGATAATGACTTATTATTCTCACTACCAATAAAAAGAAGTCAAATACTATTTGTTAGAATATTTAAATTAATACTATTTCAGTATATATATAACTTAATGTTCTTATTACCAGCTTTTGTTATCTATATCTACTTTGAACATCCTAGTATAAGTTTTTATATAATATCCTTTATTATGACTATACTAATACCAATTATACCTACAGTTATATCTAGTATCTTAGGTTATTTAGTTAAACTAGTGTCAAGTAAATTTAAATCAAAGAAGATAATGCAAACAATACTATCTAGTATTATCTTTATGGGTATCTTTTTCTTAAGTTTTAATTTAAATAACTTTATTAAAGAGATAGCAAGTAGGGCCTCTAGTATTAATGATATGTTAACAAGAATATATTACCCAGTAGGAGCTTATACTGCATTAATAGATAAGTTTGATATCATAGTATTTATAAAATTATTACTAATAAATATTATTCCATTTATCTTATTTATTTTACTAGGAGGTAAATACTATTTTAAAATAATAGCAAATTCTAAAGAGAGTATAGTAAGAAAGAATAAGAATAAAAAAGAAGTATATAAAAAGAATAGTCCTATTAAAGCTTTAACTATGAAGGAACTAAAGAGATATTTCTCTTCACCAGTATATATGTTTAATACGATATTTGGTTTACTTTTAGTACTAGTATTAACAATACTTTTATGTATTAAAGGAAATAGTATTATAGAGATGTTACTTAGTAATGAAGAGTTAAATATAAATATTTCTATGCCAGTTATTTATTATATCTTGGTACTATTCTCATGTTTGATGACTTCGATAACATCTTCTAGTGTATCACTAGAAGGTAAGACGATAAATATTACGAAGAGTTTGCCTATTAGTGAGAGGGATATTTTTAAGTCCAAGATAATTTATCCATATATCATAGAATTACCTTTTGTTATTATATCTGAATTAATATTCTTTATAGTATTTAAAGTTAATATTATTTATATATTATTAATATTTAGTATGAGTATTAGTACTATTACTTTATCTAGTATCTTAGGATTAGTTATTAATTTGAAATATCCTAAGATGAATGCTT
>CAKPIS010000020.1 GCA_934162425.1 uncultured Bacilli bacterium
ACTAAAGAAATAACTATTGAAGTAAATGGTATGAATGGAAATAATCATTTTGCTACAGAAACTAATTTTAATTTTGACACAAGTAATGGATGGAGTAATGCTACTTCCTCAACTGGGGCAAAAGTTACATTAGTAACTGGAGCTACATTAAAAAGTTTAGGTTCTGAGCAATCCACTAGATGGAAAGTTACTGGTAGATATTATAATTTAGATTTAAATCAATACGCTTTAAGTGGTAAATCTTTTACTGGTAAAATATATGTAGAAAATGTAAATTGTTCTACAGAAGATGGTACAACTGTTAAAAAAGGGTATGAAACAATACTTGCTAATAATGGAGGAGCAGCAAGTATGACAACACTTACATCAACTGATTTTGCAACAGCTACTACCGCCTCAGATAAAGGAATGTATAAAGCACAAGATGATTTAGGAATGTCTTATTATTTTAGAGGAGCAGTAGATAATAACTGGGTAAAATATGGTAAGTATACAAAAGATACATATTATACATATGATGGTAATCATAATTATTCTTTAGTAAGTAGTTGTGGTGGACTAGATAACTGCTTTAAAATAGCCTCAAAAGGTGATGATATGTACTGGAGAATAATAAGAGTAAATGGGGATAATTCAATTAGAATGATATATGCTGGTACATATGCACCAGATGAAAATACGAAAGTAACATTAACTGAAAGTGGTGATTTATTTGATGATGATGGTAATCCAATCGGAGGACGAAAAACATCTGCTGGATATTCAAAATTTAATCAACATTATAATAGTGCAGAATATGTAGGATATATGTATACAATAGGAGCGCAACATGGAACAAGTCAAAGTAGTGATATAAAAACATATTTAGAAGATTGGTATGCAAATTATACTGATTTAAATAAAACAGGAACCAAAATAATAGATCAAATATATTGTAATGATAGAACAGCATCAACTTCAGATGTAACATATTCACCAACAAACTACACAACATTAACAAGTTGGAATTCAACGGGCACAGAATATTATTATGGAGCATATGGAAGAGTATGGAATAGTCCAGTGTCACCTGATTACATATGTCCAGTAGCCAGTGATAAGTTTACTACCACAACTGCTAAAGGTAATGGTAAGTTATCTTATCCAGTGGGATTAATATCAGCGGATGAAATAACTTTTGCTGGATTACCGGTAGGAGAAACAAATAATAGTTTTTATTTATATACTGGAGATTATTATTGGGCGGGCTCCCCTCATGTATTCCGTGGTAGTATTTCGCGTGAGTTTTTTGTGAATGGTGATGGCATTCTGAACTATTACTTTGTCAATTTCTATACTGGTGTTCGCGGCGTAGTTTCTCTATCCTCTGAAAGTAAGTTACTTGGAAGTGGAACATATAATGATGTTTACACAGTAAATTAGAGCCGAAGAGAAGGGCAACTTCTCTGAGAAAAAAATATAGCACAATCCTCGATTGTGCGTTTGTGAAAAATAAAACTAAATGTGATTGAAATATTAAAACAGTAAATCATACTAAAGTGGTACGCCCCTTTATGGGGCGTATAGTTTTAATCAAGTGGAAAAAATAATTATGAATATAGAAAAATTAAATTAGATGATTTAATTGATACAGTGAAACATGAACAAGATTTATACGAAATAGCGGTTAATGATATGCTTGATTTTGAAATATAAAGGTATGTGAAAACATGCTTTTTTAATACTTAATTATTGACAAATTGTAAAATTGTGGTAAGATAAAGTCATTATTTTTTAGGGAGGGTTTTGGTTTATGAAAAAAATAATGGCTTTTATTTTTGCGTGCATTATATCT